>NZ_QPID01000003.1:300000-439506 GCF_003336225.1 Corallincola holothuriorum
GATAAAACGGCTGAGGTTGTTGCTGCCTTGGTTCAATGGCATAGCGCTAATCTGGCAGCCCGTATAGCTAAAGCGCAGCAAGCACAATTCTATTCGATGCTTGAACTGCTCGACACTCGACAAAAGTCTGGTGACCTAGGGACTGTTGATGCTGAGCTGACATTTTTATCGTTATCACAGCAAATCACGCAAGTCGCAGAGGTAGAGTCTAGCTTGTTACAAGCTGAAGTTCGGCTTCGAGAACTACTACCAAAATGGACAAAATCAAGGGGCGGGCTTCCTGAGTCGTTTTGGCCATCAACTATTCCCGTGTCCAACGATGAACGGCTAAGGCTCCACCCGTTGGTTGCTAGCACAGAAGCCGCTTGGCGTTCTCTAAAAGAGAACACTGAATCCGCTCGCAGAGCTGCCAAAGCTGATCCTACATTTGGGATAAATGCCGGTCGTGACGGCGGCGACAGCTTGGTCGGACTGACGGTCTCGGTTCCGCTTCATGTCCGAAATGACTTCACTGCAGAGACCCGTTTAGCCCAGAGCCTTGAACTTGAAGCAGAGGCAACGTGGATAGCGACTTTTCAAAAACAACGTGTCGACTGGGATGCCGCGCGGGCTAGTTGGAAACGTTACGAGTACCACCTCAAGGCATGGGAAGACCTTTTGGCCAATCGCGTTGAGAACAGTGAAAAGCTGTTAGAGCGCCAATGGCAAAGTGGAGACCTCTCAACACCTAACTATTTATCGGCATTAAACCAACGTACCGAGAGCCTACTCGCAGGTATAGAGCTCGAAAAACAAGCGCAGCTTGCACTAACAGAAGCACTCTATCAGTCCGGTCAGTTAACCACTCTCATCCAGCCTGTGAACTAAGCGTAGGACCATATTAATGAATATAAAACTTACCACTTTTTTGATCGCAGGCTTGCTCAGTTCAGCGGCTTTATCGGCATCTGAGACAAAGTATGAACACACAAATGAATCTCCACCAACTGAGAGCCACGAGAAACACCAAGCCCCCCACCTGCCAGGTGAAAATGATAATGAGGAACATGACCACGAAGCGCATGATGAACATATACATGAAAAAGATGATAAGCATGAGCATGAAACAGAGCTTGAGGCTGACATTGTAGATGAAGATCATGGCACAGAAGGGGCTGCAATACTGAGCCAGGAGCAATTGGCACTGGCTAACATAGTTGTCGAACCGCTTAAGGCTAGGCAAATTGATTATCAGCTTTATGCGCCGGGTGAAGTACTGACAAATGGCTACACAAGCTATCGCGTATCTCCCCGCGTTCCCTCCTTGGTTCTGAGCCGGCATGTAGCTTTGGGTGAACATGTGAAGAAAGGACAGGCGCTTGTCACTCTTTTTAGTGAAAGTGTCGCCGCCTCTCAATCTCAATTTCGTACCGCATGGCCTGAATGGCAAAGAGTTAAGTCGTTAGGAAAGAAAACTGTCGGAGCTCAACGGTACATTGAAGCAAAATCGAATCTTGAAGCAGTGCAAGCAACCTTGTTGGCATATGGACTATCGGGAAGTGATTTAGAAAGTTTGAAAGCGCAGAACACGCCATCATTAGGGGAGTATACCCTTCGGGCTGAAATCGATGGCTCAGTTTTGGCTGACAAATTTGAGCAAGGGCAGCGTATTGAGGCGGGCGAACCACTCATTCTGATTGCCGACGAAAAGCAGCTATGGGTAGAAGCCCATCTACCTCCCAACCTAGCCCTTTCCTTAGATGCCGGAGCAAAAGCAGAAGTGGTGAGTGCAGGTATACGGCTAGAAGCCACTGTATCCCAAGAAGGCCATACGATAGACCCTGTCACACGAACACGTCTTGTGCGATTACTCGTAGAGAATGTTTCTCATCAGCTTCACCCTGGTCAATTTGCTGAAGTGTTTTTCAGTTTTCGCTCGCCAAATTCAGTCATTGCAGTGCCTGAATCCGCATTGATGCGAGATACACATGGAGACTGGACTGTTTTTGTCGAAGATCATCCAGGGAAGTTTCTTCCTCAAGAAGTAGAGTTGGGAGAGTCCTACGGGCAAGTACGCGAAATTATTGGCATTAAGCCGGGCACTCGGGTGGTTACCAAGGGTGCATTTTTTGTTGCTTCACAGATCGCCAAAGGCGGCTTTGATCCCCACAACCACTAAACGACTGGAGTCCCAATGTTTAATCGAATCATTGATTGGGCTGTGGCCAACAGGTTGTTGGTACTTATCGCCCTTGCTGTGCTTATCGTCAGCACTATCTTCTTGATCCCTAAGTTAAATCTGGATGCATTCCCTGATGTCACGAATGTTCAGGTCTCAGTGAACACCGAGGCTCCCGGGTTGGCGGCGGAAGAAGTAGAGCAACTTATTACTTACCCGATTGAAGCGGTTATGTATGCGCTGCCCGATGTAAAGGAGGTGCGTTCTATTTCAAAAACAGGGCTGTCTGGCGTGACTGTCGTATTTGAAGAAGGCACCGACATATACTTTGCTCGACAATTGGTGTTTGAAAGGCTGCAAGCCGCAAAAGAGCTAATTCCTGAGGGTGTGGGTACGCCTGAAATGGGACCGAATACCTCCGGTTTGGGGCAGGTCTATCAGTACTTATTGGTGGCTGAGCCAGACTCTGGACTTGATGCCATGGCGCTACGCAGCCTTAACGACTGGGTAGTAAAACTGCTTCTTATTCCGGCTGAGGGGGTGACAGATGTACTCTCGTTCGGTGGCGAAGTTCGCCAGTATCAAGTGAATTTGAATCCCTCGCTACTGCTCGCTTACGAGCTTTCACAAGATGATGTAATCGCTGCACTCGAACGAAATAACACCAATGTCGGTGGCTGGTACATGAACCGTGGCCAAGAACAACTCGTGATAAGAGGAACTGGTTGGGTCGCCTCAGGAGAGCTTGGACTGGAGCAACTTAAACAAGTACCTGTTAAAACCATTGAAGGTGTGACGGTCACAGTGGCTAATGTTGCTGACGTGATGTTGGGTGGAGAGATCCGGCAAGGCGCTGTGACAATGACCCGCAAAGCTGAAGATGGAACTATCGAATCTCTCGGCGAAGTTGTATCAGGGATCGTTCTCAAGCGTATGGGGGCAAACACCAAAGCGACCATCGACGGAATAAATAGCAGGGTTGAGCGCATCAATCAGGCATTACCTGAAGGTGTCCATTTTCAAGCTTTCTATGACCAGGCCGATCTGATCTCTCAAGCTGTACAGACGGTAGTAAATGCACTGCTACTGGCGTTCATTCTTATTGTGGTGATACTGGCACTGTTCCTGATGAATCTTAGGGCTACATTGCTGGTTCTGATCTCCATTCCCATCTCAATTGGTATCGCATTAATGGTGATGGCCTGGTGTGGTATCTCGGCCAACCTAATGTCACTAGGTGGGATCGCCGTTGCAATCGGTATGCTGGTAGATGGCTCAGTGGTAATGGTAGAAAACATGTTTAAGCACTTGAGTCACCCTGATGCGGAGCATGATGAAGAAAGAGCTTCCAGGTCAGATAGTTTGGTCAAGGTTGTCACTAGCAACGATCAAAATAAAGCCGGTATTGCTTTAAGACTTCAGCAAGCTGGTCGAGAAGTGGCACGCCCCATCTTCTTTGCGACAGCAATTATCTTGGTGGTATTCATGCCACTATTCAGCTTTGAGGGAGTAGAGGCTAAGCTCTTTCAACCCATGGCGGTTAGCATCATGCTGGCCATGTTGGCAGCAGTGTTCGTTGCGCTGGTGGTTGTGCCTTCGCTTGCGACATATCTATTCAGAAATGGTGTGAGAGAGCGGCAAAGCTTCGTGCTGCAACCTCTTGAACGCGCATACAGAGTTGTCCTTCGTTGGGGGTTAAATCACCGTCGGGCTGTCGTCAGTGTGGCGGTTTTCTTGGTTGTGGCGACAGCCGTTGTTATCCCGCGTTTGGGAACGGAGTTTGTACCAGAACTTGAAGAGGGCACTATCAACCTGCGGGTAACATTAGCGCCATCATCAAGCCTGAATACAGCGCTGGAGGTTGCGCCCAAGTTAGAAGCTATTTTGATGAAATTTCCTGAAGTGACTTATGCCTTGTCTCGCATTGGCCGAGCCGAAATTGGTGGTGATCCTGAGCCTGTTAATAACATAGAGATTTATATTGGATTAAAGCCTGTTACTGAATGGACAAGTGCAGACAACCGCTATGAACTGCAAGCCCTTATGGAACAGAAGCTTGAGCAACACCCAGGTCTTCTATTCAACTTCTCTCAGCCAATTGCCACTCGGGTCGACGAGTTACTCTCCGGGGTAAAAGCACAACTCGCGATTAAACTCTTTGGTCCTGATCTGGCCGTGTTAGCACAGAAAGGGCAAGCCATAGAAACCGCAGTTAAAGAAGTTGCGGGTACTCGTGACGTTGCCATGGAGCAAATCGTAGGAGAATCTCAATTGGTTGTGAAACCTAATCGCCGCGCGCTATCACGATATGGGCTGGATGTTGAGGATGTGATGGCGTTAGTTAGTGATGGTCTTGGAGGCGTGGATGCAGGACAAATCATCAACGGTAATGAACGATATGATATTTATGTGCGGATAGCAGAAACGTTTCGCCAGGATAGAGAGCATATCGCCGAACTTCGTTTACGCTCTCCTTCCGGCGCATGGGTACGATTGGGTGACGTGGCAGAGGTGTCGGTAGCGTCTGGTCCACCCCAAGTGCGCCGAGATGATGTTCAGCGCCGGGTAGTGATACAAGCCAATGTCCATGGTCGAGATATGGGCAGTGTGGTAGCTGATATTCAAGAGACTATCGCCAAAGAAGTTACGTTACCTACCGGCTACTCAATTGATATCGGAGGTCAGTATGAGAACCAACAGCGAGCACAGCAGCGCTTGTCTCTCGTGGTGCCACTATCACTTGGTTTAATTGCACTGCTGTTGTACTTCACGTTTGCTTCGGTGGGGCAAGCCATGTTGATTCTCGTCAATGTGCCACTGGCTGTTATTGGTGGTGTGTTCTCCTTGTGGCTTTCAGGTCAGTACTTATCTGTACCTAGCTCCGTCGGGTTCATCACACTGTTCGGTGTGGCGGTGCTGAATGGGGTGGTGATGGTTGAAAGTATCAATCAACGAATTAGTGACGGTTTATCTATTGAAAGTGCAGTGTTTGATGGTGCGCTCTCAAGGCTTAGACCTGTATTAATGACCGCGATGACCTCTGCTTTGGGACTCATCCCGATGTTGCTTTCAAATGGGGTTGGTGCTGAGATCCAAAAGCCGCTGGCTACGGTTATTGTCGGGGGTTTAGTCACTGCAACCCTACTTACACTCTTTGTATTGCCAGTGCTGTTTGCTTGGTTCTCGCAAGGCAAGATACGCGAGATGTCATAATAGAGAGACCTGCCGTTTCATCTCGAAGCGGCAGGCAATCTATTTGCTTAAGCTCTAGTGTTCGTCCTCACACTGCGAATGGTCAGCAAGCGCTTTAATCACGGAACACTGGTCATTCATCCCACTATCAGTCAGCGAAACAACTCGTTCGAGCTCATGTTCTAGCCGCCTCAGACGCGTTAAACGAGAGCGAACAGAATTCAAATGTTGAGCGGCAATTGTGTGTGCGCTTTCACATGAGCGATGAGGCTGGTGATCAAGTGAAATGAGCTGTCGCACGTCATCTAGCGAAAACCCCAAGTCCCTTGCATGTTTGATGAATGTCAGCCTCTGGAACTCTTGTTCAGAGTACTGGCGTTGATTCCCCTCAGAACGACAAGCCGCAATAATTAACTGTTGCTGTTCATAGTAACGAATGGTGGGCACCTTTACGTTAGTCATTTTGGACAGTTGGCCAATTGACATTAATGCCGATGATTTTTTTCGTTCCATTTTTACCTTGGTTAAAAATAGCGCTTGAACCTCTAGTGACTAGAGGTTTTAACATGGGCTCAGCTAATGTAGCAAAGGAAGAGGTGTCAGCATGTCGTATTTAACTGGTTTGGAGCTAAAGGTTCCACCAATCATTGTGATGTTATCGACAGCCAGCTTTATGTTTTTGGCTGCGAAGGCAACAGGTCAGCTATCGTATGATGTACTAGAAATTAAAATAGCAGGATGGTTTTGTGTTTTGGCGGGATTGATTGTCATTTTTCGTGGCGTACAGGTGTTTAGAAGCCACCAGACAACGATCGACCCGCGAACCCCAGATGCCTCTAGCCAATTGGTTACCTCTGGCATCTATAGATTTACACGCAATCCGATGTATTTGGGTATGGCACTGTGTTTAACGGGATGGGGGTTATACCTCGGCAGCTTTATTGCATTAGTGCTTGTGTATGGGTTCTCCACATATATCACTCGGTTTCAAATTTTATCCGAAGAACGCCTGCTGAAAAGCAAGTTTGGGCTAATGTATCTTGACTACATTAGAGACGTCAGACGGTGGTTGTAAAGCCAAGGTTGATTGTGACTGCTAATAAGGATCTTGCTTACTTAACATTTGATAGCTCGATGGATGGTCGGAGATTCGTAATCAAATGGATTTTCCGTACCAGAATTAATTCTTTAATTACTGAATTAGTCAATCGTATAGAACGGCTCTATCCAAAGCCTTGTAGACCAGAATGAACGCTATTCGCCCGGATCAGTTATGGAATTAATTCCGAAGATTTCTTGTGCCGTCGACTGGGTGAACAGTGCCAGTAGCGGTCATAAGGGTAACTTGATAAATCCTCTCTGGAAAATCAATAAAGGCTGGAAAGGGTTCTGCTGGTTTTGCCTTACTTTTCCCCTACCGAGGATTTTTCTATGTTCACTGGACACTAGCTCTATCAATGAATTAGCCGAAATACTCATAGTAAATACGGAGGATCCAGAGCCGCTGCCAGCCCAAGTTTCATCGCGTTGATCTTCATATGCCCTCCCAACTCTTACTCGATTATTAAAGACCAAATGCAGTCCAAACCACCGCTGCTTGGTTAATCCGAAACGATTAACTTGCCGCGGTACATCTGCATCTGGCAGTGAAATTCGTATTCACCTGATTTCAGTGGCGGGATCCGAATGGTCTTCACCCGGTTCACAGGCAGGCTTTCGGAGATCTCCAGCTCCGGGAACAGCACCATTTCGGCACAGGGAGACTCGTCCACACGTTCGAAGCTGAGTACAGATGACTGATCCGGGGGGAGATGAATATGCGCCGGCTGATAAACACCATGTTCCACCCGCACGGTGATCGCTGTCGAATCAGCATCCACTTGCTCTGGCCGGTACAGCCAGAACCACCAGATGATCAGGCCAATCAGGGCAAGGCCAAATAGGTTAACCAGCAGCATGCTCAGACCTCCTCTGATTGGTAGTTCGATACCTGCGGTTTAAAAAACCGCAAACGGTTAGCATTGGTCACCACGGTGACCGAGGAAAGGGCCATCGCCGCGCCTGCAATTACCGGGCTGAGCAGCAAACCAAACAGGGGATAAAGCACACCGGCAGCGATTGGCACGCCGGCCGCGTTATAGATAAAGGCGCCCAACAGGTTTTGCTTAACATTGCGCAAGGTAGCCTTGCTTACCTCAATAGCATCCGCCAGTCCATGCAGCGAGCCCCGCATCAGGGTTATATCGGCGCTTTCTATCGCCACATCTGTGCCGGTGCCGATAGCAAATCCCACGTTGGATTGAGCCAGTGCCGGTGCGTCATTGATCCCATCGCCGGTCATGCCGACGATCTCGCCCTGCTGCTGTAGTTCGATCACCTTGTTGGCTTTGTCTTGTGGCAGTACTTCAGCAACAAATTCACTGATCCCGGCCCGTGCAGCCACAGCTCTCGCGGTTGCCTGGTTGTCACCGGTCAACATTACTACCCGGACCCCGGCTTGCTTCAGCCTGTTGATCGCGGTGACTGAATCCGGCTTGAGTGGATCTGAAACCGCAATAATCGCCAACAATTTCTGATTAACCGCCAGGTACATCGGAGTTTTGGCTTCTGCTGCCAATGCCTGAATCGTTCCGATGTGAGGCTGGATATCGATATCGCGCTGTGCCATCAACTTATCATTGCCAAATAGCAACGCACGCTTACCAACTCTGCCTTCGATGCCATGCCCGGCGATGGCATTGAAGCCTGTCACCTTATCCAGCGAAAGTCCGCGGGATTTGGCAGAGTCTACAATCGCCAGGGCCAAGGGGTGCTCAGAACCAGCTTCTAAACTGGCTGCCCAGCGTAATATGGCAGATTCTTCCGGCGCGTCAGCTTCCTGTTCCAGCACAATGATATCTGTGACTTTGGGGCTTCCCTGGGTGATAGTGCCCGTTTTATCCAGCACCATCGCAGTGATCTTGGATGCCGTCTGCAGGGCTTCGCCATTGCGGATCAACACACCTGCCTCGGCGGCCTTGCCTACACCAACCATGACTGACATCGGTGTTGCCAATCCCAACGCGCAGGGGCAGGCTATGATCAGCACCGTGGTGGCAGAGACGACAGCGAATGCAACCGCCGGGGCAGGGCCAAAATTCAGCCAGGCCAGTGCACTCAAAACAGCGATGATCATGATAGCCGGAACAAAGTAAGCTGAGATCACATCGGCCAAGCGGCCAATTGGCGGCTTGGAGTTTTGCGCCCGTTTGACCATGTTAATGATCTGAGCCAGCGCGGTATCTTTGCCTACCCGGGTGGCACGAAATAACAGGGTACCGTTTTTGTTCAAGGTGCCGGCCGCCACCTCATCCCCCCTGGCTTTCTCAACTGGCATCGGTTCACCGGTCAACATGGATTCGTCGATGGCACTGTGTCCTTCCAGCACTTCGCCATCGACAGGCAGCTTTTCACCGGGTCGAACCCTGACTACATCATCTTTAAGCACCTGCTCTATAGCTATATCCAGCTCGTGTCCATCTCGGACCACACGGGCGGTTTTCGCCTGCAGACCAACCAGGCGCTTGATCGCCGCAGACGTGCGACCCCGGGCCTTCAGCTCCAATGCCAACCCTAGATTGATCAGGCCGATGATCATCGCGGTGGCTTCGAAGTAAACATGCCGCGCCATCTCCGGCAATAACGAAGGTGCCATTATCACCACCATGGAATAGAGCCAGGCAGCGCCGGTTCCCAGCGCGATCAGGGTATCCATATTGGCACTGTGATTTTTCAGCGATTTCCAGGCGCCGATATAAAAGTGCTTTCCGGAAAAAACCATAACCCCAAGTGTGAGCAAACCAACCACTAACCAAACAAGTCGTTCAACGGTGGTAGCGACCGTCATCTCGCCCACAACCAGGCTGTAAATCATCAAGGGGATCCCGAGTGACAAAGCGATGGCCATCTCCCGCATCAGGCGCTTGTAATAAGCCCAATCGGCTTTCTCTTTCTGCTCCAACTCGTCGTCATTAGCGCCACCGCCCAGCTGCCTGGCGTTGTATCCCGCACCCTCGACGGCTGCGATCAGCCCTGCAGTGTCTGCATTCCCCGTGACTGTTACCGTACGTTGCGCAAAGTTCATATCGGCATTTTCAACGCCACGCACCTGCTTCAAAGCCTTCTCAATTTTGCCCACACAACTGGCGCATCCGGCACCTTCGATAATTAGTTCGTGAATAGGGTCCGTCCTCGCCTTCACTGGGCTACTCGCGTTTGGAGAATTAATTTCTGGATTCATGTTGCACTCCAGTGTCGGTATTTTGCTTCCTCCCAGGCCCGCAGCTGGTGGTTTTGGCGCTACTGCAACACCGACTGGGAGATCGGATCTGTCTGGCCAACGCCAGTACAAAACCCCCGAAGAGCAAGACCGCCGCAGCAAGTTGTACTAGTCCGAATGACCACAACAGTGCCACAACAATCAGTACCAGAACTGCCGTCAACCACCTCATCAGGACCTCTCCTCGTTAAACTTGCATAATGTGACTATAGACCTTACCCTTACAGTAAGGTCAAGGTTGTTTTTATAAAGAGGGTCACTCTTGTCTTTTTGTGAGCGACGCCAGCAGCGGGTGGGACAAATATGAAGATTTCTGAAATTGCCGATGCTGCCGGATTGACAGTAAAGTCGGTTAGATACTATGAGAGTGCGGGTTTAATACCGGAACCTGCTCGGGGCGACAACGGCTATCGGGAATACAGCGAAAGCCTCCTACCAACATTGCGCTTGATCAGCCGTGCGCGTAAGAGCGACTTCTCGGTAAAAGAGTGCAAGGAACTGCTTAATCTGTTTAACAATCCGGATCGGTACAGCGCCGATGTGCATGAGTTGGTGGAAAAGAAAATCACCGAAATAGATGACAAAATTCTAGGACTGACCATGATCCGGGAACAGCTTAGCAAGTTAGCAGACTGCTGCGCTAATAATGAAACGCCATCCTGTGAGATCCTTGAACAGTTGAGCAAATGAGCGCCACAGTTCACATTGTCCCCCTTTTTTGCAAAAAATGCTTTGACCTTCCCCTTAAGGGAGGGTCTAGACTTCACTCAAATTAACTCTCAAATAAGATCCTAAGGTAGGCAGCTTTGCTTTCCATGCACCGCTTGCAGAAATACGCGACCCACACCGCATCTTTGATGCTGGTGTGGTTTGTATTCTGCGTAGGTGTGGTTTGCTCAGAGCTGGCACCAATGGGATTTGAACACGCTTCACAGCCTGAAGTGGGCAGCCCGATGCAGCATCAAAGTATGCAAGAGCACGTTGCCGCATCACACGCTCAGCATGTGATGCAGTGCTGTAGCGCGGAAGGCGATGGCGAGCACGAAATGGCGAATCTGCTCAGCTATTCCGGCTGGCAGCTAGTCTCCCTTGCTGCCTTGGCTATCGCCGTCGGTATACAGCTGTTTCCTATCATGTTAAGGCTTATCAGCCTCGGTTGTTATCAACCGGCACAAGCACCACCACTAACTAGTTACCCTCCGGTTTTCCTGACGACCCTGCGCCTGCTGAATTAAGCCCTGCTGGCCTCTCATTTCTGCTGCCCCGAATTCAGTAACGGAGCGGCACGTATATACCTATCCTACTATCTAAAAATTGGAGATTTGCAATGGTCATATTTGCAAATATACGCAGACAAGTAAGCGAAAACCTGTCTGTCATAACGGCCCGTGCCATAAAGTCGATATTGGTCTTCTCTGGCGTGCTCTCCGGGCTGGTGCTTTCCGTCCCAATAAGAGCGCAAGACTCGGGCCAACTAACACTTAATCAAGTAGTAAGAGCTGCCCTTAGTGAAGATATTTGGCAGCAGGGCAATGAGTTACGCAAGCAGGTGGTTCTTGCCGAGGGCGTGGCAGCAGGCCAATTGCCTGATCCGAAAATAACACTGTCGGCAGCCAATGTTCCGGTTGATTCTTTCGATCTGGATCAGGAAGCTATGACACAGTTGAAAGTGGGGGTATCGCAGATATTCCCCCGTGGCGACACCCTCGAGCTCAAACAACTTAAAGGTCGCAAGCAGGCTGAGCTGACGGGGTATCAGGGAAAAGTAAGGGAAGCGCAGGTCGCCATGACCGTCAGCCAACTTTTTTTGGATGTCTATCTGTCGCAGCAAACTATTGCGCTTATCGAAGCTAGCCGCACTCCGTTTGAACAGTTAGTGCAGGTCACCGAAGTGTCTTACGGTGCCGGGCTGGACCGAACCCGACAGGCCGATATTATCCGGGCGGAACTTGAGTTGGGTCGTCTGGATGAGCGGCTGGACAAACAGTGGCAACAGTACGATGGCAACTGGCAGTCATTGATGGAGTGGCTACCACAGCAGGTTGCTGTTCAACCTTTGTCCGGCGACCTCCCCGCCATTCTACCTTTGGCTCACGTACGTCCCGGTGACTGGTTAAGTTTGTCTGGAATACTGGCAAAGCATCCATCCGTACTGGCGATAAGGCAACAGATCGATATCGCCCAAACCGACGTGGATATTTCCAAGCAGGGTTACAAACCCGAGTGGGGACTGAACACAAACTATGGCTACAGGCAAGATGCGCCGGATGGTAGTAATCGTTCTGACTTTATATCGGTTGGCGTGACCTTTGACCTGCCGCTGTTCACTGATAATCGACAGGATAAGAAGGTATCTTCGGCAATCTATCGCGCCGAAGCCATTGAAACTGAACGTCTGTTGATACTGAGAAAACTGCGTGCGGAGGTGGGATCCACATTGGCGCGGATCGAACGCTTGAATCAGCGCGATGATCGTTATCAGGAGGTGTTATTACCTCAGGTGCACCAACAGAGTGAATCGTCCTTAAGCGCTTACACCAATGATGTCGGCGATTTTGCCGAGGTTATGCGCGCGCATATCGCTGAATTAAATACCAAAATTGAAGCTCTGCAGATCCAGGTTGAACGTCTCAAGATGATTGTTCGCCTTAACTATCTGCTGGCTGGCGAACTTAATTAACGGAGCAGATTAAATGAAAAATTCACTTGCACTTATTGTTGCGGTCACTGTTGGTACGGCTATTGGCGCTGGCGGATACCACTACTTGTCCAGCCCTCTGCTGACTTCGGACGGTGATAATGGCTCGGTAGAAAAACAACCGATTTATTGGGTTGCCCCTATGGATCCTAATTACCGGCGCGACAAGCCAGGTAAGTCTCCGATGGGTATGGATCTGGTACCTGTCTATGAGGAGGGCAGTGGTGCCGACGACAGCCCTGGAACTATTAAAATCTCACCGGAAGTGGAGAACAATCTGGGGGTACGCACGGCGAAGGTTGAACAGCAACCGTTACACCAACAGATCGACACAGTGGGCTACATCGGATTTGATAAAGACAATCTGGCCCACGTGCACCCACGCGTTGAAGGTTGGCTGGAACGCCTGTACATCAAAGTTGAAGGCGAGCGAATCGAGAAAGGCCAGCCAATTTACTCCATCTATTCACCACAACTGGTCAATGCCCAGGAAGAGCTGTTGCTCGCGCTGGATAGGAACAAACGTACGTTGATCAATTCTGCAAAAGAGCGCCTCCGTGCCTTGGATGTCTCTGAAAACCAGATAGATAAACTGGTAAAGACCCGAAAAGTATCGCGCACCGTAACCGCTTATGCACCGCAGTCTGGGGTGATCGCTGAACTGAACGTATCCGAGGGGCACTTCGTTAAACCCGGCAAAACCATTTTATCAATTGGCTCCCTAGAAGAAGTATGGGTTACCGCTGAAGTTTTTGAGCGTCAGGCAACACTGGTGTCAGTCGGCGATACCGTCAGCATGAGTTTGGACTACCTTCCCAGCAAAGAATGGACCGGAGTCGTCGACTACATCTACCCAACCTTGGATCCGACCAACCGTACCGCTAAGGTTCGGCTGCGTTTCGCCAATCCAAGTGAGGAACTGAAACCCAACATGTTTGCCAGAGTTGCCATCCACACCCAGAACGATCAGGTAACCCTTATCGTGCCCCGAGAAGCTGTGATCCGTACCGGACAACAGGATCGCGTTGTGCTGGCGCTGGGCGAAGGTAAGTTCAAATCGGTCGAAGTAAAGCTAGGTCGGTTGAGCGATTTGGACGTGGAGATAGTAAAAGGCGTGGAAGCCAATGACAGCATTGTTACCTCCGCGCAGTTTTTGCTGGATTCTGAATCCAATATCAGCTCCGACTTTATGCGCATGACCATTTATGAGCAGTCTGCATCTGAAAACGTTTGGGCTGAGGGGCTAGTTACCGCGATGAATCCCTCTGTTCGAACCGTCACTATAGATCATAAGCCAGTAGAAGCCTGGGAGTGGCCGGCTATGGTGATGGACTTTCACGTTGCCGACTCTATTGAGCTTGAGCAATTACAACCTGGCACCTCACTTCACTTTGAGATCTCCAAGATTGAGAGTGGCTACCGCATCGTCGGTATCCATGTGATGGGCAATGCATCGGAGCAGATGGATCATAGTCAACACAAGGGTATGGGTCATAGCGAGCACAAAGGCCGGGGAGACAAATCATGATCGCAGCAGTAATCCGATGGTCTATCTACAACCGCTTTATGGTGCTGTTCATGACGCTGATCTTGATCGGTGGTGGTCTGTATGCTGTCAAGCAAACGCCGATTGATGCGATCCCAGATCTCTCCGATGTCCAGGTAATCATCAAAACAAGTTATCCAGGACAAGCTCCTCAGGTTGTCGAAGAGCAGGTCACTTATCCGCTGACCACAGCCATGCTGTCGGTACCCGGAGCAGAGACTGTGCGGGGTTTTTCCTTTTTTGGCGATTCCTATGTTTACGTGATTTTCGATGACGACACCGATCTTTACTGGGCACGCAGCCGAGTTCTGGAGTATTTAAGCCAGGTGGCGCCGACATTACCGGAAACTGCTCGGCCCCAGCTAGGTCCGGACGCAACCGGCGTAGGTTGGGTTTATATCTACGCCTTGGTTGATCGCACTGGTCAGCATGATCTGGCGCAGCTACGCAGTCTGCAAGACTGGTTCCTGAAGTATGAACTGCAAACAGTGCCCGGTGTCTCTGAAGTGGCCACTGCAGGGGGTATGGTGAAGCAGTATCAGGTACAGGTCGATCCTGAAAAGCTGCGCGCCTTTGGGATCCCGCTAAGCGCGATCCAGATGGCGATACAGCGTGGTAACCAGGAGGTGGGTGCTTCGGTGATGGAGATGGCCGAAGCCGAATACATGGTCCGCGCAACCGGTTACATCAAAAGCATCGGCGATCTATCTCATATACCTTTAGGTGTGAATGATCAGGGAACGCCTCTGTTGCTCAAGGACGTCGCCGATATTCAGTTAGGGCCTCAGATGCGTCGTGGCGTTGTCGAACTGAATGGTGAAGGTGAAACGGTTGGTGGCGTAATAGTCATGCGCTTTGGGGAGAACGCCCAGCAGGTGATTGACGGTGTTAAAGCTCGCTTGGAAGAGTTGAAGGCCGGCTTGCCGGAAGGCGTCGAAATCGTGCCTGTTTACGACCGCTCCGACCTGATCAAGCGTGCAGTAGACAACCTGTGGCACAAGCTACTGGAGGAGTTTCTAGTTGTGGCCGCCGTCTGTCTTATTTTTCTGGTTCATGTTCGCTCCTCACTGGTTGGCATCATCACGATCCCGGTGGGGATTCTGGCCGCCTTTATTGTAATGCACCTGCAAGGGCTTAACGCCAATATCATGTCTCTTGGGGGGATCGCCATCGCTATCGGTGCCATGGTAGATGGCGCCATAGTGATGATAGAAAACATGCATAAACACATGGAGAAGACGCCACTTACCAAGGAGAACCGCTGGGAGGTCGTCTCGAAAGCCGCTACCGAAGTGGGTCCGTCGCTGTTCTTCAGTCTGCTGATCATCACCGTCAGCTTCCTACCTGTTTTCACTCTGGAAGCACAGGAAGGAAGGATGTTCTCCCCTCTGGCGTTTACCAAAACCTATGCCATGGCGGCCTCTGCAGCGCTGGCGATCACCCTGGTGCCTGTGCTCATGGGGTACTTTATCCGTGGGCGGATCATCGCCGAAAACAAGAACCCGGTTAACCGGATATTGATGGCAGGTTATATGCCGTTGTTAAAAGCGGTGCTTAGTTACCCGAAAACAACCATCATAGCGTCCATTCTGATTACCCTCGTCGGCTTTTGGCCGGTGAACAAGATTGGTACCGAATTCATCCCGCCACTGGATGAAGGTGATCTCATGTACATGCCTACCACGTACGCCGGGATTTCCATTGGTAAAGCGAGAGAACTACTTCAGCAGACCGACAAACTGATCCGTACAGTACCTGAAGTAAGAAACGTGTTCGGCAAGGTAGGACGCGCCGAAACCGCTACCGATCCGGCACCGCTGACCATGATCGAAACCTTTATCCAACTAAAACCCCGCAGTGAGTGGCGCGAGGGGCTCACCACGGATGAACTGAAAGCAGAACTCGATGCCTTGGTGAAGTTCCCCGGACTAACTAACGCATGGGTTATGCCGATTATCACCCGGATCGATATGCTTGCGACTGGGATCAAGACCCCGGTAGGGATAAAAATAGCCGGGCCTGAACTGGAGCAGATCCAGCAGATAGGACAACGGCTTGAACAGATCCTGAAAGACGTGCCCGGTACCGCGTCGGCGTATTCCGAACGCGTTGTCGGTGGGCGTTACACCAAAGTCGATATTAATCGTGCCAAAGCCGCCCGCTACGGCCTGAATATCGCAGACGTGCAGCAGGTGATCGCCACTGCGATCGGCGGCATGGATATAACTCAGACAGTGGAAGGTCTGGAGCGTTACCCGGTGAACCTGCGTTATCCGCAAGCATACCGTAACTCACCGGAAAGCCTGGCGCAGCTGCCAGTGGTTACGCCGACCGGTCAGCGCATCGCCCTGGGGGATGTTGCCGATATCTATATTGAAGAAGGCCCGCCGGGGATCAAGAGTGAAAACGCACGCCTCAATGGCTGGACCTATGTGGATATCGAAGATGTCGACGTTGGCAGCTATGTTGAACAAGCACAGATGATCGTTGCGGAGCAACTGGTGGTTCCTGCAGGCTACTCGATCACCTGGTCTGGACAATATGAATACATGCAGCGCGCCAAGGAAAAACTAATCTACGTGATCCCACTCACCTTGATGATCATAGTGGTACTGCTGTACCTCAACCACAGGCGCTTCAGTGATGTATTTATCATCCTCGGGACGTTGCCGTTGGCAATGCTCGGCGGGATCTGGCTTATCTACTTGCAAGGGTTCAACTTTTCGGTGGCTGTGGGCGTCGGCTTTATTGCCTTGGCGGGGGTTGCCGTCGAAACCAGTGTATTGATGCTACTTTACCTCCAGCATGCCTACCAGGACTGGTTGGAGGCCTGCGATAAAGAGGGGGTCAGGCCAGACAAGCAGGGCTTACGCCAGGCAATGATCGAAGGGGCTGCGCTGCGTCTGCGCCCCAAAGTGATGACTGCAGCCACCATTATTGTCGGTCTGTTGCCAATCATGTACGGCACAGGGACCGGATCAGAAGTGATGCAACGCATAGCCTCGCCGATGGTAGGTGGCATGGTCAGCTCGGTTCTACTCACTCTGCTACTGGTGCCTGCGGTTTACTTTCTGTGGTGCCAACGATCTCTTAAACCCTTAAATAAGGAGCGTGTCTGATGAACACTCTGTTTTCTAAATTGTCCAGTAAGGTCTTTCTTATGGGTCTGCTCACCATGCCGGCCCTCGCGGTCGCCGCTGATGCCATTGAAGTGTACAAATCCCCCTATTGTGGTTGTTGCGAGAAGTGGGTGGATCATATGCAACAGCATGGCTTTGAGATGACCATTCATAACAAGGCCAACCTGGCACCCATCAAGGAGAAATTAGGAGTTGTGCCTGCGGCAGGCTCCTGCCATACAGCCTCTATTGCTGGCTACTTCATCGAGGGGCACGTGCCAGCTGAAGACGTGAAGCGCCTGCTTGAAGAGAAGCCGGATATCCGAGGGATCGCCGTCGCCGGTATGCCAATGGGATCGCCTGGCATGGAGGGGCACCATAAAGCCGCATACGATGTGATCACCGTGCATAAAGACGGCTCCACATCCGTGTTCAACAATTACAAGTAACGTCCGTAACAGGGGCGGCGCAAATATGCGCCGCCTCTACTGGGAGGAGGTATCCATGAATAAATCTTTTTGGAGATCTAGAACCGGCATCATCACCATCTTCGTGACGATCGCCGTCAGCTATTTTATTGTTACAGAGCACAGAGCGCATGCCATTGCTTTTCTTCCCTACCTGATCCTGCTGCTCTGCCCCTTGATGCACCTGTTTATGCACAGAGGGCATGGCCACCATGGTTCAAACAGCAACAATGACAGCCCCCAAAACAAAAAGATGGACAGTTCTGGGCAAGCAGAGGAAGAGGCCTATCGTCGTGGTATGGAGGACGGACAGAGGCAAGCAGAACAACGATCAGAACGAAAGGGGAAATAGTTATGCATGGCGATTCTTCGTACGGGCTTTGGGTCTTGGTAATACTAAATTCCGCCCTATTCATCTTCTTCGCTTTTAGTTTTATTAAGCCTAAGACTACTACCGATTGGCGCAGCCTAGGCGCATTTTCCGCCTTTATCGTTGCGCTTTTTACCGAGATGTATGGGTTCCCCCTTACCATCTACTTTCTTTCCAGCTGGCTAGCGGAAACCTACCCCGGCATAGACTTTCTAAGCCATGAGAATGGCCACCTCTTACACACTTTTCTCGGGCTGGAAGGAGACCCACATTGGGATCTTCTTCACATCCTCAGTATGCTGTTGATTGTTGTCGGCTTTATTGTCCTATCTTCAGCGTGGCATGTATTACATCAGGCCCAACAGCGTGGCGAGCTGGCAACCAGCGGGCTTTATGCTGCATGTCGACACCCTCAATACGTGGCCTTTATTCTGATAATGTTCGCTTTCTTACTTCAGTGGCCGACGATCCCCACCCTAGTTATGTTTCCCATATTGGTCGTTGTCTATTTCCGTTTGGCAAAGCGAGAAGAAAGGATTGCGTTGGATGAATTCGGTGATGATTATCGCCGCTATATGGAGATTACACCTGCGTGGATTCCCAAATTTAAAATTGACGAAGTCGAAACACTATGAAGAAAAGACTATGAAAACTCTAATATCAGTTATTGTGATTTCAACACTGCTGGCCTTCCCGGTATTGGCTGAAGAAGGGCATCAACACGGCGGCGAGGTGAAAGAGAGAGACATGCCGAATGGCATGATGAGCCACGAAGGGATGATGACGATGCATGAACATATGCAGGAAATGCTGACTCTGATGGAAAATATCAAGCGTGAAAATGATCCCAAAAAATATCAAGAACTCATACAGCAACATATGGCCTCAATGAAAAAAGGTATGCAGATGATGGCTCACTGTGCCGAAGAGAAGAAAGGTAATCAACATCAGCACGACAAATAATCGATTTGTATTGCTCTTCATGCCACTCAATGATGTGGATTGGCTGTAATCGGATTAATGAGGTGTCCTCAACTGTGTTGAGGTAAGGATAAGTTATGAGTCAAAACGAACATAGACCCGGTGTGGCCGAGGTCAATTTGGTGGTTCGCCATTTAAAGCTTGAGCTAATTGATATAGCGAAGATTAACGCTGCGCTTGAAGAAATTGATCAGCTCTACGGACTTGATGGTGTGACTTTTGATGAAAAATCCCTAGTTCTTAACTTGGCCTACGATGCGTCACGTCTCTGTATTGATGGTATTGAAGAAGTGCTAAAAAACCATAATATCGAGGTCAGTCATGACTGGTGGACGCACTTTAAGGAAAGTTATTACCGGTTTGTCGATCAGAACGTGAAAGACAATGCGGCTCATCAACCCTGGAGCTGCCATAAGACCCCTCCGGGTACAGGGCGAAAGCGCTGAAAGCTTATTCATTTTTTAAAGTGCATAAGCTCAGACCTAATCTGACAGTTACCCGATTTTGAATTGGTGCCTGTCAGGTTAGATTTAAGCTAAATTCTTCTCAGTCCAAATCGATTTACCATCAAGCAAAGTATCCAGCGGCATTATGCCGCAGAACATCTTGCTCTTATGAGTTCGTTCATTGTTGTAATACGTCATCCATTCGTCCAGATTTTTCTGAAGTTCGTCTATATCTGCGTACAGATTCTTACCTGATAAAACTTGTTCAGAATGGTCTTGTGGAAGCGTTCGCAGTGTGAAGGCGAACACAATGACTTAAGCGAATAAATTGCCTGCCGCTTCTAGATGAAACGGCAGGTCTCTCTATTATGACGGTTTTCACGGATCAGCTTGATCAGAAAAATCGAGACCACCACCGCGATCCCGATAAAAATAGCGCTGCCAGCCTGCAGAATTCGTAAAAATACTAAATGCGGCACTCGTGTTCCATAGGTGCACCCAGTTAAAAAATGGGGTCACCGAAACAGACTCACCATAGGCCATTGATTGCTGCACCAACCACTTTACAGACTGATCAGACGCTGCCAGCAAACCGTAGGATATGCTGCGAGAGCCTTTTGCCAATAATGAGCATTATTTAACCCTTCAACGCCGAGATGCCCCTTGCACCGTTAAATACAATGCCCCCCAGGTTGATCACCACGTCGTTGAACGAAAATATCCAGCTTGCCTTTATGTGCGCTCCGCCCTCCCGGTGTTTGGATATGAGCAGCAGACAACTGGTATTGTCAATCAATGCGACGAATGCGATAGCCATCATTGCCAACGATTCAGGGACACTACCGAATGCAAAGCGTATCACCACCTCTACGAGTACGCCCACAGACAAGATAAGCTGGAGTTAGCGAGGGAAGCATGCATCAGAAGTAGGTTGGAGCACCAAACAGACAATCCGATGAAATGTCGGTTTGCCTCACTCTCATGCAAAGATAAGATCAACCATTTAGTCCGCTTACCCCATTATTTTAAGCGGCACTTTAGTCATGAACGGCTGTCCGCTTAAAGGAAAGCCTACCAAGATGGTTTGTTAGCCGACTGACCGTAAATCGCTCAAAATTGCCAGTGAGTTGTCTGCCTGCAACCCTCATGCTTGCCGAATCAAAGTGCACCGAGTATGAATCTTTATTACTCGGTATGAGACTTTATTGCGCCCCCACAGTGACTGGTATTATTCCTCTCTTACGAGCAGCCGTATGCACTCGGTAAATGGCATCGTTTTGAAACTGAACCTTGTTTTTAGGCATGGAGGTACACTCCTGAACAGGACTGTCTTAAGCTTCTTTGGGCTACTTTCCAGTGATCAGTAGAGAAAATCGCACATAGTTTTCGTAGTTATCGTGGGCTTGCATTTTCTACTGCCCGACGCAAGGCTTCTACCCACGCATCTTCATATTCGCTATTGGTCCTGCACACTGTTTTACCATCCACTTTCTTTGTCCTAAATGGGTGTTTAATTTCAACTACGATCGAACAGTGTGATTTGTTGACTACTGCGTCCCAATGAACCCCTTTCTCTGCGCAGGCTTTCATCACCTGCATCAGCCCTTTTTTACCGCTTTCTGAAAACCCGAATAGCCGAGAGCCTAGTTTGTGTTTGTCGTTAAGATCACTGATATCTACTTCTATGATCACCAATGGCAAATCCTGATAAGAAAAATAAGCACAATGGTAAGTTCTAGGCAGATGAGTAGCTTTGTTCTTGTATATCTGCGAGCCGTTATTCGGTATAGGCATCGACAAACATTGCGTTGATATATGCGTGTAATCGTCCAACGCCATTAGTCGCTTAATCACTCTTTCAAATATTTGAAAGTTGTCCGTAGGGGCTGCTTCTTCGGGTTCTTCAAGAGGATTGTCCTCATCATCAGCACGGTTGATTGCCCAATCGAGTTCTTGGGCACTACCTGCAGCCGTACCGTGGCCTACACCAGAGGTATCAGGTGTAGGCGTTTTATCCATATTTATGTTGGGAATTACTCTTGTTTGATCGGCGCCTGGTAACACTTTGACGTCGTTATTGGTGCCACATACAAATCTGAACCCATCTTCACTCACAACGTCGTGCTTTCTGTTGAGTGCTGGAGTGGCTTTAAAATCTAGCAGCGGGTCTGGATCTGAACGATTAACTTCTGGGCGCCTTCCATTCGTCGGCTCAATCGGAATAAGTTCTTTTTTATTAGGATGAAAGATGGATACTTTTTTATCGTAGCTAAAATATGGCGTGTAGACCCTCTTAATCTCTTCGACATGAAACAATGTTGGATCTGCTGAATCGTATTGGCCGGCGAAACTAAAGCGCCAATCTTTTAATGGTGGAGGAGTAAAGTTAAACAACCAGTTCCGCTGTTCACCTTGCCGCAAACACTGGTAGATACTGTTAAAGCTTTTTTTAGCATCGGGATTGAGCAATAACCACCTAAGGTGTTGGCATGCGCTGTGAGAGGATAGGTTTGTTAACGGATAGTCGGACATTTTGTGAAATTTGATAATGGTTTCTTTGCCTGAACGATCGACGTTAGCCATCCCTCTCAAGCCATTTGGTCGCAGAGCCGTGCGGGTAAGGTGAACATTGTGTAAGAACAGGGTTCGAGCTAGCTCTAAACAGGGGATTGCAGCTTTTATATTTCCCGCTTGTAAGACAATTGAAATTCTTTTATCTGAAGGGATTTTTTGATAATCACCACTGACTTTTATCTCGATATTGTCCCGTTGATGCGGAGTTGTGCGCACTTTGTTGTCATAGTGAGAGTTAAGAACCAGCATGGGGATTAGTTCTGCGGGAATTTGTTTTTCCGGAAAGCCCAAAAACTGAACATTAATATATGGCCTAACTTTGTTGTTGAATACTTGCTTGGTTTTTATACTGCCAATTTGAATGAGTGGCACGTTTTTAGGAAAGTGACTTAACTCTCTGCCAGGCTGGGATGTCCAATCTGAGAATTTTCCGTGCAGGTTTCCTGCTGCGTTTACGATTAAGTCCTGCAAGTCGTTCAATTTCACACACAGGCCTTAAAATATCCTTATGTTCGATAAGTTTAACCATAACACGGCTTAACCTTCTAACTTGGTACTCTTCTATAGATTCGCAATACCGATCAAAAAACATACCGCAAAGTGGCAGTTTATGCAGTTTTTTCTCCATTAAACTCTTTTGTTGAATACGTAATGCAAACCATGACTTTGAGTGACGAGGATCTTCTATTCTTTCTTCTGCGCTGTTCTTGGTTTCAATTAATTTCTTAACTAGTTGAAGGTCTCTTGTATGCCAGTTCACACGTTTATCTTGATGATTGTTAGCAGGCTCAGGTTTATGGGTATTGAGCCATTCTCTGTCATAACGATAAAGCCAAGAGTACAGCCTTGCACCTAGGACTGTTGTTCGAATGCTTTTGAGTGAATCTAACATTGATGATTGCAGCAGTTCGCGCCACTTCGCTCTTGATTCATCACGTTTGGTGATGTTTGGTGTGGTTATCATTCTTCTTGCATGTCCTTCAAAGCTTGAAAAATGACGCGCCAGTTTGAGCTCTTTATGCAGTTCAACAGTAGTACCACGAAGAGACAACCAAACAATAAGGTGTTGCAAATAGCTGTAAACTCTTCTGTGTTTCCTAAACATTGCCAGCAGCCAAGAACTTTCTCCGGAAATTGCTAATCCTTGCTGCCGTAACCATTCGTCGGGCCACAGCTTGCGTACTCGGTTGGCAATGGCGCTATGATCAACTCTTTTTCCGCTCATTACCCGCGTATCTCTCGCCAGCTTCTGGTAATAACGAGTCCATTGTTCAACCGACACAGGAGCAAGCGTTGAGTTCAATAGTTGCTCTACCATAGTGGCTAGTTTCAAGTCGTTTGGTTTGGCTGCCTCAGGATAGTGACCTAAGTATTGGTAGTCGTGAGTTCCGGTGAAATGATGACGATGGAGAGACTGCAGTGCTAGATGGGTATCAATTAACGTGCACCGATGTGTGGGGCAAGCATCGACACCGGGTGATTGGAACAATCGTTGCCAATAAGTAAATCCCAGAGATTCCAGTTGTTCTCGCCAACACAGAGGACAAATCTTGTAATGAGCAGGCCAGTTAACTATCGACGCGTTGATTCCTGCTCGTGACATACTCGGATTAACATCCCGACAGGCTAAATCCGAGAGTAGTACGTTGTATCGGCAGGTAGGTATAAAAGCGCTAAACAAAGGTAAATGAGAATGGCGCTCAATGATCTCTCTAGGCGTAATATCCCAGATGTGGCCAACTTGCTTAAGTAGCTGCTCAATGTGGCCCTGTAGAAGGGGAGAGGGCACTACCATTCTATTATTGAACAGCATATCTAGTGCAATCTTGTCATCTTTGATCCCCATGTGCTGAACGAACCGAGCAAGGATGCTCGTGAGCAACTCATCTTTTTGCGCTATCGGGAAGTGAGCCAACATAAAAGCCACACCAAAGCTAATTCAACTCATTTAAAGATAGTTTGCGGAACGACAGCTCACAGGTATGGCGTAATATCTAAGATATTGCCTTCATTTTTCAGAGTACGATAAGTAGACATGGGTTCGTCACTTCGTAGTAACCGAAGGTCATTGTCAACATAAGTAGGTGTTAGCTTTTTTGCGGTTGGGGTTGACGTTTTTGAGGGCTGCTCTGGCTCGTCTTCTAGAGATTTGATATGTGCGACCAGACCAAAGAGATCTTCTTCTGGTTTCTCAATCAATGCTTGCTGTGCGGCCAACGGAGCCACATCTTTTCCTAATCCCATTCGAATGAGCATTTCCGTGAGTTCAGTTCGTTTATCATGCGATGATTCATCAGTATTCACTGGTTCGCTTAATATCGTATCATCCGGCTGGCCGAGTATGCGGATTGCATCCGCTGGCAAATCCAAATCTGCGTACTTTACTATCTCTTCTTGCCGACCACTTTGCAGCGCTTTAATCATTGGGTGAATAATGGAAAGCTCCTCATTAAAGACATCCTTTACTAACTTAATAGTGATCAACTCTTTGCCTGCAACAACTGCTCTTGCTTGGCATAAATAGAATAGTGAAACAGCAACATGTGCGATGCCTTGTGTTAACTCCCAGAATAAATCTTTCATCGATTGGGTAAGTGGGGTCGTCGCTTTAAACCACTGTAGCTTCCACATTCGTTTGATAAAACAATCCCACTCGCTTTCGTTGGCGTTGTTAGACAAGTGATCGAATCTATTCCAGTTTAAGCTCCCAAACTGGGCCGCACGACGAGCAGATCTCAGCGT
Organism: Corallincola holothuriorum; assembly: GCF_003336225.1. Classification (NCBI taxonomy): domain Bacteria; kingdom Pseudomonadati; phylum Pseudomonadota; class Gammaproteobacteria; order Alteromonadales; family Psychromonadaceae; genus Corallincola; species Corallincola holothuriorum. The sequence goes on from NZ_QPID01000003.1 coordinate 324,612, forward strand.
GGGAGAAAAGAGATCGACTGCTTTGGGTGTTCCGATGAACAGCACAGGGACTTTAATGACGTTGGTAAGTGTGACAAAGAAATTGAGCAGTTTAGACGCCCCTCCTGAACGAGCAGCGTTGAGGTGTTGGAGCTCATCAATGACTAAGATCCCGATAGAATGAAGCGCACATACTCTTGCGATGTCACCCAGCATTGACTCGGCAGATGACTTTGCTTTTACATAAAGTGCTTCATAGTCAGAACCTATGACGTCATCCACTGCTCGAAAAAAATGAATACATAGACTCTTAGCTGAGCCATCATGAGGGCTATCGATTTTCAACCACACAAGCTGAGAGTGTTGGTAATCGGGATGATATATTGCTTGGTGACAATAAGTATCTAAGACTGCCTGAACAGCTGTCGTCTTACCGGTACCTGAACAGCCAATAATTGAACTGGCAAGTGCGGCACTCCCTGCATTTCTAGAAGCGACAGAGAAATCCACATTATCGACATCTGAAAGATTACGTTGATACTCGTTTGATGCGATGTTTCGCCCTAAGTATCCTCGGCGAATCATCCCAGAAATCATTTGTTCAAGTTGGAGGTGCGCCTTAGTCGGATATAAAAACTCATCTAGTATTCTCATCATCGCATGACGGCGAATGTAGCCCGGCAAGTTCTTTTCAGATTCTCGCACTTTAGGATATCGATTTAACGCTTTGGCAGTATCTTGCGGGGAATTGAGCAAAGGTAGCGCGTTAATCAGTGGCTGACCTCGATAGTCTTCAATTTCAGGTTCAGCATATTCTGCCTGATGAATGTTAATCATCGTCTTCCTCTAGAAAGTCATCAAGGGATGGGTATTCGATATTTTCTGAATTATGACCTGTGTGAATATCAATGACATCGGCAGCGCTTTGCTTTGACTTATGCTTAAGATTGACTGCGGTATTGTCTCGCTCAAGCTCCCGCTCTGCATCTCGATTACCCTTAATTCCGGCCAGCCTTTGTGAGCCCGTCAACTTTGGCGCACTTCCCTTTTTGTCACGCTCTCGTTTAGCGATACTCTCCATTTTTTCTTGCAAGTTAGGCGCCTCAAAATCTTTATCTTGATTCGCTGACGCCTCTGCGACTTTAGAGGACTTGAGAATACCCGCTGCATCAACAAAACTCATTCCCTTGTATCGACGGCTACGATCTGAAAGCTCACATATCCAATAGGATTGGTAACTGTTATCAGGTCTCAGGTAGATCACATTGGTTCGTCGTGGGTCAAAGGCTATCTCTACGTTCTTTTGTCTGGCGTGTTTAAATCGGTCAAACCACCCCTCCGCCATCGCTTCACTGCATGTGTACTTTAGGCCTTTAAAACCAATACCCACTTCTGACACTGTCCCGTTTTCAGTCGGTAACAAGTTCACTTCGACTAAGTCTTTGCTGCATGCCCTTAACTTACCAGTTCGGTTTTTGATTCCCCAGTTCCAAAGTTGGAGGGGGACTGCTGGCAATTCATCGGGCATATCTTTCGCAAAATCATAATCTTTCACTACATGCCGAGTGTTGTAGTTGATGATGATGTGTATCACGGTCTCAGTGAACGCTGCTAAGGTTAATTCTGCATCTAACTCGTATCGTCGCCCCAAACGTTTTTTACCATTAACCGGTTCAACGATACCGCTGATGTAGGGCTTAAATTTTGTCTGAAGTGTATTGAAATATCGCTCCACACCACCTTTGTCATCCCCTCGGTAGGAACGCGAGTTACTCAATTGGACATTAAACGCATTGACGAGTACGTCAGCTTGCCTATGTAGAAGCTCGCCTTTATCTGCCATGATGGATGCCGGAAGCCCAACGGATGGCCACATACTGTTATCTATATCTATGCCATAGCTTCGGCAGTACTCTGTCTTATCTAAAAAGGCGTTTGACATCGCCATCATCGCAGCTACCCAAGAAGGGTTTTCTAATCCAACGTAAAGCCCTGTAACCATTCGACTAAACACATCTTTAACTATGTAAACTACTGGTCTCCCGATGATTTTATTTGGGTCTTTTTCAGAAACTAAGTATAGATCAGCTATCGTTGCATCTATCTCATAACGACCGCCCGGCCCAATATTCATGTATGCCGAGGTACTCGTTAATGCTCTAATGTCTTTATCATATATTTTAGATGGCGTCCGCAGCTTAACGACATCATGTTGCCGATAGTTCGATTCGTAGAAGTAGCGAAACTGACGAAGAGTCGGTATCGATGTTTTATCAGCGCTTGGATAGCGTGATTTATATAGACCAATAGCTTTGTCTTTTGCATCTTTGATAGAAAATTTGTCATTTTGTAAAAAGAACCCATCAATGGCTAAACGGAAAAGCTCGGCAACATCATCAGTAATAATTGCCCCGACACCTTCGCTCGTTGTTCGCTTACGTCCAAGTTTCTTGTCTATTTTTCGTCTCGACTTACCTTTACCACCGCACCGATAGTAATCCGGTAGTAAGGCGTTTGGTGTCATCCCTCGTTGCCAATATCGGCGCAATTGACGAACAAAATAGATCCTTGGTTTACCCGTTTGCTCAACTGCGCTTCTAATTAGTTGATTACGTGACGATTTATTAAATAACTTACTGTGTTCTTCCAATAAAATTTTGAGCAGCGAATATGCCTGATCTCTCTTTGTACTTTGAGGGCTATTGATTTCAACGAGAGAGAAAGTAAAAGGCTCATTAATGCTTTTTATTGTTTTGTTAATGGTCAGTTCTCGTAACTCGGGGATAGGCTTACTGATGGGCCAAGCAGAATCATCATCTATATTAATCAACCAAACAAATTCTATCGTTTCGTATACGATACGCACACGCTCATCGGAATCAGTATATTGATAGACTTGATTAAGAAGCATTGCCCGCCCCGAAGCCTGCACTGTAGTTTGCTAACAGCTCGATATCTCCACATTTCCAATCTGTGAATGGGACTTCTAGAGAGGCTTTTAAATATTGATTGGCGATACCAAAGCGAAGAGTTTCAATATGTGTGCCTGCTTCTAACTGGTAGCGATCATCCAATTTAGCACAGTATCTGGCAACAAAATCTTTGGGTTGCTTGGCTAGCCTAACAGCGAGGTCCATTACATCTTGCTTGGTGAGTGAGCAATGATCTTCGGTATCGATATCGATAAGTGGTCTTATCCAATTCAAATTCATCTTGAGATCGTTGGAGATATCTTGGTCGGTAAAAATAAGGCATGGAACCTGTGCAGATTCCCAAAATGCTTTCTCTATTTGAATTTTTTCGATAATTCGTTTGCGGTCAAGATCTGCAGCTGGTTTAACTGGTATGGCTAATTTTTTACCATCAACAAAATCAATTAGTAGATCTGTCGTTACGATTTTTAGCTCACCTCTAATTTGAGGATGTTTTATACCTAATTGACGGCAAATATTGAGTGAGTCAGCGAGGGGGATAGGGAATTGCTCTCGAATGTCGATGACATCCTTGCACCAGTCAAAAACCAAAAATGCAGCAAGTTCTATTCCGGACAGGAAATGATGAGTACGCCCTATAGTAGCGCTTTTTACTCGAATGCTTTCGCCTGAGCTGCTAAATTCGCCTACTTGAACAAAGGGTACATAATCTTTGCCGATCCCTTCTCCGCGCTTTTCTTTTAAGCGCTTTTGGTCTTTTTTATTAAGTGGCTTATCTGCATCAGACATAAAAACCTCCTGCTAAGACAACTTAACAGGAGGTTAAAAAACGATCAATCTTTATTGTAAATGATCAATGTTTATTGTAAACGATCAAACTTTATTGTCCGCCGACAATCTGCATGACTCGTTTTGGTGGATTATTCCACGGTGACAGCCTTGGCTAGGTTGCGTGGCTGGTCGACATCGGTGCCTTTGATCAGGGCGACGTGGTAGGACAGCAGTTGCAGCGGTACCGTATAGAGGATAGGCGCGACCAAGTCGTCACAGTGAGGAACATCCAGCACTTGCATGGTGTCGTCGCTGACGAATTGCGCATCTTTGTCTGCGAATACATACATCAGGCCACCACGGGCGCGCACTTCCTCTACGTTTGAATGCAGTTTTTCCAGCAGCTCATTATTAGGCGCCACCACAATCACCGGCATCTCTGCGTCGATCAATGCCAATGGCCCGTGCTTGAGTTCTCCCGCAGCATACGCTTCGGCATGAATATAGGAGATCTCTTTGAGCTTCAGCGCTCCTTCCATCGCGATGGGGTACTGATCACCACGGCCTAAGAACAATGCGTGTTGTTTATCTGCAAAGTCAGCGGCTAAGGCTTCAATGGCTTTAGAGCCACGCAGCAGTTGTTCCACTTTGGCGGGAACGGCTTTCAGCTCACTGATCACTTCCGCTTCGCGCTCTGCCGTGATCTTGTTTTGCAAACGGCCGATGCCCAAGGTGAGTAGCAACAGCGCAACCAATTGCGTGGTGAACGCTTTAGAGGAAGCCACCCCAATTTCTACGCCGGCTTTGGTCATGAAGGCGAGGTCTGATTCACGTACCAAAGAAGAGCCCGGTACATTACACACGGCCAAGCTAGACATATAACCCATGTCTTTTGCTAGGCGCAATGCGGCGAGAGTGTCTGCGGTTTCACCTGATTGAGACAAGGTGACAAATAAGCTGTTGGGACGCACAACAGATTTGCGATAGCGAAACTCTGAAGCGATCTCAACATTACAGGTCACTCCGGCAATCGCTTCCAGCCAATAGCGGGCCACCATACCTGAGTTATAACTGGTGCCACAGGCGCAGATTTGTACATGTTCTACTTTGGAAAGCAGTGTCTCACTGCCTTCGCCGAAAGCGTCAATATTGACGCCACTCGTAGATACACGTTGATCCAGGGTTTGTTGCAATGCCACTGGCTGTTCGAAGATCTCTTTCTCCATAAAGTGGCGGAAATTGCCTTTACCACCGGCATCATGCTCTACGTCAGACTCGATCACTTCGCGTTGAACAGGCGCGCCATTAATGTCAAAAATTTCTACACCGCCACGGGTAAGTTCAGCGACATCACCCTCTTCTAAATAGCTGAAGCGACGGGTAACCGGTAATAAGGCCAGTTGATCAGAGGCTAAGAACATTTCGCCGATCCCGTAGCCGATCACTAGCGGGCTGCCTGAGCGTGCAACAACTAAACGGTCAGGGTCATTTTTGTCCAATACCACGGTGCCGTAAGCACCTTCCAGCTGTGTGGCTGCTTTTTGTACTGCTTCGCGCAGACTGTTGGCTGTTTTAAGCTCATGATGTACTAAGTGAACAATCACTTCGGTATCGGTTTGCGATGTGAAGTTATAGCCTTTGCCGCGAAGTCGTTCCCGCAGTTCATTATGATTTTCGATAATGCCGTTGTGTACAACAGCCAGGGTACCGTTAGATATATGTGGGTGAGCATTGATTTCGCTGGGTTCGCCATGGGTTGCCCAGCGGGTATGCGCAATACCGATAGGGCCATTGGCCGCTGAGGCTGCGACGGCATCGTCCAGTTCTTGCACTTTACCTAAGCGGCGCACGCGTTGTAATTCGCCGTGCGCATCCAGCACCGCAATACCGGCGGAGTCATACCCGCGGTATTCTAGACGTTTCAGGCCTTCTACCAATATTTCAGCTACGTTTCGTTGTGCTACAGCGCCTACGATTCCACACATGTTTGATTCTCCAGAAAATTCATAATTGTTGTGAGGCTATTTATCCATTGTGGCACAAACGACGGTGACACCATGGCGTTCAATATCTGCTTTTATTTGTGGTGATATGTCGGCATCGGTAACCAAAGTATCGATATTGCTCCATGGCAACTCTAAATTTGGGATCCGTCTACCGATTTTGTCTGATTCGATTAACACCACGACTTCTCGTGCGACTTCAGCCATCTGCTGACTCAAACCGACTAACTCATTAAAGGTGGTTGTGCCGCGTTCCGGATCAATGCCATCCGCACCGATAAATAGCTGGTCAAAGTCGTAAGCCCTGAGGACTTGTTCAGCGACCTGGCCTTGAAATGCTTCTGAGTGCGGATCCCAGGTGCCGCCCGTCATTAACAGCGTGGGTTCGTTTTCTAGTTCAAGTAAGGCGTTGGCGACTTTTATTGAGTTCGTCATCACCACTAGGCCTTGTTTCGAATTTAGGGCGGGAATGAGCGCGCCTGTGGTACTGCCGCTATCAATAATGATCCGGTTGTGATCTCGTATACGCGCCGCAGCAGCCAAAGCGATAGGTTTCTTTTTTTTCGAAACTTTTTGATCGTCTGCTTCACTTGAGTCACTGATCAGGTCTTTTGGTAAAGGCACGGCGCCACCGTAGCGTCTCAGCAATATACCGCTCTTCTCCAATGCACTCAGATCTTTTCTGATAGTGACTTCGGACGTATCAAACTCTTTGGAGAGTTGGTCAACACTGACTTCACCCTGCGCTTGCAGCTGGGCAACGATTTGGTGTCGGCGGTTTTGTGTATTGCGTTTAGACATAACACCTAATGTTTCGTTTTTGGGGTTGCGACTATATCAGTTCGAAACTTATTGGGTCAAACGAAACTTTTGAGTATAAGTTGAAGTTCTAAAATGGCGATTAGAAAGCAATTATAGTTGGTGTTGGGTAAAGGGGATCTTTCGATTGGCTAAATAAAGTTACGACTGTTTCGCACTATGTGTTTCTGCCATGGCAAGCAGTTTGAAGCCGTATGATTTGGTCACATATAGAAAAGCCGCTTAAAAGCGGCATTTTCTGTTTTTGGTGGATATCAGGCTTAGATGCGTTTACTCGATATTCTGAATATTAATGTAGAGTTAAATGTTAAATTAATTAAAAATCAAGCAACTGCAGATTAAATGGTCTTAATTATTCTTTGTTGACCACCAATTTAACCACCAGTCATTCACTTCCTAGATACGAGCCTATTAGGCGATGAATTACCTTACCTCACCCCTTGCCTGACGCAAAGTATCAGCTTTTAGTATCTTTCTCCAGTCATGTAGTGGTTATTCACATTTATGTGGGCGTTATTGTGTCCATAAGTTAGGAAATGACGCTATAATAGACATTATTGTATCCATTGAGATTGCGTATGAACTTTTCACTTTTAGATGATACCGATGTAAGCCAAGCTTTTGCTACTCATCTGCGGGGTTTGCGTAAACAAGCGAAGCTATCGCGAGAGGCACTGGCACTGCGTAGTTGTGTACCTGCTTCGACCATAAAAAAGTTTGAACTCACCGGGCAAATTTCATTTCGTCAGCTGCTGCTTTTGTGGCAGTCGCTGGATTCACTAGACAGGCTTTATCAACTGACACAAACCACGGCTGACCGTACCGCTTTACCGACCAGTATAGAAGAGGTGCTTAAAGATGAGCTTTAAATCCATTCAAAAGTTGAATGTGGAGCGCACTCTCACAACGGGCGAAACTGTATCGGTGGGTGTATTAGCGCAAAACCGCCAAGGTGTTTTCTTTCAGTATGATGAAAGTTATCTAAGCAGGTTTGGCAATTTATCCCCTTTTACTCTTCAAGGCGATGTGCGATTACAGCAAGCACCGAAAGAGCCTCACCAAGGTATACACGGCGTTTTTGGAGACAGCCTTCCCGATGGTTGGGGTTTGTTGTTGCAAGATCGTGTGTTTCGCCAACAAGGTATAATACCCGCACAAGTAACAGCAATGGATAGACTGGCGTTTGTTGGCCAGCAAGGAATGGGGGCATTGTCTTTTACGCCTGTATCAGAGCTTTCATTAGATCAGCGTTCAGATATTGATTTGGAAACACTTGGGCTTGAAGCCCAAACCTTGTTCGACCAGTCCCTCTCTGACGATCTAGACGGTAGCACTCAGCAAGTGTTAGCAACGTTGGTAGCAGTCGGCAGCTCCGGCGGTGCTCGCCCTAAAGCGCAAATTTATATGCCCTCTGGTGACGCGACGCAATGCCGCACTTATGCACAATCTGGCGATGAAGCATGGTTAGTTAAGTTTACTTCGAAGAACTTAGCATTGGGCCACGAAGAAGGTTTGTGTGAAGCGGTCTATTTAGAAATGGCTGAATTGGCAAAATGTCAGCCACCGATTTGGCAGCTAATTGAAGCACCTGCGAGTAGCGGCGCTAAAGCATGGCTTGCGTTAAAGCGTTTCGATTATTTACCTGCGCAGGATAAGGCTGGGCGTTTACATATGCACAGTGCCTGCGGCCTATTGGATGCTGACTTTCGCAGCCCTAGCTTAGACTATAGCGATCTTATTAAAGCCAGCCGCCAATTGTGTAAGTCACCTGCTGCTGGGCAACTTCAATTTCGTCGCGCAATCTTTAACTTATTTGCAGCGAACCAAGACGATCACAGTAAAAACTGGGGCTTTTTACAAGCCGATGATGGCAACTGGCAACTCGCCCCTTTCTACGATGTTACGTTTAGCCCTCACCCCTTTAATGAGCATGCTACCGCCTTTGCTGGGTACGGAAAAGCGCCACCACTCAACGTGATGCAAAAGCTGGCTGCCAGTGCGGGCTTTGCTACTTGGAAGGAGGCGCAGCTTTGTATCAAAGAAGTGGTTGAGGCCATTAGCCAGTTTGCGCATCTTGCTCAGCAACACGTGATCAGCAAGACAACCGTGTTAGCGATAGAAAAAACTCTTGCAGAGCGCAAGCAAGAAAACGCGGCACTCTTGGTTTGAGATAATGTTTTCTTAGGTGACGTAGCAATAAGATAAAGAAGACGAGTAGATAAAACATGAAACCAGGTCGAAATGAACCTTGCCCTTGTGGCAGCGGTAAAAAGTACAAACGTTGCTGCATGAACAGTATTTCTAAACAACACACATCAATGCTGGATGACATTGAGCAAGTTGCGGTAATGAACCCTAACTTGTCTTTAGAAGAACTCAATATCGTTGCAGAGCAAAAAATGAAGGCGGCTAATGAACGGCCTCATCCTGATTTCTGTGGCCTTTCGCCAACACAAATGAGTAATTGGTTATATGCGCCTTTCAATGAATTGGCGTGGGTCACAATTAGCACGCCAGAGGATTTATCTGCTAGCCCAGTGATGCGTTATTTGGCATTGATTTTAGACGAAGCTATGCAGAATGGCGGTTCGTTTAAAGCCACCAGCAAAGGTAACTTGCCGATAAAAATCGTTAAATCGGCCAGTGAGTTATTGCCTGAGTTTGCCGTTTCTCAATTTGAACGACATATCAGCATTAGTGAATATGCAGGCAGTAACGAAGATAAGTTTAATGCATTGCATTACAGCCGGGTGCTGGCAGAGATAGTGGGTATCATCTATCTTCGAAGCGGTCGTTATCATGTTAAAAAAACAGCTCAAAAGCAGTACCTAACGCACGGTATTCAAGCATTCTTTATCCCTATGCTCGAAGCTACAACCTCTCAGTACAATTGGGGCTACCTAGATGGATGGGAGCACGATATTGACCTAAGAACCTTCTGGCTATTTATGCTGTGGCGATTGCAACGTCATGGCAATACAAAACAATTGATTGAAGAGGTAATGATCGCATTCCCAGACTTACTGCTGAGATGCCCTGAAGATGAGTACTCGTCCCCAAGTCAGCTACTAGGCACAATGATTGAATCGCGCTTTATTAAACGCTTCCTGGAGTTTTGGGGCTTTGTGACGGTTGCGCCAATGAGGCATGCTAATGAGCTTAGGACGCCGGATAAAGTAGAAGTGCAACCATTGATGAAGCAAGTTTTCCAATTCGATGTTTAGCGTGAATTAGAAGAGCAAGGTTAGGTCTTTCAGCTTAAGAGTTTGCCACGTTGTTCGAGAACGAGAGTAATCGTACATAGGTTTATTTGTTTGATGACTGCTTCATAACATCAACGAATCATGTTGTTTTAGTCTGGTTTTAGCTTTCAAGATTATGATAAGTATAAATTTAAATTTGCTTGATCGTTGCTTGATAACTTTCTTAGACTTGGCTTTGTATATAGCTTTCGCCAACCTATAAGTAAAACCAATACAGATATATTTCATCTTCCTGGATAAACCGATGCGATTTCAAGGAATGGGCGCATAAACTCTTGGTAATTTGGGATCATGCATTGTCCTTTTGCTTTTCTATCCACGCTTCTAAATCTTCTCGCTTAAAGCGCCATGAACCACCAACCTTAAAGCTTGGTAGCTTGCCTTCACTGGCAAGTCGATACGCGGTTTTCTCTGCCAGCTTTAGATAAGCGACTACTTCTTTAAGAGTTAGAATTTGGTCAACCATCTGGTTGTGCTCTCTGCCATGTCATTTTTAGCACTTAATAGAGAGAATATGGGGAAATTGAGGAAGTAAAAATACGTTGACGAGTGTTTATGTGACTATTGTTTTATATGTTCTTTTTTGAATCTTAATCTAGTTCTGATGCTTGCACTTTCTCCATCATCCAATCGTCAACCTCACTTTCAAGCTAGGCTTTGCGCTTGCCCATAACCGTAACGTTCTTTGGGAAATCACCAGCTTTAATCAAGAGGTAGATACTGCTGCGGCACAGTGTAGTAACTTCCATCACATCGCGTAGTCGAAGAAAGCGGTCACTGCGGTTTTGAATAATTTCCATCATATTCTCCTAGTTGTCCGCGAATTCAACTCCGAAGTGCAACGTTCGCCTATGCAGCCTGACACAGTGATTCAAACACTGCTTTGGGCTGCTTGAAGTCGAGGCATTTCCTCGGTCTCTCGTTTAATCGCATCTGCGCTCGCAGCACATCCTCATCTGTCACTAGCCGTAAGTCTGTTCCTTTCGGAATGTACTGATGTAGCAGGCCATTGAAGTTCTCGTTCAGTCCCCGCTCCCAAGATGAGTAGCGATCAAAGGCGATCAAAGGGGTCAGATCAATTGATTTTCCGTGATTTAAATTCCTTCGCCGCACTGGTGAAAAAAACCGGCTAGGACGCCGGTTTTTGGGGGCTACTTGTTAGTCAGACAATGGGGCTGAGACATCACTCGATATTCTGGATCTGCTCGCGCATCTGTTCAATCAATACCTTCAGTTCTACCGCTGACTGGGTGACTTCCTGGTTGATTGACTTGGAGGCGAGGGTGTTCGATTCGCGGTTAAACTCCTGCATCATAAAGTCGAGACGACGGCCGATAGCACCGCCTTTTTTTAGGATTTTGCGGGTTTCTGCCACATGGGCTTCGAGGCGGTCTAGCTCTTCGGCAACGTCTAAGCGTTGCGCCAGCAGGATCATCTCTTGCTCTAAACGGCCGTTGTCGAGTTCGACGTTGGCGTCTTCCAGTTTGTTGGTGAGGCGTTCACGCTGCCAGATCATTACTGCTGGCATCTGCTCGCGCACCTTGGCGACTTCAACCATCACGCCATCGAGACGTTGGCTGATCATCGTTTCCAAGCTGTCGCCTTCGCTGGCGCGGGCGGCGATAAACTGGTTCAGGGTTTCGTCGAATGCGGCTAACAGTTCGGTGGAGATGGTATCAATATCCGCTTCTTCATTTTCCATCACACCGGGCCAGCGCAACACGTCGAGGGGGTTCAGGTGCATGGAGCCTGAGGTTTGATCATTCACCCAGCCTGCGCAGCGCATCACTTCTTTGGCTAGCGCCTCGTTTATTTGCAGTTTGGATTGCTTCTCGGCACTGGCATCAAAACGCAGGTTACACTCCAGCTTGCCGCGATTCAGGCGCTTACGGAAACGCTCGCGTAATACTGGCTCTAAGCCGCGAAACTGCTCAGGCAGGCGCAGGTAGCTTTCCAGATAACGTTGATTAACGGAGCGAACTTCCCATACGGCGGTGCCCCATTCACCCTTCAGGGTGTGGCGGGCGTAGGCGGTCATGCTGTGAATAGTCATTGGCAACCTTGCTAATGCGTCAAAAATTGATGCTCGGATTATAGGGGAGCCGACACCATGGTTAAACGGTTGATCGACTCTGTTTTGTGATTAATCAGCTAATTACCAGCTTAGCCGTTCCTGCTGGAGTTTGGGGCCGACTTTGGGGCTGAGTGTCGGATCGGGAGTCAATCTAAGGATAAACAGGTCGCCATAGGCATTTTCGCTCAGATTGGCCAGCGGTGGCCCTCCTAGTTTTTTGATCAGCATCGGCACGGTATTGCTGTGACCCACGATCAGAACGACGCCATCTTGCGCCATGGCCAGCGCGGCAACTTCATCGACATGGGCAGTGAGTGAGGTGGCTTGACTGGGGATGGTCACTGTTAGCTGATGGGCGTTGGCTGTGGGCTGTGCCGTTTGTTGGGTGCGCAGCAGATGGCTGCTGATCACTGCGGATATCTGTTCATCTTTAAGGCGCACAGCCAGTTGCTGTGCGAGCTTCTCTCCGTCGGCGCTGATGGGCGGGTTTTTGCTGTCGATTGCGTCGGTTTGTTTTGGCGCATGGCGCAACAGATAGATCAGGTCGGGTTGGGCAAATGAATAAAGGCTGCTGCCAACATAGAGGCTAATGATGCTCAGGAGGCGGATACCGTTCTTGCTGATGGTGAATTTCATGATTGCTTTATGCCCCGAGCGTGTGGCCGATGCTGTTAGATGCGGTGTGGTGCCAGTTCAATATGCTGCATACGTTTGCCAAGCATTTCGATCTTACCGAGATAACGATCTTCACCCATGGAAGAGAATTCAAACTGAAAGGTGCGCAAAAGGTGCAGTTTGCCATCACTACCGCGTTTAATACGCAGGCGCTGCTGGTAGGTTGAATAGTCCAGCAGTTGCACATTCATCTGTTCGCAATGGGCACGGGCGGCTTTCAGCGCCAGCTCCTTTACTTCACGGGCGCGCCACCAATAACCGCCAATAACAAACAGCAGGATCAGCCAACTAAAAGAGCCTAAATCTATATACATAACCAGCCATACAACAAACAGAGTGCAAGCACTCTAACCGAAACTCTGGGAGGGATCATCCGTCTGTTGGTCATCTGCGAGCTCGTGCCACCTAGCCCTTGGCCATATTATCGATCACCGCTTGATAGCCTTGGCGATAGCTGGGGTAGATAAACTGGTAGCCGGCATCGAGCAGGCGCTGGTTGCGACAGCGTTTGTTCTGGGTGGCATCGGCGGCTGCGGCCACGGTTTGCAATGGCGCCAATCCTTGGGCTTGGGCGAGGAAATCGAGCACCTGATGCTGCGGCGCAGGATCGCTGTCTGTGCCGAGGTAAACCGGCGCCAAGCTGTGCTGCTGTTCTGACAGCTGTAACAGAAACTGCAGCACGCCAGCGCAATCGTCGCGATGGATGCGATTGGTATAGCTGGGCGGTGTGGCTGCGATCGGCTTCAGCTCGCGGGCTTTGTTGATTAAGCGCTCTCGCCCCGGACCATAGATACCGGAAAAACGGATAATGGTGCCGCCAAGTTTGGTCGCCAGCGCTTCGCCCTCAAGTAAAACGCGGCCACTAAAGCGGGTAGGGGCGGTGGTGGATGTTTCATCGACCCACTCCCCTTGGTTCTGCCCGTAGACGCCGGTCGATGAGATATAAAAGATCGTTGGTAATGGTGTGTTGAGCTGAGCTGCGAGTTGTTGCAGGCGTTGGCTGAGATGGGTAAAGGCATCGACAAACACTGTGCGGTAGCCTGATTCCGTGTGTTGATCTGGCGTTGGTAGGAAAAACAGGTAGTCATACGGCTGGGTAAGCTGAAGCAAGCTATTGGGCTGGGTCATATCCAGCGCTAGATATTGCAGCGCACAGCTTGTTTGTGGCGGATGACGGCGTATTCCAGTGACTTGGTGGCCATCGGCAAGCAAGCGTAGGGCGAGGGCTGTGCCGACATCGCCGCAACCGGCGATCAGTATATTTGCCATGCTATCGTCCTTTGGGATCCGTTTATGGTGAAATGCTGGCGTTTCAGTGCAAACTGGTTTGCATTAGCTGCGTTGAGATTGCTCTACCAGTACGCGGTTAAACATCGCTTTGACTTCGTCGATGGTGATCTCAGCCATGAGGCCATCGCCTTTTACCCGGGTACCCCAAGGTAATTTTTGCCACGGCTTACCATGTTGCTGTTCGCACAGACGATCGTAATGGTTGATCACATAATCTGGCCACAGATAGGGGCCGGTGCGTCGAGGGTTTGAATGACAGTACAAGCCTATAACCGGCGTGCCTTGTGTGACCGCCATATGAGCCGGCCCGGTGTCTGGTGCTAATACCACCCGTGCTCTGCCGAGGAGTGCGAGCAGCTGTTTTAAACTGCTTTTACCTATCTGATTATCCGGTTCGGCCACCTGGCAGGCTTGGCTGATCTGTTCACCCAGCGCTTTTTCCATGGCGCTAGGCCCACCACATAAGATCACCTTGAGTGACTGCCGCGCGGCATGATCGGCAATGGCGGCGTAGCCTGCTACTGTCCAGTTGCGCTCGGCTTTACTGGCGGCGGGCGTGATAATCAGCGCTGGCTGACCGTCGGGGATCACTGTTTGCGCATACTGGCTGTCACTGTCGCTGACGGGGATCTGCCATAAGGGGTGCGGCGGTGGCGGTACACCAATGGCGGCACCGAATGCCTGAAACCCCTCTAACACGTGGGCATGGGTTTGTTTGCCGATGCGGCGATTGCTAAATAGCCATTGGCCTTCGCCAGCTCTGGCGCGGTCGAAGCCATATTTTTTATTGGCGCTGATAAAAGCGCTGAGAATACTGGCGCGAAAGGCGACCTGCATATGCAGCAGGACATCGAATTTGCGTCGCTTTAGTTGTTGTCTGACGTCTAGGATCCCCTGCCACCCTTTCGTTTTGTCATAGACGATGATCTCTACATCGGGTAAGCCCTGCAGCAAGCTTGCCTCTGCTTTACCCAGTATCCAGGTCACGGGCACGCCGGGGTAGCGGCGCTGGATCGCCTGAACGGTAGCGACAGCATGACAGACATCTCCGATCGAGGAGAGCCTTAGTAAGCAGATAGAGTGGGGGGCACCGTAAGGTAACGAAGACATAGTTTCCAGCGTTTAATCAGCGATCTAGCTGATATTATGCGCTGGCGAGCGGTATTGCGCAAAACGTTATGGTGCTAGTGTCCTGATTGGCAGTCCGTTCTGAGCGGCGATAATGTTTTCCACCAATTGATCTACTAGCATCTGCCGGGCTTCTGCACTGGCCCATGCGATATGCGGGGTAACAATCAGGTTGTCGAGCTGAGTGTCGAGTAGATCATTGCCGTTGTTTGGCGGCTCGTAGCTCAACACATCAACGCCCGCGCCGCCGAGCTTGTTCTGCTGTAATGCTTTGACCAATGCTTGTTCGTCAACCAAGCCGCCTCTGGCGGTATTGATCAACAATGCGTTGGGTTTCATTAGCGCTAACATCTCTGCACTCAATAGATTGCGCGTGTCCGCAGTTAACGGACAATGCAGTGACAGCACGTCGGCATTGCGCAGCAAGCGTTTAAAGTTGACTCGCCCCGGGCGTACCGATTCGGCATCGGCACGTTCCGCGATCAGTACGATCATGCCAAGCGCTTCGGCGACATGAGCCACCGCTTTACCCAGCGTGCCATAGCCAACGATCCCCAGGCATTTGCCTGCCAGTTGCTGCGGCGGGTGGTTCAACAAACAAAACTGCGCTGCGTTTTGCCATTTCTGCGAATCGATAAGTTTTTGATTGGCCGGTAGTTGATTGGCCAATGCCAGAATAAGCGAAAAAGTATGCTGGACGACACTGGCAGTGCCGTAGTTGCGGCAGTTGCATACGGTAATATTGTGTTCATGGCAGGCGATCAAGTCGATATTGTTGACGCCGGTCGCTGCTACGCAGATCAATTTTAGATCTGGGGCAGCTGCGATGGCGGCGGCATCGATCACCACTTTATTGGTGACGATCACTTCGGCGTTAGCCAAGCGTTCATGTAGTTGTGAAGGCGCGGTATGTCCGTGGTATTGCCACTTTGTGACGCAACGATCCAGCTTGCTAAGGTCGAGGTCTTGCGGATGAAGCGTGTCCAAATCGAGTACAACGCCATACAGCATTTTTTGGGTGGCGGAAAGATTCATTGGACTCACTGTTAACTTTGCCTTTTATCGCTATCGTTGAAGACTATAATAGTGGCCTTTAACACATCTTACTCAAAATAATCGGAGCCACTATGCGCCCAAGCGGTAGAACCACAGATCAGGTCCGCCCTATTAAAATTACCCGAAACTACACTTGCCATGCCGAAGGTTCGGTATTGGTTGAGTTTGGTAATACCAAGGTACTGTGTACTGCATCTGTGGAAACCTCGGTTCCTCGCTTCTTGAAAGGCAAGGGACAGGGCTGGGTTACCGCTGAATACAGCATGTTGCCACGGGCAACCCATAGCCGCAATCAACGCGAGTCTGCGAAGGGCAAGCAAGGCGGACGAACTTTAGAAATTCAGAGATTGATCGCACGCTCGTTACGCGCAGCGGTCGATTTAAAGGCCTTGGGTGAGCATATGATCACTCTGGATTGTGACGTTCTGCAGGCAGATGGCGGTACACGTACTGCCTCGATCACTGGCGCCTGTGTGGCGTTAGTGGATGCGCTGCGCTGGATGCAGCAAGAAAAGCTGATCACCACGGATCCATTGAAGCAGATGGTTGCGGCGGTCTCTGTTGGTATCTACAAAGGCGAAGCGGTCTGTGACCTGGAGTATCTGGAAGATTCTGCAGCTGATACCGACATGAATGTGGTGATGACTGATCAAGGCAAGTTGATTGAAGTGCAGGGTACAGCAGAAGCGGAAGCGTTTAGCTTTGAAGAGCTCAACGCGATGTTAGGGCTGGCAAAAAGTGGTATCGATACAATCATCGCGGCACAGAACGCGGCGTTGGCAGAGTAAGGACTATTCCCGTGAAAGAGTATCAAAAGGCATTTATTGAATTTGCGTTGGAGCGTGAGGTACTGCGCTTTGGCGAGTTTACCCTCAAATCAGGCCGCACCAGCCCCTATTTCTTTAATGCTGGCCTGTTTAACACTGGACGCGATCTGGCTCGCTTAGGCAAGTTTTACGCAGCAGCGTTACAAGATGCGGCTATTCCTTACGACGTGCTGTTTGGTCCGGCGTATAAAGGTATCCCGATCGCCAGTGCAACCGCCGTTGCTTTGGCCAATGAGTATGACGTCGACGCGCCTTACTGTTTTAACCGCAAAGAAGCGAAAACCCATGGCGAAGGCGGCAGTTTAGTGGGCTCACCACTGAAAGGCCGGATTATGTTGGTGGATGACGTGATCACTGCGGGTACTGCGATCCGTGAATCGATGACTATCATTGAGCAAAATGGGGCGGGATTGGCGGGTGTTCTTATCGCGTTGGATCGTCAGGAGCGTGGTAAGGGTGAGTTGTCAGCGATCCAGGAAGTGGAGCGAGACTTCGGTTGTCAGGTGATATCTATCGTGACGCTGAAGGATCTGATCAGCTATCTGGCGCAACAGCCGGGCAAAGAAGCCCAGCTGGCTTCGGTCGAAGCGTATCGTCAGGAGTATGGCATCGCCTAAAGCAGGTTAGTGTTGCAGATTGAACCGCTTAGATGCGGTTCAATCTTTCTTTCGTTACGACGACGATACCATCGTCTGTCACCAAAAAGCGTTCCGCATCTAACTCTGCATCATCTCCTATCACGGTACCGTCAGGTATCTCACACTCCTCGTCGACAATGGCATGATTGATATGACAGTTTTTGCCGATCTTGACCTGAGGTAACAGAATACAGTGATTCACTTCGCTACTGGCAGCAATGCATACGTCGTAGCTCAGGACACTTCTTGTAACTTCGGCGCCGGAGATAATACTTCCCGCAGAGATCAGCGAGTCGCAGGCGGTGCCTGGCTCTCCATTAACACCACGGGAGAGTTTGCCGGGAGCACGCTGCTCCTGATAGCTGGTGATAGGCCATACCGGGTTGTATAGATTCAACCTGGGCAAGGGAGCGAGCAGCTCCATATTACTGTCATAGTAAGCTTCAATGGTTCCGACGTCGCGCCAATAGCCGGGTAAACCATCTTCATCAATAAAGTCATGGGCATGCATAACGTAGCCTTCAGCGAGCGCTTTAGGTAATACGTCGTAACCAAAGTCATGTTGTGAATCCAGGTTCTTCGCATCTTCATGTAACAGTTGGCTTAATGCCTGAAGGCGAAAACCATATATGCCCATGGATACACGTACTTTGCCCGGGCTGCTTTGGTAAGGCGTGCAGTCCACAGGCTTCTCCACAAAGCCTGTGATCCGGTTATGTTCGTCGGTAAGCACGACACCAAACAGGCTGCCTAACTCAAGCGGCACTTCCATGGTTGAGATGGTGATATCGGAGCCCGTTTCATCGTGCTGGTCCATCATTGGCAGATAGTCCATGGTGTAAACATGGTCGCCTGCGAGGATCAACACAAAATCTATCGGTTGCCGCTCCAGCAGCCATAAGTTTTGATACACAGCGTTGGCAGTGCCTGAATACCAGTCTGATTCTTTCCGCTGCTCTGCGGGTAAGATCCCGACATATTCACCGTGTTCACCACTGTAACGTGCCCAAGTACGCTGGATGTGGGCGATCAGATAGAAGGCATTGTATTGAGTCAGCACGCCGATACGGTGAAAACCGGAATTGATGCAGTTAGAAAGGGTGAAGTCGATGATGCGGTATTTACCGCCAAAAAAAGTCGCTGGTTTCGCTCGTGCTTGGGTTAGATCGTGTAATCGGGTGCCACGCCCGCCTGCCAGCACAAGGGTATAGGTTCGTTGGCATACATCGGGGAAAAAACGAGCCGGTTTTTTAACTATATGCATGATGTTGCGTCCGCGGCCAAATATCCATTGGAGTAACAAGGGTAAATTAAGTTTAGTTCATTGATGGATATTGTGAAGCCAGTCAACTTGTTGATTTTGCGTTATATTTTTGTTGTTTAGTTGAGGCTTGGCTGTGCGCAGAACTTGAGGTGGGGGGAAGAGGGCAAGAACAGGGGCAAATAGTCACAAGCCTAGCGTGGCTATGAGGCTTGTGACCTGGTTACAACTTACTTAATGTTCTCTACTTGTTTTTGCAGGTTGTCAGCGAGCTCTTTAGCCCAGGCATCTAATTGGGGGTAAAAAGCTTCAACGATATTGTCCGTCATCAGATCGGGGTCAATATCCTTACCGGATAAGCGGCGTACCACTTGGGCAACCACTTTACCGCTGTCCTTATCAATCGCTTCTGCTTCTAGAAACATCACTGGTACTTTATCTCTGGAGTCTGTTGCTTCCATAGCGCCAACAACAATCAGACCGATGGGCAGGTATTGATAGGCGGCAAGATCGGCTGAACCGGTACTAAAGCCGGTGATAGCAGGCTTGATAATTAGCGTGTTGTTACCCGCGGCCGCGGTGCGTAGATGCTCCGGGATCGCCTCTTTTAAAGATTTTACTAGATAGGCGGCAAAGGCTTGCTGTTTTTCAGCGGGTACCACCTCCTTATCACTGAGTTTCGGTGACAGCCAGATCTTTGCTGGTTCAACGTCGATCATCGCGTAGTTGTTTGCTGAATAATCCTCCGCGTACCAGATCAGTTTGCTGGCATCTTCAGGATCTGGTTTTAGCTTGTTGTAGTCATGTAAGTAGCCGGAAAATGTCTGTTCCGTTTCCGGAGCAGAAGAGCAGGCCGCTATTAACGCGAGTGCCAGTGTCAGTGCTAGAGGGCGGATCATGCGCAGAACTCTCTGAAATTTGCTAATGGTTTGTTAATAAAAGACTCTACTGGGATCGCTGGAAGATTGAAAGCTGGGGTGAACTAATATGTGGCACACAAAAAAAACAGGGCGCATCTCAGATGCGCCCTGTTACAAAGAATATGCCGTCCACCGAACATAGTTCCCTGCCGCTTCCCTGCTGGGCTTTTTAGCCCTGACCAATCCTCTGGCTGTTCCTGTGTCATCCATAACCAGTAACTGTCCTTAGCTACTGCGCTTCCTCCTGAAGCTCTCCACTGTGGTCAACCTTTGACCTCATCCTTTTTCGCTTCCTGCGCCGCTCTTCATCATGAATCGCGTTTTGTGACTCCCTGTCTACTCAGTTGCAGCGTCCTGCTGACAGTTAGAATATTAGCGCGCAGTGGCAGGTTAACAATGCGTTAAAAATGTTAGAAAAAAAATCTCGGCAAACTTGTTTTTAAATAGAATTTCAACCATCTGATATTTATTGTTTTTTTTGAGTTCTATGCGCTGTTTCCACATTTTGTCTCCCAAATCTCCTACAGCTTTGTAAGCGATCTCGCACAATCACTTTGGCTAATTGCACAGCTTGTTGCTGCGGCACTGTTCTTGTGTTGTAAAACTGGCTAGGGTTATTGCTATCAAAACAGCCTAAGAGGTTCACCACCATCACTTGTTATGAATTGGTCTATCGCAGTGTCAGTGATCTTGTTTGGTCGCCAGAAGCCTTGGCTGAGTTACTTGCCCTATCCAGGCAGGCAAATAAGCAAAAGGGCGTAACAGGGCTGCTTCTTTACCGGCAAGGGTGCTTCTTTCAGATTCTCGAAGGTGAAAGAGATGCGGTAGAACAGGTGTTTGCTGCTATTTCTACGGATCCTAGACATTACGATATCGAGCTACTGAATCAAGGTGTGGTGCCGGCGCGTTCATTTCCTGATTGGAGTATGGGGTTTGATACAACGGTAGCTGAAAAAGCTGCGGAGGTGGGTTTTAATCAGTTGATCTCGGGAAAGGGATTAGCAGATCCAAGGCTTAAGCTGCTTAGAGCGAAATACTGTTCTGTGACCTTTCATTTGATAAAAGCGTTTCTCAGCGAGTAGGCAGGGCATTGCTGCGATACCCGGAATAGAGCAATTATCATTTTGTTGAACGCTATAAATGAAGCGGGCACAGCTTTCGCTGTGCCCGACAAACTTTTTCGAAACAATCCCGTTTCAACTGTGCTTTCCCTGCTGGCATCCATGTCACTGTGGATCCGTTCCACTTCCTAACCAATCCGTTGGCGGTCCTTGTGTCATCCTGACTTGCGACAAATCCTATGTCACAACGCTCCATCCTGAAGCTATTCCTAACTCATCCTGAGCGGTCCATTCTGCATCCTGCAAAGGCTGACTTCATGTCGGCCCAACGGTGTCCCTACTTTCTTCCTGAGGTGTCAACATCCTGCTGACAGTTAGAATGATAGCGTCTGCCTCGAAGTTAACAATGGGTTAAAGATGTTAGGAGGAGGGAAAGGAAACATCTTTTTACCGAGGAAAAATTTAACTCATTGATAAATATCATTTATGTCTGATTTTTGCAGCGTTTTTCGTGGTTTTTTTACTAAATGTCTTACACCTTTGTAAGAGATCTCGCACAAATAGCATCGGTGAAATGGACGGTGGTTAGCCTTGCTTAGCTTCGAACAAGCGTCATTGATCTAATTGATCGTCGGTTTAACGCTTAGGTATGGGTAACTTTCAGGTTCTTGGGCGAAATTATGCCCCCAGATCTGCCGCTTGCTTTGTTAGCCTTTAATATGGCGCTGATGTTCTGTGCTGATGGTGGCTTTTGGGTTGGGGTAGTGATGCAGTGGTTTGACCCATAAACGAAGCGGGCACAGCTTTCGCTGTGCCCGACAATCGGTCTCGAAACAATCCCGTTTCAACTGTGCTTTCCCTGCAGGCATCCATGTCAATGTGGATCCGTTCCACTTCCTAACCAATCCGTTGGAGGTCCTAGTGTCATCCTAACTTATGACATATCCTATGCCATAACGCTTCATCCTGAAGGTGTCCTTAACTCGTCCTGAGTGGGTCCATTCTGCATCCTGCAAAGGCGCAACTCCTTGTCGGCCTAACGGTATCCCTACTTTCTTCCTGAGGTGCCAACATCCTGCTGACACCTATAAGAATACTCTCTAACCCATCTTTAACAATGCATTAACCCGTGTTGTGAAATTATTTAATCATTTCCTTTTTTG
The DNA here is from genome assembly GCF_003336225.1 of Corallincola holothuriorum. Taxonomy (NCBI): domain Bacteria; kingdom Pseudomonadati; phylum Pseudomonadota; class Gammaproteobacteria; order Alteromonadales; family Psychromonadaceae; genus Corallincola; species Corallincola holothuriorum. The sequence goes on from NZ_QPID01000003.1 coordinate 346,473, forward strand.
GTGATTAACCTTATAAGCAAGCATAAACAATGGGTTGCGTGTTCTTCTGGGGTATGTATCTACATCATGAAAGCTGTATCTCTCACGTTCTTGTGCGATATCTCGCACACGGCTCAAGGCATATCTCTGAAGGCGATGGCAAGCGTTTGTGCTATGTCAGTCACACTCTGCGGTGACAATTACCGACTTCTATTGCCAGCGAGAGGTAGAAAAATTATGGTGGAGGGCAGCAAGGACAATTACTAATTTACCAATGAGTAATGCATTGGTGAATGAGTTCCGAATAAGAACAACAAGCGCCTCTGCGAACTTTCGTCAAGGCAGCGCCACGTAAGTGGAAATCTCTCAGGTAAGTTGCCCGTTTCCTCTAGGAAGCGGGCTTTTTTTTGTTTTAAGCGGTGAGTAGTTGATGTCGCAACATTGACCACAGGGTTTCAAAATCGCTGCTAGGTTTGCGTTTGAAATCACTGCGCACATATTGACAGATACGGCCTTCGGCATAGGCGAGCAGCATGTTGGCAAGAATAGTCTCACTCACCTGAAACCCTTGCCCTTCACGCAGTGCGCGCTCACGCAGTACTTGTTTTATCTGCACTTCGATCTTTTCCATTAACGACTGCACTCGGCCCCTCAAGCGAATATTTTCACCTAATAGCGCATCCCCATTAAGGATCCGGCAAAGACCTGGATTGCGTTCAGCGAATACCAGGATCAGTTGCAAAATATGATGCACGCGGGCCAGAGTGTCTTTCTCATCATCGAGGATTAAGTTAATCCGTGATAACAGAGATTCTTCAATGAACTCGATGAGTCCCTCAAACATCTTGGCTTTAGATGGAAAGTGGCGATAAAGCGCCGCTTCTGATACGCCGACTTCCGTTGCCAATTTGGCGGTGGTGATCCGTTCGCCAGGTGCGGTTTCTAACATGCCAGCCAGAGATTGCAGTATCTCTTGGCGGCGATTTTTGCGCTGCGTTGCAGCCATAAACTATCCCCTGTACTACTTACTTCTTATCAGCGGAAAATGAAATTATTTGTGACCGGAGGAACCAAAACCACCTTCACCACGTTCACTGGCGTGGAATTCGTCAACGATACTTAGCTCAGCCTGTACAACAGGCACAAATACCAGTTGAGCGATGCGGTCACCGGGAACGATGGTGAAGCTACGATTACTGCGGTTCCAGCATGAAACCATCAGCTGTCCTTGGTAATCAGAGTCGATAAGCCCGACCAGATTACCCAATACGATGCCATGTTTGTGACCTAGACCGGAGCGCGGCAGGATCACAGCAGCAAGTTGCGGATCGGCGACGTGGATGGCCAAGCCGGTAGGGATCAGCTGGGTTTCGCCAGGATCTAGCGTTAGTTCGCTATCTAAGCAAGCGCGCAGATCCATACCTGCAGAGCCGGGGGTGGCATATTCTGGAAGTGGAAATTCTTCACCAATACGTTGATCTAAAATTTTAACTTCAATCTGTTTCATTGTTTGATCCGATAACGATGGTTGATCTGTTCTAAGAGTTGCGCAGCAAGTTGTTGCTTGCTGGTGGCAGGTAGCTCTGTTTTGCCATCAGCCCAATAGAGGGTGAGGGCATTATCGTCGCTGTTAAAGCCGATACTGCTGTCACTAACGTCATTAGCGGCAATCATATCAAGACCTTTTCGTTGCAGCTTGCCAATGGCGTAAGTCTCTACATCATGGGTTTCAGCTGCAAAGCCGACGGTAAAAGGGCCACTGTTGAGCGCGGCAACATCGGCGAGAATGTCTGGGTTGCGCACCAGCCGAATGCTCATTTCACTGTTGTCTTTCTTTATTTTGCAATCCGCCACTGCTTCTGGACGATAATCAGCAACGGCTGCGCAGGCGACAAAAATATCCTGCTGTACCGCCGTGGTCATTACGGCGTGATGCATCTCCGCCGCGCTTTCCACACGCAAAAGTTGCACGCCAGTGGGGGCTTGTAGTGCAACAGGGCCGCTAACCAAGGTGACTTCTGCGCCCATCTGCGCAGCACTGGCGGCGATGGCGTACCCCATTTTGCCAGAGCTGTGATTACTGAGGTAACGGACTGGATCGAGTGCTTCCCGAGTTGGGCCTGCGGTGATCATCATCTTCACGCCAGCAAGCGGTTGGTGGGGTTGAAACTGTTGTTCGATCAGTGCCAGAAGCTCTGCTGGCTCCAGCATTCTGCCTGGCCCAACGTCGCCGCAGGCTTGTTCTCCCTGCCCAGGCCCCCAGATTAGATGTTGTCGCTTGGCCAGTAATGCCAGATTTTCTTGGGTCGGCACGGCGAGATACATCTGTTGGTTCATTGCTGGTGCAATAGCGATAGGTGCTGGTGTTGCTAAACAAACGGTAGAGAGCAGGTCGTTCGCCATACCGGCAGCGATGCGAGCAATGAGATCTGCGGTGGCAGGGGCAATAACCAAGAGATCTGCCCACTTTCCTAACTCAATGTGGCCCATGGCTGCTTCTGCTGATGGATCCAGCAGGTCGTCACAAATGGGATACCCAGAAACCGCTTGCAAGGTCAGAGGAGTAATAAAGGCTTGCGCCCCTTTGGTCATGACGATGCGTACATCTGCGCCTTTATCCTTCAGCCGACGGGTGAGTTCTACACATTTGTAAGCCGCGATACCGGCACTGATGCCTAGCAGTATCTTTTTACCTTGTAACGACATAGCTCTTTATCGGGGTAAAAAATTTCCGTTACTTTACCACAGCCTAAATCGCTGAACAGTGTTTCCCTAGCTGCTTTTTGCTCTCACACCACGCAGTTTTTTTGGAAAGCTGTGTCTCTTAAGCGAGCGCTCACAGCTGTCTTGGTTACAGTGAACACTTACTGCTGGATTTTTGCACTACACTGATTGCGTGCGCAGGAAGCGTAAACAGGTAGATCACTTCAAGGAGGAATAGATTGATGGCAATTATTGATTGGCCAGCGGCAGAGCGCCCCCGTGAAAAGCTTTTACGGCAGGGGGCTGAAGCGCTTTCCGATGCTGAGTTACTCGCGATTTTTCTACGTACCGGTGTGACTGGCATGGATGCGGTTACCTTAGCCAGGCAACTACTCGGGCAATTCGATGGTCTATCCCGCTTAATGCGTGCCAACCAACAGCAATTTTGCGCCGCCAAAGGGCTGGGACAAGCCAAGTATGCCCAATTGCAGGCGGTGGTCGAGCTGAGTCGTCGTGTTTTTCAGGCAGAGTTACATCAGTCTGATGTGTTGAATCATCCCGCTGCGGTAGAGCGTTACCTACGGGTTAAAATGGGTGATTCGCCGATAGAGCGCTTTGCACTCTTGTTGTTGGACAGCCAGAATCGGGTGCTGGCTTACAAAGAGTTAAGCCATGGCACGATTAACCAGGCGGCGGTTTATCCGCGAGAAGTTTTACGCTTGGTGATAGAAGAACATGCCGCGGCGGTGATTCTCTGTCATAATCACCCGTCCGGTGTCTGTGAGCCGAGTGAGGCAGACCGACATATTACCGATAAGATCATGGCAACATTGGCTTTTATTGATGTGCGTGTACTTGATCACTTGGTAGTTGGTCGAACTGAATCAACCTCATTTGCTGCGCGCGGCTGGATATAGTTTTTATTGAAATAACATTTTTTCTTGATCTGCTAGTGCGTCTCCTGTATAAAATGCGCCCTCCTGCGCCTTGGGCGACGGCCGAATATGGGGCGCGGTACGCTCGAGCTAAAAAGTTTTATATCGGAGACGACTGACATGTCTAAAGTATGCCAAGTAACTGGCAAGCGTCCGGTTGTCGGTAATAATCGCTCTCATGCGAAAAACGCGACCAAGCGCCGCTTTCTGCCAAATTTGCAATCTCACCGTTTTTGGGTTGAGAGTGAAAAGCGGTTTGTGAAGCTTCGTGTTTCTACCAAGGGTATGCGAATCATCGACAAGAAGGGTATCGATTCAGTTCTGACTGAACTTCGTACCCGCGGCGAAAAGGTTTAAGGGGATAAATCATGGCGAAGAAAGGCGTTCGTGAGAAAATCCGTCTGAACTCATCAGCCGGTACCGGTCACTTCTACACGACCACTAAAAATAAGCGCACCATGCCTGAAAAGATGGAGATCAAGAAATTTGATCCTGTTGTACGTCAGCACGTGATGTATAAAGAAGCTAAGATCAAATAGATCTTACTTGTTTTGCTTAGTGAAAAGCCCGGCCTAGTGCCGGGCTTTTTGTTATGTACAGGAAGTACGGTATGACGCGGGTGCATGGCACCCAAGGCACTGCGTGGGGTGTGCTAATGCACAGGAGCGTCGATGTACAGGAACTACGGCCTTGTTACCGTTGGGGCTTGAGCGTTTTTCTTTTACCTTGTTCTTCACTCCCTAGGCTCTTCAATTCCAGACTCTCTTGCAATGCTCTTATCTAAGGTTAGTGTTAGCATATTGATTTGTGTATTAGCCAAAAATGGACACTGGATATGGCCTTAACCAGAAGGCAGTGGAACAACATTTTGATCTTTGCCTGTTTGGCAATGATCCTGCTGTTTAATGTCACTCACAAACGGTGGTTATCTGGTGACGCCAATACCCGTTTAGAACTTATTCCAGCTGAGGCTATTATCCTGACTTTGGATTATCCAGCAGGCCAGCTGGAGCTGATTGGTCAAGGCTGGCGTGTTTCTCCTGCGAACTTGATGCCAGAACAAGAGGCGGGGCGTCTGGCGCAGCAGTGGTTGGGATTGACGGCATTACCTTTGAGTGAAGAAGAGATGCCATCTGCCAGTGAGCTCCTTACTGAACCCGATATGGTGGTTCGTATTACTTTGGCAGGGGAAGCTGTCCCTCGAGTTATTTTGCTGCGTCAATTTAAGCAGCGCTGGTTTGTCCGTTTAGGTGAGCAAGTGGGGGAGCTGTCAGATCTGACGATACGGTTTATTGCCCCCATGCCTCTACGCCAAATGAGAGCAAATGATGCCTGAGTTACCTGAAGTTGAGGTGAGTCGACAGGGGATAACCCCTTTTCTTACGGGAAAGCAGATCACGCGCGTGGAGGTGCGTGACAAGCGCTTGCGTTGGCCGGTGCCAGATGAAGTTAATCAGCTGGAGGGGCAGACAATCATAGCGGTTCGCCGTCGTGCAAAGTATCTTCTTATTGATACCGCGATCGGCAGCGCGATACTCCATCTGGGCATGTCTGGGCGGTTACGGGTGATTGATTCAACTACTGTGGCTGATAAGCACGACCATATCCAGATCCACCTCTGTAGCGGTAAAATGTTACGGCTGACTGATCCCCGGCGCTTTGGTGCTTTCCTGTGGGGAGGCACTACACCCTTAGCGCATCCATTGCTGTCTAAATTGGGCCCTGAGCCATTAACTGAACAATTTGATGCCAATGTGCTCTATGGTCGGAGTCGTGGCCGTAAGAGCGCTGTGAAGACATTTATCATGGATAATCACAATGTGGTGGGCGTGGGGAATATCTACGCCAATGAAGCCTTGTTTGCCGCCAGGATAAACCCCAAGACTGCAGCCGGTAAGATCTCGCTTGCCCGCTACCTACTATTGACCGAGGAGATCAAATCGGTACTGGCGCACGCCATTCAGCAGGGCGGTACAACGCTAAAGGATTTTGCTCAAAGTGATGGCAAACCGGGCTATTTTGTTCAGGAACTGAAAGTGTATGGCAAAGGGGGGCAGTCTTGCCCCAATTGTGGTGCTGAGCTGAAAGAGATTAAATTGGGGCAGCGCAGCACTGTGTACTGCGCTATATGTCAGCGTTAGTGAATGGTTACCTCACACTGCAGATTTCACCTCTAATTTGGGTTATGAGCGAGCAGGGCGTTTGCGGCCAATATTTCGAATCATCTGCCGCAAAGAGTGCAGGCTGACGGAGAATTTTAGCAGTGCCTGCCGGTACCAGCTTTGCTTTTCAAATTGAGCGAAGTAACTCTGCCAAAACTGTTCCATTAACTTGGCGTCGTAACCCAGCGTTCCTCGGTACAGCTTAAACAGTTCACGTCCTACGAGGTAATGATGTTTGCTGGAGTTTACTGCTTGCTGAGTTGCTTTACCGAAATCAATGATCAGCGGCGTGCCATCGATGGTGATGAAATTATAGATATAGGGGTCGTTACTGGTGATACCTTGTTGATGTAAACTTGCCAAATATTTAGCCATGGCGGGTATTTGGTCGGTGCCTACCGATGTTAGCTCATCACCCTCAAGGTATTCTCTAAGGTATAAAAAGACCGTTTGGTCCCCCTCTTGCCAGCTTTCAAAGCCAAAGGTTTTGGGGGCGATAACGCCGCTCATTGCTCGCAGAATATTTTCCTCATGCTCCCACGGGCGACTTTCGGTCAACTCCATATCTTTGTCGTAGGTAAAAAGCTTCGCCACATAGCTTCGTTCGGCATCATCAAGTTTCATTGTGAAGCGCCGACCGCTGAGAAAGGGCTGATCAACTAATATCGTTGCCTCACCTTGTTTGATGCGCTGATAAAACTGCTTAAAGTCGAGCTGAGAAGTCGGGTTACTCAATGTTAATCTTCTTTCTGTGTTTTCAAAGACGGAGTTATGACTGCTTTTCAGAGACTAGGCGCATTAGTGCCTGTCCCACCTCTGGGTGAACAAATTGCTCTACGTCTCCGCCATGCAGAGCCACCTCGCGTACGAGAGTCGATGAGATAAATGAGTTGGATTCTGATGGTGTAAGAAAGACGCTTTCTAACCCTGGCATCAGTCGGCGGTTCATATTGGCGAGCTGAAATTCATATTCAAAATCGGACACGGCACGTAAGCCTCGGATCATCACTGTGGCATCGTGATCTTTGGCGAAGTTGACCAGCAAGCCTGAAAAGCCAACCACTCGTACTTTATTCTGCAGATGTTGGGTGGCTTGCTCTGCCATTTTTATCCGCTCACCCAGCGAAAACCATGGGCTTTTACTGGGGCTTTCTGCAATGCCAACGATAATCTCGTCAAACAGCTTAGCCGCGCGCTCAATCAGATCGGTGTGGCCGTTAGTAATCGGATCGAAGGTACCCGGATAAATAACGCGAGTTGTCATTCAGTTAGTTCCAGAAAACGAGAATGAGGCAATGATAGCTTTGCTGGAGAATGAATCAAATCAATGCCAGTAGTTTCTTTCGCGCTTTATCGAGATTGTAGTGAGTTGAAACCCTTAACTTTGCCATCCATCCCATTTTTTCACGTATCTCGGCAGAGCTTGCCAATTCACTGACTGCTGAGACTAAGCCATCAATGTCATTTAGAGGCACTAGTCGACCATATTCATCGTCAGGTAAGAGCTCTCTGTGGGGAGGGATATCGTAAGCGACGATGGCTTTGCTCGCTGCCGCGGCTTCAATCAGGGTATTCGGACAACCTTCGTAGAGAGAGGGGAAGACAAAGATATCGGTACTCTTAAACAGTAACGGCATCTGCGTAACAAAACCGGTAAACCGCACACAGTCATTTAAGCCTCGTTGAAGTACTTCCTCTGTTAGTTTTTGTTTTAACTCGCCGGCTCCAGCGATTAGCAGAACAAAATTGATGCCTTTCATTTTTAGTTTTTCGGCCATGGCTAAGAGCGCCAGCTGATTTTTTTGTTTGACCATCCGCCCAGCGGTACTGAGTACAATTTCGCGGGCTTGCTTTGCGTAAATTGGCGGCGCATCAATCATCGTAGCATCTAGTTTGACACCGTTTTCAACCACTGTGATGTTTCGGTCAGGAACAATGCCACCACAGCGGTCACTGAGACTTGTTCTTACCGCTTCTGAGTTAGCGATAACGCGATGAATGCAACGTTCAAACAGGTAGCAGTTTAGCCAATTGCGTTTTATGCGATGGGGCATTCCCCGGCGGAAAATTATATTGTTAACACCCGCTATCACTGCAGCAGGGGCTGCTAACTTGGTATCTGCCGGCGTGTTTAGTAGCAGGGTTGTGATGCCTAAATGCTTAAACTGACGGGCAAGAAGTACCATCTTTGTCAGGTTTAGAAAGCTAAGATTGCTGATGGTTAAAGGGCGCGTCGGTATGTTGGCCTTTATCAGTCGTGATTCGATCTCACTCCCCGGGCGACAGAAAAAGATGACCGAGTATCCCTGATTGTGGCAGAACTGCGCTGTCTCAAAGTGCCACTTTTCGCCCCCGCCCCAGCTGGTGCATGTGTTAACGAAACCGATAACTTTAGCTTGGTGAATTGCTGCATGTGTGCTCATTTTGTGGCCACCTTTTCGTCGTAAGTCCCGCATATGTTGCTTAACATGGGGGAGTTCGGATGAATTGTTGGGCTCAGAACAGGCTTGGCAACAACTAACTTCTTAGACGCTGCAATCCACTCGCTTAAAGCAAAATAAGCAATACTTCTTAGGAAAAACATATCTATTACACCGGACCATTTTTGTGCGCTAAATCACATATAGTTCATAGGGTCTTGTGAGTGATTAAAGTTCCGGCGTAGGACAGATATTATTTGGTATATAGGTATTACAATTCCTTATAAAGAGTGTAATAACGCGCTGCAATGCTTTCGGGAGAATATTCAGCAAGACGTTCTAATGCGTTTTCGCAATACTGATTGCGCTTCTGCTCGTCTTCGATCAGTGTGATTAATGCCTGTTGAAGTTGTAAGGCATCACCGGGGGCGACTAATTTGCCTGTCTCTTCATCAGTAATCAGATCCGGAATGCCTCCTGCGTCACTGCCGATAACTGGAGTACCATGCTGCCATGCTTCAAGGATGGTTGACCCCAGTCCTTCAGATAGCGAAGGGAAAAGCAGGATATCAACCGCGGACAGATAACTGCCGATGTCTGTTTGATGACCAAGAAAGTCGACGTTGGTCAGCCCTTCAGCTTGCTTTTTTAACATCAATTCATCTGGGCCACTGCCAAGAAATAAAAACTGATACTGAGGGTGAGAGGCTTCGCATTGGCGCGCCACTTCAATCGTGACGTGATAGCCCTTGTGGTGAAGTAATTTGCCGATTTGGGCGATCAGAATTTTGTTTGGGTATCTATTTTTGATCTGTTGAACGGCATCAGGTTGCGCAGCAAAACCAGAATAACCGCTGGGAATGATAGTGGTATGTATGCTCTTATCAAGGATCTTTACCTGCTTAGCGATCGCACGACTCAAACAAGCAACGACAGCTGCTTTTTTGTATATTTTTTTGGCTATCCATTGTTTCTTTACTGGATTGTCGACTCGCCGAGTAATGATATAGGGAAGGTTAAGTAATCTGGCTTGTATCGCACACCAGTAGGCGGCCTTGCCATCATGGGCATGAAAGAGCGTAGGTCTTATGCCACGGGGTGGGATACAAGAGAAAAGATGATGTCTGACTTCGTGAACCGGAATACCGATGGCTTCAAACATCGGAAGTAATGGAGACCCTTTTAATAGTACAACGGATTGCTGTATGCCATGTTGCTTTAGTGCTTGCACTAAATTAAACGTTTGCTGCTCGCCGCCGCTAAAGCCTCGGGCTAAATTGACGTGGCAGATATGCGGGCCGGCAGCATGAGGTTGATCCAGACCGTTATCATTTAGCATTATTGAGCTTCTTTTTTAATCGCCATTTACCTTCCAACCATTTGCTGGATAAGAGTGCGCCTCGTAAGCATTTTGTTCTTAGCCAGTCCGCAGCATTACCGGGAATGTGGTGGCTAGGATCACAATATTTCTTGTACAGGCGTTGCCAAGCCAAATGATGTATGTAGGTGATGATGCTACCAATGCGGTTCGCTCGTTCACTGCCGCTAAATTTTGTATTCAATCCTAAACCAACCACTTCCGGCTCGCCGATGATGAGGTTGTTGGCGTAACACAGATCTGATTGGCGCTTTGATTTGGGGCTGTAGTCATGCAGGTGTTTAATTTGGATTGATGGGTCAAATCGCTGCAATGCTTTGAGCCAAAACTTTTGTGTGCAATCAGGCATAAAATAGGGGTAGCCGTCATGTTGCTCTTGGCCTTTGCGTGATTCGTCGTAGGGCAAATCATCAAACCAAGGTATATCCCAGAGCGCTAGCAAGTCTTCGGTCAGACCAAAGTAAAAGAAGTCGCAGGCATGGAACACGACCGGTAACCCTTTTGCGTAATCTCGGGTAAAAGTATTGTTCACTACGACGCGCTCTTTCAAGAAACAGCATTCATCAGCGCGCTTCGGAAATTTCTGCTGTAGCTTCTTGCAAGCATCGCTGGTGAGAAAGTTATCTGAACGTAACTTCATCGCGTAACGGGTTTTCACCTGCTTTAAGCCATTAAGGGTGGAAACAAGTTGGCGATTGTTATTGGTTTTATCAGCACTGCCATCGGCACGATAACGATTGATGTTTGGCCCCGGATCGTCATTCAATAGTAACTCATCAAAATCCAGACCTTCTGTGGGCTGTCCTTTCCAAGTGGATAACAGGATGTGCGCGCCAGGTAGATGCTTACGCACGCTAGCTAGAGAACGTACGGTGATCCCTTCGTCCATATTACGGTCAGGAGAGGCTTGTACCGGCCCCTGAACAACCACTGTGATATCTTGGTTTGCGATGGTCATTTAGTTATCACTTGTTATTTGGCCAAAAACTCATCGTATTCCGCAGGTACACCGCAAAAGATCACTTGTTGACGTTCAATGAGCTGATATTGGATCAGTTTATTCTGGGTGATCAATCGGTTATATAACGGTGCGACATATAGCTCGCCATTCTTTAACGAGGATGCGGGGCTAGTTGCTTCGGCTGTAAACGCTGACAGAAAGTCTGCTGCGTTGGCGAAATAATAAAGCCCATCGCTGCATAGGTCCGAGATCGGCTTTTTCTCCGCTGTCTCAACGACTTTTAAACTATCTGGCGCAGCAGGGCGAGCGTAGGACCAGTTGTCGCCGTCGCCTTGAAAAACCTCGAGATAGCCATCCACTTCTCCAATGAAGTCGGGAAAGCGGAAGTCAGGACGGAATGTGTCAATATTAAAGATGGTGATTTCGCCTGATGATATTCCTGCCTCTTTCAGGCCCAAAGCAACGGTTTCTGCTTGGCCACGGGTTTCTCTGTCCAAAACAATACATCGCCAATCCGCAATACCAAGTGCGTTACAGCGGTCAGCGATAAATGCGGGCGTATCGTAATCACTGCGGCAAATGAATAGAAAAGGCTGTTGCTGAAAATAGTGATTAAAGCTTTCAACGGCATGATCAAATAACGGCTTTCCGTGGCCTGGCAGCATGTATTTGGGCTGCGTATAACCGGCTTTAAAAAAGCGGGAGCTCAGCCCCGCCATCGGTATCACAATCATCTATTTTGTCTCCGCAAGCGATAGTGCTTGTAAGCGTTGATAAAGGCGCAGGGCATTCGCCAGCAAAGCCATCTGTCGCCGTTCATCATCATTGTGGAGTGGCAACATCGAAAGAAACAGGTGTACTTGCATCGCCAATAATTGCTGCTCGTTGCGACCTAGTCCTTGTGCACTGCGGGTTAAGAACAACGCTTCTACTTGGTCATGGGTCTCTGTCGTGGGCAGGTTGAACTCAAGCGAGTAACCATCCTGTGTCAGCTGGTAGTAGCCAGCGATAATAAAGTCGTAACGACCCACCACAGAATGGGCAAATTTGGCCAGGTCATAATCGGGATTGCCGTAAACGGTTAGGTTGTCTTTGTTATCTAGCCCTCGAGGGTCGATCACTTTGATTTGCTGGCTACGGAAGTCATATAAGATATTGCTAAAGCAGAGGTCGCCGTGAACGATAGTGCCACTGCTAGCAGCTGGGATAGCGTCAAGGGCGTTTGCTGCTATCTGATTTAAGTTAGGGAGCGGTTTGCCGTTTAAATGCCAAGGGTGGTTAAGATCGATTCTGTTTTCTTTAGCAAACAAAGCTAAGCGCTCGGTCGTTTTGTCACCAAAGAGCTTTGCTGGCGCTATTTCTGTGTCTTCAGGAGCGACATGCTGACGGCACTGCATAAAAAAGTCTAAGCAGGCTGTGCCGATACGCCGCCAAACAAAGGCGGGCAGATTGCCAAATACCCACATCTCGTTAAGGCTGGTGAGGTACAGATATTCAATGGCGTACCCTGGCTGCTCATCATCGTCTAAAGCGCCAAGGTAATTGGGGGTAAAGCGTTTCAATTCGGTCGGTAAACTGGCAAACCAATGGGCTTCGGCACGCATCTTTTGACGTTTATGACTGCGTTTTTGTACCACTCCGTTCTCGATCGCCATCTGGTTAAACACGCGGGTGGTGGATACGTGTGTTTTCGAGCGGTAGTAGGTATGTAAGTGGCCAAAATCAAACCATTCTTGGCATTCAAGTGGCTTTAATGGTTTGGCAGCCGCATAGCGGTTAATGCCATCAATAAAATTGCCACGCGCACGGGTGATGGATTGAATCAATAAGCGGGCATCCGAGAATGAGAAGTAGCCATTGACGACAGACTCCGCCCGCCTAGTGACTAGATCGCTTTCTTGTAACTGACTGAGCGGAGGCGTTTGCTCACTGTCATAAATAGCCCACGCATAATTATCATCAACTGGGCTTAGGGTGATGATATCCTCAGCTTCGGTGGGGAGATCATATATCAGCGTATCACCATGAAGAATACGAATTGGGCCGTTGGCATGGCCTAGTAAGTTCAACGCGCATATTACCGACTCGCCGAGGCTTAATCCCTCGGGTAAAAACAGCGGTTCAATATTCAGTTGTTCTAGGATCCGGCGGTCATACTCGGGTAGTTCAAACGCTTCCGGTAGAGAAAGGACAATACGTTCATTGGCCGGCAGTACTTCGCGTTGATAGCGGTAGAGTCGACGATTGCCTACAGGCAAGAATGCGGGAGGCAAACGGCCAAATTCAGATGAAAACTCTTGCCCTATGTAGGCTGCGGAGGTGATTAGGAACATGCGTTCTTTTCTTCTTCCAGCAGTTGATGGATCTCTTGCTCAGTCAGCTTGGCAAACTCCGATGGGCGAATCGATTTATCGTCAACATAGAAACCGTCAAAGCCACACCAGGGCTTACCTACAATGACTTCGTCGTAAGGCACGTTATGTCGTTCTAACCATTCCAGAATGATGGGCAGGGTGTGCACGTTAATTTTGCCGACGTTGCCTTCGTAAGTACGCATGTTGCGTGCGGTATGGATGACAATTTCGAAGCCTTGTTCTCGATACTGCTTTAGCTTGTTTACTACTGCCGCGTTCGGTGAGACATTTTTATAGTCACTGGTTTCAGCAGAAGTGATGGTGCCATCTAAATCAATAACGATACGCTTCATACAATCCTCATATTAGACAGCCAGGGCAAACCAATGATCCCAGCGTTAGCTAAAGTCTAAGTTAAAAATGCCTAGTTGACGTTTAGAAAGCGTTATAATGCCACAACTTGGCGTTGCCAAGGTATGATAAAACGCATCAAAAGGGCTCCTCACTATGGCATTAAAGCTGCTCATTATCAGTTCTTATAAAGACACTTGGAACAGTGTGCGGCCTGAAGCCGAGATCTTCATTGGTATGGCTAAACTTGGTGTTGATGTGACTTTGATGACGCAAGGTGATGCTGAATACGTACCGCGCTTTAGAGAGCATGGCGTTAAGATTATCGACTACCACCCGACCAAGAAATTTCAGTGGAGCGCGATTAAACGCATTCGTTCGGAGCTCAAACTTGGTGGTTACGATGCTGTGTATATGTTTAACAACAAGGCGATCACCAACGCATTGTTTGCTGCTATTGGCTTACCCGCCAAAATGGTAAGTTACCGAGGCCAGACCGGTAACATTTATCGCTATGATCCCACTTGTTACTTAACTCATCTTCATCCTCGTTTGGACGGCATTATTTGTGTGGCCAATGCGGTGCGCGACGACCTTCGTCAGTATGCGTATGTCGCTGATGATAACGTGGTTACTGTTTATAAAGGACACAGCTTGGACTGGTATCAGGACGAGCCGGTAGATCTGGCGGAATTCAACATCCCGGCAGATGCTTTTGTGGTGGGCTGTGTGGCTAATGCTCGTCCGCGTAAAGGGTTGCCTGTGCTAATTGAGGCGACACATAAGCTACCAGAAAACAGTGATATTCATATTCTGTTGGTGGGTGGGGGGATGGATACGCCGGAAGTAAGACAGCTGATTGATGCTAGTCCGATGGCTGACCGGATACATCTGGCGGGTTTTCGCAGAGACGCTCCTGCGATAATTGCAGCATGTAATGTATCGGCATTGCCTTCGACTAAAAGGGAAGGGCTACCGAAGACAGTGATTGAGGCCATGGTTTATGAAGTAGCGCCTGTCGTCGCCGATACTGGCGGTAGTGCGGAGCTGGTTGTTGATGGTGATAGTGGATTAGTTGTGCCCCCCGGTGATAGTCAAGCATTGGCTGATGCCATCGCAAAGTTATGGCATGATCCAACGTTCTGTAAGCAGATGGGGATCCGCGCCAAGCAGCGTATTACTGAACATTTTCATACCGATCTGGCCGCTCTTCAGACCAAAGAGTATTTCGAAAAGCTGATTGACAAAGCATAAAACCAACGCTTAAATGTAAATGGGAATCATTTGCGTTTGGGTGAGGTGGGTATGTTTCATATCGATGCCAGATTGGAGCAGGGGGTGGCAGTCGTGACCATAGCTAACGCCATCACCGGCTGTACATGCCTTTGTTGGCGAGAAGATAAGGTCTCAGATCCTGCTCAGTGGCGTGCCATTAAACCCCTCTTTCAACAACTCATGTTGCTGTCGTGTCTCGAGGATTCTTTAACACCAATAGTCGCTGGGCATCAATCTGCTAGAGAGCAACAAGTTATTAATCTTGACGATTTAATATCCACAGAGCCAAGTACTTATTGAACACATAGTGACTGGATTGAAATGCGAGTAGTAGGCCGTGTTTGCCATCGAGAAAGCCGCGTTGGATCAGATACTTCTTTAGAAAACTCGCTAGACTATGGCCCAGTATGCCCACCACAGTGGTTCGCTTTCCTTTAGCATGTTTTTGCTTGGCCCAGTCATTCGAGTACCGCAGCGATTTGGCCATATAGTCATGAAAGTCATCAGCGGTATAGTGCAGTAGATCCCCCGATAGTGGGCGGACTTTATCTTTACTTACCAATACCTTTTCATGCACCAACGCGTCATCGTAGTGAAAACGGTTGGTGGCGTAGAGTCGCACAACACGATCTGGATACCAGCCGCTATGACGAATGAAGCGTCCAAAAAAATCGGTTAGACGATTGATGCTGTATGCGTAATTTGGATCTGCATTGGTCAATAGATGATTGATTGAGTGTTGAAGTTCTTTTGTCACAACTTCATCACTATCCAACCATAACAGCCAATCGCAGGTTACCAATTTTTGGGCTGCTTGTCGTTGTGGTCCAAACCCAGGCCATGCCTTACTGGCGTGGACGACTGCGCCAGCAGCTTTCGCTATTTCAAGCGTGTCATCGGTGCTGCCGCTATCTAGGATCACAACCTGATCGGCCCAACTAACACTTGCTAGAGCTTCTGCAAAGCGAGGGCCAGCATTTTTGGTGATCATCGCGACAGCTAGCGTTGCTCGCTCACTCATTGTTCAGTCTTACCATGTGTCGATTCGATTTCTGAAGGCTGCGGCTCGGAATGGCAGATTGTATTGAGAACCTGTTCAACTGAGATATCTTTTAGGCAGTTGTAATGCCCCAGTGGGCAGGTTTTTTTGAAGCAGGGTGAGCAATCGATCCCCAGATAGATTATCTGTTTGTTCTCACTTAGCGGTGGTGTGAATTCCGGGCTAGAGGAGCCATAAATGGCGACAGTAAAAACCCCTGTCGCTGCAGCCACATGCATTAAGCCTGAATCGTGGCTGACCACAGCATCAGCCATGCTGAATAGATCAATGGTATCGGCCAGTTTAGTTTTGCCACAAAAATTGTATAGATGTGGCAGGCCGGCCGGGGCTATCTGTTCGGCTGCGGCCATCTCTTTGGGCGAGCCTAATACCCAAACCTGGTAGCCTTTGGCGACCAATTGCTGTGCCAGTTCGGCGTGATATTCCACTGGCCACTGCTTGGCCGGGCCATATTCTGCGCCTGGGCAGATACAAACTATCGGCCGTTCGGTGGACAGCTCATGTTGGTTCATTAATGCAAAGCGATTCTCAGTGTTGGTCTCCAACGCTGGTGGTAGTATCTGATAGTTCTCTGTTGCGGCTTGTTCCGGAGTCAGCCCCAATGATAAGAAGCGTTTCACTGTCATATCATTGATTTTGCCATCAACCACTGTCGGCTTGCGCTTTCTGACATCGGTGAGAAGCCAGCTTCTCAGCTCGCCACCGAAACCTACCCGGACAGGGATCTCTGCGTAATAGGGAACCAGAGCCGATTTGAATGAACGGGGCAAAATAATCGCTTTATCATAGTTGCGTTCCCTCAGGCTTTTACCCAGAGCACGTCGTCCCGAGAACGCGAATTCGCCATGACCAAATGGCAGATCTATGGTGTCGTTGACCTCTGGCATTCGTTGCAAAATAGGCAAAGAAAACGTCGGGGCGACCACATCAATGATGGCTTCGGCATCATCCTGTTGCAGCTGCTTAAACAAGCTTTGGGCCATCACCATGTCACCGACCCACGCGGGGCCAACTACAAGATATTTCATGTTTTTCTGCGTTCTCCGCGAACTTATTTATTCAACCAGGCCAGGTATTCAGCTACGCCTTGGGCGACGGTTTTAAATGGTTTGTTATAACCGATGGAGCGTAACAGTCCCATATCGGCTTCGGTAAAGCTTTGATAGCGACCTTTGAGGTGTGCGGGGAAAGGGATGTATTCCACTTTGCCTTGACCATGGTAATTGATGACCGCTTCGGCAACCGCCTGAAATGGCTCTGCGGCACCGGTACCCAAGTTGTAGATGCCAGAGGGCGCTTGTTCTTTCCAGCACCATAAATTGACGTCGCAGACATCGCTGACATAAACGAAATCACGGGTTTGCCCACCGTCACCATAGCCATCACAGCCTTCAAACAGTTTCGGATTCTCGCCAGCGAGCACCTGATTGTTCAGGTGGAAGGCCACACTGGCCATACTGGCTTTGTGCTGCTCTCTCGGGCCATAGACATTGAAATAGCGGAAGCCAATTACCTGGCTATCAATCTCCGGCAACAACTGGCGCACGTATTGGTCAAACAGAAACTTGGAGTAGCCGTAAACATTGAGCGGCTTCTCATTGGCGCGGTCCTCTTTGAAGACCGGCCCCATACCATAGACTGATGCCGACGAGGCATAGAGGAACGGGATACGTCGCTCAAGGCAGTAATGCAGTAGATCTTTAGAATACTGGTAGTTCACATCCATCATGAATTTACCATTCCACTCGGTGGTGGCTGAGCACGCACCCTCATGGAAAACCGCTTCCACATCACCGAAGTTCTCGCCGGAGACGATCATGCCGAGGAACTCATCTTTATCCATATAATCAGCGATCTCGCAGTCCACCAAGTTGGTAAACTTGGTGCCATCTTCCAGATCGTCGACCACGAGAATATCTTGGTAACCTGCTTGATTGAGGCTTTTTACCAGGTTACTACCGATAAAACCTGCGCCACCTGTGACAATAATCATCTGTTGTTCCGCCAAACTGTTAACTAAATCAGGATTATGACTATCTATTTTGCCTCAAGTGCCGCTCCAGAGGAAAATAAGTCTGCCGTCGGTAGTTTAGCCGAACGGACGATGTTCAGGGATGTAAACACGCTAACGGCGATCCAAAAGAATGAAAACTAAAGACCGTATCATTCAAGCCAGTCTTGAATTGTTCAATAAGCATGGCGAGCGCGCCATGACTACCAATCATATAGCAGCGCATTTAGGTATTAGCCCTGGCAACCTTTATTACCATTTTAGGAATAAAGAAGACATCATTCGCCGCATATTTAAAGAATATGTCGCACATATAGGTCGTAGTTTTCAGCCCCGTGATGATGGTAATGTTTCGCTTGAAGTGATGATGACCTACCTCGATGAGATCTTCGAGAGCATGTGGCGTTTTCGCTTCTTCTATAGCAATCTGCCTGAGCTGCTGAGTCGTGATCCTGAATTGCAGATCCAATACCTGCCGTTACAGGAAAAATTGGCGCAGCGGGTGATCGCGATTTTGTCGATGCTGAAGCAGGCGGGGGCACTGAATGTCGAAGAGCAAGATCTTGAAGACTTGGCACATACGGTAAAGATCGTCGTCACCTTCTGGATCAGCTACCAAACCACGCAAGCCCCAGAGGAACAGATCACCAAAGCCACTATTTATCATGGCGTTTTAAAGGTGCTGTTTATTCTCAAACCCTATTTTGCAGAAGAGTACCTGCCATCCCTGGAGCGCTTGCAAAAACACTATCGCAAGTTGGCCGACATCCGGCAGGAAGCGGAAAAAGTGGTGTTCCCTTAATCTATTAGCTTTGCCAAGGAGTGTCCGATGTCTAGTCTAACCATGAGCGATAGATCCCCATTGATTAGCGCGGCTGGATTAGCCAAGCGGATCTCCGAAGCTAGCCTTATTCTGTTGGACGCCACCATGTTGATGCCTACGCCTCAGGGAAGGGCTGTGTATCAACCGACAGAGCGTATCGCTAATGCCCGTTACTTCAATTTTGATACCGAGATCTGTGATAGCTCAAATCCAT
This sequence comes from Corallincola holothuriorum, assembly GCF_003336225.1. NCBI lineage: Bacteria > Pseudomonadati > Pseudomonadota > Gammaproteobacteria > Alteromonadales > Psychromonadaceae > Corallincola > Corallincola holothuriorum. Next base: position 365,099 of record NZ_QPID01000003.1, read on the forward strand.
TACCCCATATGATGCCCAGTGCTGAACAGTTTCAGGCGCAAGTGCGCGCGCTGGGGGTTAATGATGACAGTCATATCGTCGTCTACGACACCCTCGGGCTGTTTTCTGCTGCACGCGCCTGGTGGATGTTCCGCGCCATGGGGCATAAGCATGTTTCTGTTTTAGACGGCGGTTTACCGGCTTGGAAGCGCGCGGGGTTACCGACGGAGCACTATCCATTAAAGGCAACAATTTGCCCTGGGGATTTCACTGCCAAACCGCAACCCAAGCTATTTTGCGCTGCCAATGAGGTGTTGGCCGCGTTACAACAATCAGGGATAAAAGTGGTGGATGCCCGAGGGGCTGAACGCTTCTCTGGTACTGCGCCCGAACCACGAGCAGGCATGCGCAGTGGTCATATGCCCAATGCCGTGAATCTGCCGTATGCGTCGCTGTTGGATACCGACGGTTGTTTAAAGCCGCAAGCAGAGTTAGCAGCGTCGTTTGCCAAGCAGGTGGGGAATGCTGAACGGTATATCTTTAGTTGTGGCTCTGGGGTGACCGCGTGCATTCTGGCGCTGGTGGCGGAGGTTCTTGGCTATCAGAACCTCTCTATTTACGATGGTTCTTGGAGTGAATGGGGCGCAAGTGCGGAGTTGCCAGTGGTGTCAGACTGAGCACTTATTGGTTATAGATGGAACCGTCTTGGTTCCAGACTGGGTGTTTTGTCATTTTCCTCTGTTCATTTAAATCAAAATTGCGGGCGAACACTTCTCTGTTGGCCTCAGTTCATTAAACTATGCTAAGAACATCTCCTTTTGTTAGCTAGGTTCCGCCATTGCTCGTTGAACGCATCAAACACATTACTGGCCCCAACTTTGAACGGGCCGAAGGTACGCCGCTTATTATTAAGCGAAAAGAGGGCCTTATTATTGCTGTGCGTAGCGGGGATGACTTTCCTGTTTACCGGGTTTCTGCCGCGATAGGGCGAAATAAAGAGACTTTGCAGCCGTTGGGTTTTTGTCACGTCACCGTGGATCATATCGAAGATGCGCGAGACGGGGCATTATTTGTGTGGCAAATCGCAGGTAAACAGGCTGCTCGTCGTAAGTGAATACTGCTCGTTGGTATGAGAGTTAGTCTGAGATGAAAAAGCCCCGGCGAATACGGGGCTTTGATTACGCAGCTTGAGTCTGGTTATTTACGGCGACGAGCACCTGCAAAACCCAGTAAGCCCAAACCTACCAGTGCCAGCGTCGCTGGTGCAGGTACTTCAGTTCGGGTGTTGGTAAATGCAAAGCTGAGGTCATTGAAATCGAACGGACCGCCGTACAGATCTTCAAAACTGACTAAGGTTTCATCTGGCTGCCAATCCTGTTCAACTCGCGCATGGAAACGATTGTCTGGGTTACGATCTTCGGGACCGGTGAAGTAGTTAAAGCCGGTGTCATTGACAAACAGACGGAAGATCAGCTCTGCACCCGCGTTAAAGATACCCAAGTCGACGGTAGAGTTAACTGGCGATGTATGATTATTGAAAATAAACATATCGTTGCTCAGGTCGCCGTCATCGCCTGGATTACCGAAATCATCCAACATCAGATACAGATCGTTGCTGTAATCGGCTGAGTTACCGAGGTAAGTGGCGACCACAGAGCCGGTTTCGCCAACAATGACTTTTAAACCGTCGCCCGTGTCGGCGATGGGGAATGCAAATGCGTTTTGCAGACTGCTAGCTGCAAATAGCGCAGTGGCTATCAAGAGCTTTTTCATACTGAGTGCTTCCTTAAAATTAAAGATTAAATATTTTATTATTGGTAGCGGTATCAGCAAGAACTGTGCCTGTTAGATAAAACCCATGTATTCAGTGGGTTCTTTTGGCTATTTTATGAACTTGTTAGTTTTAATTTTATGTATTTGTTAAAAAAATAGACAGATCCGACAGGGGCTATTATGTGAGTTATGGCAGGAATTAGCTAAATATGTGAGTTCGAAATAGTTTGTTCGGATCTCTATATGATACGTAACAGCCCGCGGCCAGCGGGCTGTATGGGTAGATTAACTAGTAGTACTTGAGATCTTGCACCTTGCCCCAAAACACGCGGTAGGAAAATATCGTGTAAAGCAAAATGACAGGAACAACGACAATGGCTCCCCAAAGAATGAATTGCAGTGATTCTGGTGCACTTGCCGATTCCCAAATCGTCATTTGTCCCGGCACAATATAGGGGAAGAAACTGTACCCAAGGCCACTAAAACAGAACAGGAAGATAAACATGGCGCCAACAAACGGCAGCCAACAACCTTTGTCATCCGGCAGCGGGAAGCGTTTTAGCACCTGATCGATAATGGCGAACAGGGCAAAGCAAACCACCGGTATTGCCCAAACAAATAGCGCATTGGGGAAGCTTAGCCAGCGGGCTAATATCTCAGGGTTCACCAGAGGATTCATGGCGCACACGGCGGCAACACCCGCGAAGCAGATCCATCCGGCGCGTCGTGCCCAGCGAGCGGCTCTGAGTTGTAAGTCGTCACTGGTTTTCATCACCAGCCAAGCCGCGCCGATATAGCAGTAGGCGGCGGCCACACCAAATGCGGCAAGGCCACTAAACAGGTAGGCGGTGATGCTCTGTTCAAAGCCCATCACATACATACCCAGCATATAGCCTTGTGCCAGCGCAGTGATCAGTGAACCTAGTTTAAAGCTCTTATCCCATATAGGTTTATTGGCAACGGCGACCTTGGCTCTAAAGTCAAAAGCCACACCGCGCATGATCAGGCCGATCAACATAATGGCTGCTGGAATATATAACTCCCTTAGTACCACCGAATGGGCTTGTGGAAATGCGATCAAGAGTAGGCCGATAGCCAGTACCAGCCAGGTTTCATTAGCATCCCAAAATGGCCCAATGGAAGCGATCATGCTGTCCGCCTGAGTTTCGTTATCCAACGGCAGCATGATGCCGACACCAAGGTCGTAACCATCCAACATGGCATAGATAAGTACCGCAAGCCCCATCAGGCCAACGAAGATGACGGGTAACCAATCTGCAGGGATCATGCTTTTTCTCCTGACGTTGCCAGATTTTCGTCTAGCTGGTGGAAATTCGGGTTTTCTTCTGGGGTGATCTCTTCGATTTCAACGGCGCGGCGCGCCATCAGGAATAGGGTTCGGATATAGGCCACCAGTAGTACTACGTAGGTGATCATATATAGGGTGAAACTGAACCATACTTTTGATGGCGGTACCGTTGTAACCGCTTCGGCTGTGGTGAGAACGCCACTGACCAAGTAAGGTTGGCGGCCAATCTCAGTGACATACCAGCCCGCTAACGTGGCCACCCAGCCAGCAAAGGTCATTAATACCAGGCCTTTCAGCAGCCAAGGTGACAGCTCTTTTTTACGCGCTAATTGCCAAACGCCTAGCCATGCTGCTGCAATCATTAACATACCGACGCCAACCATGATCCTAAACGAGTAGAATACGGGCGCGACGGGCGGGTGCTCTCCTGGAAACTCATTCAAGCCTTTGATTTCACCCTCCAGATCGTGGGTAAGAATGAAGCTCGCCATCTTCGGAATACCGATCTCAAAGTGGTTGGTTCTGTTTTCTTCATCTGGGATCGCAAACAACAATAACGGCGCGCCTTTTTCTGTGTGCCATACCCCTTCCATGGCAGCGATCTTTTGCGGTTGATGTTCAAGGGTGTTTAAGCCGTGAAAGTCACCGACCAACGCTTGTGTTGGCGCGAGTATCGCTGCAAAAATCAGACTGGTTTTGAGGGTTAGCCTTGGGCCGCGCTTGTCATCGCCTTTGAGGATGCGATATGCCGATATTCCTGCCATTAAGAACGAGGCAGTTAGGCCTGAAGCCAGTAACACGTGAACCAACCGGTAGGGGAATGAGGGGTTAAAGATGATGGCCCACCAATCGACGGCATGGGCAACGCCATCTCGCATCTCAAAGCCAACCGGTGTTTGCATCCATGAATTCAATGCGATGATCCAGAAGGCTGACATGGTGGTACCTAAGGCGACCAGTGCGGTTGCCGTGGTATGTAGCCAAGGCGGCACTCGGTTGATGCCAAATAGCATGATGCCGAGGAAAGTGGCTTCAAGGAAAAAAGCAGTAAGCACTTCGTAACCCAGTAGTGGCCCAGCAATATTGCCTACTTTCTCCATAAACCCGGGCCAGTTGGTACCGAACTGGAAGCTCATGGTGATGCCGCTGACCACACCAAGAGCAAAGCTCAGGGCAAATACCTTGACCCAAAAGCGATAGGCGCGCATCCATACGGGATCTTGTGAGAAGTCGAAGCGGATTTTGAAATACATCAGTAGCCAGCACAACGCAATGGTGATGCTGGGAAAGAGAATATGAAAGCTGATATTGGCCGCAAATTGGATCCGTGAAAGCATCAGCGTCTCAATCATAAGAGTGCCCCATCATGGTTAGAAAGCCTAAAATGGCTTGGATAAAGTAAAAACAGTAACCCTAGAGTTAGTCGGTTTTAGTGCGTTTAAATTTGTCTGAAATATCGAGTACTTTGCTCACGCCGACACCTAAGCGCATCAGCGTGTTGAGTTTTTCAGGGCTGAGTCGCTGCAGTTCGCTGCTCCACTGCGTAATGGTTTCAAGCAGATCATGGATCTCGGAAACACGCTGTTGGGCAAACAGTTCCGGCGCCTCTTTGCTGGTGTCATCCATGATGTTATTGCGCAGCAGTGACAGTGTCGGGTCTATTTCGCGTTTACGGCGCTCTTCGAACACGGTATTTGCCATATCCCAGATGGAGCCTGCGGCGCAGTAATACTCTTTGCGGTCACCGGGGATATGGCGAAGCAAAATGAGACGCCAGGACACCAACTCCTTTAATCCCATGCTGACATTACCTCGGGAGACATTGAGCGCCTCGCGCATCTGATCTGCGTTGAGCGGACTTTCGCTAAGAACAATCAGTGCCAGCATCTGCCCTACGGTGCGGTTGAAGCCCCAGCGACTGCCCATCTCGCCGAAGTGCAGTACCAGAGATTCGATCATCGGGCTCATCTTCATACTGGGGTTTCTCAATTTTCAGAAATTTCTGAAAATTATATATGAAAATTGACTTGGATCAAGATTGAAAAAGAGTCTCAACAATGAGAGATCAAAAATGTGCGGACATCTTCGGCTTTTGTGCGGCTAATTTCGTCGAAAGGTGGGTTTTTGATAGAGTATGGGAACGTGGCTAGCGTTTCACTTTATCGGAATGTGTAGCAGCGGCTCACAAGTGTGCGCCGCTGCACTACGTAACTTACTTCGCGGTCTGCCCGATTAACGAATCAGCTCGTAGAGTTCGTAACTTGAGTTGTCAGCATCGAAAGCGATGACAAGCTTGTCTTTCTTTTGGACAAGCTTACCAATGACGTCGTATTCGCGATTACTTTCGCTAGATATACCACTGTAGTGGAGTTGGGGTTCATCATTAACACTGGCACCACCGAGAAAAACCCAGTCAGTGCTGCTGTCCTGAAACAAATAACCCGTCTTCTTTTGTGAGCCACTGAGCTTTTCGAATAAGAGTTGGTTTTGTTCGGTCTGGCTTATTTTGCAATTGAAGTAGCGATAACTGTATATGCCTGAGTTATCGACCTGAATTGAGCGGCAACGCCAGTCGCCAAGTAGTCCTTCAGCGTTAATGGGGAGGTTCGGCTGTGAAAGTAAGGTTTTTATGCGAGCTAGCTCGTCATACTCTTGCATGAACTCACTGAATTTTTGCGTATTAGCGAAATCAATGTTGGCAAATATGTTGTCAATTTTGACACTGTCATTTTCTTGAGCATAGCTTCGCCATTCATTATCGGCATGGACAGTGAAGGAGATTAACAGTGCACATGCACAGACGATGTTCTTAATTTCCACAATAACTTCCTTTTACTGGGTGGACTCAAGTAGAGGTCTTTTGCGTAGGACGGAATCGGATTATAAAGACAAAATTGGACACATACTATCTTGATTTTTTGCCAATAACTCTATGATTATACTTAATTAAAATGATTATCAATTACTTCAATGATGCCGGTAAGATCGCTGATGTTGCATCTATCGGAAATATTGGCCATGCAGGCGTGCTTGGCCTTGGTTTAAATTCCGCATGCCTAGCAGCATAAAGGTGAAACGCGTAATGTCGTTTCGGTCGCGGTTATTGTGGTCGAAGCCAGACGTGTCATTCGCGCGGTTTGTGACTGATGCTGTTTTACTATCTAGACGGACAAGCGAAGAGAATTTGGCGTGGTGCCAAGTTCTCTTCAGCTGAATCGTTACAACCCTTGAAATAACGTCTCTATCCAACGCTTCTCATCGATAAAGCGCCATGACCAGCTTTTCCACTGCTCGGGCACACCTTCATCGAGTAGCTGTTGTAGTGTCTTGCCTTCGGCTTTGGCTGTTTTCACCCAACTAATGTGGGTTTCCAACATCTCGATGTTGACCGCTAAGGCGGCTTTGTCCGCGAGGGGGCCATGGCCGGGAATGATCTGAGTTTCGTTATTTACTTGGCTAGAAAGCGCTTTAACGCTATTTAGATACCCCATCACTGAACCGCCGCGTTTAAGATCGATAAAGGGAAATTTGCCGTTAAAAAACAGATCGCCCATGTGCAACACGTTGGCCTGCTTAAACCACACTACGCTATCGCCATCGGTATGACCTTTGGCGTAGTGCTGAACTTCGATGGTGAGGTCATTGAAATGAAAAGTCACGCCGTCGGCATAGGTGACGACTGGCATCGCACTGCGAGGCAAGCTGTCATCTTGCGACAAGCGCTCAAGCACATGGTGGTGAGCGAAGATGGTAGCGGATTTACCAAACTCGGCATTGCCACCGGTATGATCCCCATGCATGTGGGTATTCACTACGTATTTCAGCGGTTGCGGTGATAGCTCTTGTAATACCGCAGAGATTTTGTCTGCTAACGGCGCGTATTGATCGTCAACGATGAGCAACCCATCGGTGCCGGCTGAAGCGCCAATATTGCCCCCGGAACCGGTGAGCATATACACGCCGTTACGTAGTGCAGTTTTTTCTATCTCAACATCGGCGAAGCGATCATCGGCCAGCGCCGAATAACTAAAGCAGATAGAAAGTAAACCCAGCCAAATAGATCTCATTGTGCATTTCCGTATAAAGAGGATGAGTCATCCAAGATAGATGATTGCCGTTTAATAGAACAGCTTACGATGTAATTCACTGTCGCGATCAACGGCAACAAAAAAGCCCGCGTTAGTCGCGGGCTTTTGATGGTTTTACAGTTCAGAGGCGACGCTTAGCGCACCTGCCACTGCAATGTTTCACCGGCATAGAATGGCACCATCGGCTTGCCAGCAACGTCTACTGTCGCAGGGATCTGCCACGGGTCACGCACCAACGTGACGGTATCCGTATTGCGCGGTAGACCGTAGAAATCTGGGCCATTGAAACTGGCAAAGGCTTCCAGTTTATCCAATGCACCGATTTGCTCGAAGATCTCAGCGTACAGTTCCAGTGCTGCTGGCGCACTGTAACACCCGGCACAGCCACAGGCGTTTTCTTTGGCGTGTTGCAGATGTGGGGCGGAATCTGTACCGAGGAAGAACTTACTGGAACCACTGGCAACCGCCGCTTGCAGTGCTTGCTGATGAGTATTACGTTTCAGTACTGGTAAGCAGTAGTTGTGTGGCTTAATCCCGCCAACCAAAAGATGGTTGCGGTTGTACATGAGATGTTGTGGCGTGATCGTGGCTGCCACGTTGTTACCGCTGGCCAGTACGAATTCTGCAGCATCGCCAGTGGTGATGTGTTCGAATACGACCTTCAGTTGCGGATATTTAGCGACGATCCCGCTTAAATGGGCATCAATAAAAACTTTTTCGCGATCAAATACATCCACTTCATCGGCGGTGACCTCACCGTGAACCAACAGCAATAAGCCAACCTCAGCCATCGCTTCGAAAGTGGCATCAAGCCCATCGAGATCGGTCACGCCGTGAGCGGAGTTGGTGGTGGCATTGGCTGGGTACAGCTTACAAGCCTTCACAATTCCTTGCGCCGCAGCCTCTCGCACCATCTCTGGCGTTGTGTTGTCGGTCAGGTAAAGGGTCATCAGCGGTGTAAAGCCACTGTCTACTGGCGTAGCAGCTTGGATTCGCTGGTAATAGGCTTGCGCATCTGCAGGTGTCACTACCGGAGGCTGCAGATTAGGCATCGCGATGGCTCTGGCAAAAACTCTGGCGGTGGCTGGAACGGCGGTTGCCAACATCGCCTCATCACGTAAATGAATATGCCAGTCATCTGGTCGGGTGATTGTTAGCGTATCTGCCACGCGCTACTCCTTGGTTGCAATAAAATTGGCCGCCTTAGTCAAACGGCTCGAGCGATTATCCGCCTATTTTAACCTGTGTTGTGGCGGTTGTCTGTGTGTCGATTAATTGCCGACAAATTGTCGAGTTTGTGAGCTATAACTTTTCAACTGCTTAGCTCTGCTCTAATCTGGCTACTGTAGCTATTTTTGTGGAGTTGTTGATGGCGATTGTAACCGGCCAGTCTGAAAGCAAAGTCTTGGAAAATGTGGTGATACCGCCGCGACCAGAAGTATTAATTCAGGTCAGCAACGAGCTGAAGCAAACTGATCCTGATGTTCGGGTGATCGGTGATGCCATTGCCAAAGATGTCAGCATTGCTGCTGGCGTGCTACAGATCGTCAACTCTGCCGCCTACAAGCGCGAAAAAACCATCGAATCAATTCATCAAGCCGTCATGCTGCTGGGTTTGCATCGTGTCTACGCTGTGGTTAGGTCGGTTGCACTGCGCAATATGGTCGCAGATAGCTATCAGCTCGAGGCGTTTTGGGAAACCGCGTCGGATGTGGCACATACCTGCATGGCGGTTGCCTCTACCTTGGAAATGCACGATGACCTCGACCATGCTTATCTGCTTGGTTTGTTTCATATGGCTGGCGTGCCGGTCATGATGCATAATTTCGACGACTATGGCCGGGTTAAAGCCACCGCTGATTGCAGTGGCTGGGATGTGGTTGTAGATGAAGAGATTGCCAGTTATGGCACCAGTCATATTGCCATCGGTGCTCGTCTAGCTGAAAAATGGCACCTACCGGAAGTGGTCGCTGAAGCGATCTATCTGCAATACACACCTGAACAGCTGTTTAACGATGAGGTTACCCCCGAGAAAGTCACTGACATGGTGTGTGTGCTGAAAGTGGCACGACAAGTGGTGATGCGTACCAGTGAAACATTGGTGACCGAGCATGACTGGGAGAAGGTCGCCGAACCTGTGGCGGAGCACCTGCATCTCACTGAAGACAGCCTAGAGCAGTTGGTTGAGTCGCTCGCCAATCGTTAAAGCGTCGACGGCTTAATCTTTTCCGCCAATTTTCAGTCTAATGCCGTGTTTGCGGTGACTAACTCGTCGCCAGAAACTTTGGCGGGTATAGTTGTGGCTCGAATGTTCGTTTAGGGAGTGCTCATTGTGGATGACAGTCTCTTGCACGCGTTATTGTCTGGAAGTCATGACCGTTATGAAGTGTTTCTGTTGCGATAAAAAAACCACAAGTCGTGAGCTGCTGATCATCAGCGCACAACATTATTGCCATGTTTGTGCCCTTGGCTTGTTTGGTAAAGAGGCTTTAAACAGCCCGGTCCCTCAGCAATCTAGCCGTTTTCAGCGTATTCTTCTTCACTTAAGAGCGTTGTTTTTTTTGGCTTCTGGATTGTGGGTTTTTGTGCTGCTGTATGAATTGCTTGAGTCAGCCTACAACTACTTGAAGACGAAGTTTGGCAAACAAAAAATGTAGGTTGAGAGCAGTAACTTGCGCGTTCTTTGCTTTGTTATCGGTCACTGTATCTCACCCTTTACAATCACGCTTTAAAACGCCCCTAAATAAACCCTAGGTCGCTATCCTCTTAACCCCTGCTAGCCTCATACAATAGTCAGTAGATTAACTTCTGCTCTTTACCACGAGGCTCGCTGCATGAATCAACCATTTTACGATCGACTTCAGCAACAACTAAAAGACGTCACCGAGCAGGGCTTATACAAGCATGAGCGGGTGATCACCAGTGCGCAACAGCCGTCGATGGCGGTGGCTGGTGGACAAGAGGTGATTAACTTCTGCGCCAATAACTACCTCGGCTTGGCCAATCATCCTCGGTTGATTGGTGCGGCGAAATCCGCGCTTGATAGCCATGGTTTTGGTATGGCTTCGGTGCGTTTCATTTGTGGTACGCAAGATCTGCATAAGCAGTTAGAAACCGAACTTGCCGCTTTTCTGGGGATGGAAGATGCGATCCTGTATAGCTCCTGTTTCGATGCCAACGGCGGCTTGTTTGAAACCCTGTTGGGGCCAAACGACGCCATTATTTCTGATGCCCTGAACCATGCATCGATCATTGATGGGGTGCGACTGTGTAAGGCTAAACGCTTCCGTTATAGCAACAATGATATGGCGGAGCTGGAGCAGTGCCTACAGCAGGCGGATGCCGCGGGTGTTGAAACCAAACTGATCGCCACCGATGGCGTCTTTTCCATGGACGGTGTGATCGCTGATCTGGCGAGCATTTGTGATTTGGCAGACAAGTACAATGCGCTGGTGATGGTGGATGACTCCCATGCCGTTGGTTTTGTCGGTGAGCAGGGACGCGGCAGTCATGAGTATTGTGATGTGATGGCGCGTGTCGACATTATTACCGGCACTCTGGGTAAAGCGATGGGCGGTGCTTCTGGCGGTTATACGGCCGCGCGTAAAGAGGTGATCGATTGGCTGCGTCAGCGTTCACGTCCCTACCTATTTTCTAACTCCCTAGCGCCCGCCATTGTCGGCGCTTCATTGGAAGTACTGCAACTACTAAAAGAGAGTGCCGAACTGCGTCAGCAGGTAAAGCAGAATGCAGCGTATTTCCGTGAAAAAATGGCCGCTGCGGGCTTTACCTTAGCTGGCGCTGATCATGCCATCGTGCCGGTGATGCTAGGGGATGCCAAGTTGGCGAGCACTATGGCTGACAAGATGCTGGAGCGCGGCGTCTATGTGATTGGTTTTTCATTCCCGGTGGTGCCTCAGAACAAGGCGCGCATTCGAACGCAAATGTCGGCGGCGCATACCCAGCAACAACTTGATCAGGCGATCGCGGCATTTATTGAAGTGGGTAAAGAGTTGAAGGTGATCCCATGACCATGATGCGAGGATTAGCCAAGCTCAAAGCGGCACCTGGGATCTGGATGACCGAGGCACCGTTACCTGAATTGGGACATAACGACCTGCTGATTAAGATCCGGAAAACAGCGATTTGCGGTACCGATCTGCATATCTATAAGTGGGATGAGTGGTCGCAGAACACCATCCCTGTGCCAATGATTGTTGGCCATGAGTATGTTGGTGAAGTCGTTGCTATGGGCCAAGAGGTACGTGGCTTTAGCGAGGGCGATCGTGTTTCGGGAGAGGGACATATTACTTGTGGTCACTGTCGAAATTGCCGCGCCGGCCGTCGTCACTTATGCCGAAATACCGTAGGTGTCGGCGTGAATAGGCAGGGGGCATTCGCTGATTATCTGGTGATCCCTGCTTATAACGCATTCAAGATCCCTACAGGGATCAGTGATGAATTGGCGTCTATCTTCGACCCATTCGGTAACGCCGTGCATACCGCGCTAAGTTTCGATTTAGTTGGCGAAGATGTACTTATTACCGGCGCAGGCCCGATCGGCATCATGGCGGTGGCGATAGCCCGCCATTGTGGTGCTCGTCATGTGGTGATCACCGATGTGAATGATTATCGTCTGAATCTGGCGGCGCAGATGGGGGCGAGTCGGGTAGTCAATGTGGCGAAAGAATCATTGTCTGATGTGATGGTTGAGCTGGGTATGACCGAAGGTTTTGATGTCGGTATGGAGATGTCGGGTGTGCCAAGTGCCTTTTCCGCGATGCTGGACAAGATGAACCATGGCGGCAAAATTGCGTTGTTGGGGATCCCGCCATCGGACATGGCTATCGATTGGAATCAGGTGATCTTCAAAGGGCTTGAAATCAAAGGTATTTATGGTCGAGAGATGTTCGAGACCTGGTACAAAATGGCTAGCCTGTTGCAGTCTGGTTTGGATATTTCGCCGGTGATCACCCATCGTTTTGATATCAATGATTTTCAGCTTGGCTTCGATGCCATGGTCTCTGGTCAATGTGGCAAGGTGATCCTGGATTGGAGCGACTGACAGCAGCATTTGCTTTAGCGTACGGTCATAAATCTGCAGTAGTTGGTTGCTAGAGTGCACAGCAATTGCGGTGCTGACATTGAATCGGTACCCATTTGTCTGTGGCGACAGAGGAACAATGACTATGCTAAGCCAGACTCGAGTGTGTGCCGAATGTGAAGGTACAGGTATCTTTACCTTAATTAGCCACCGCGGTATCGAGGGCTTGTATCGTGAGCTGATCGATTGCCCCGGCTGCCAAGGCTCCGGGGTTGAAGCGGGTATGCTGAAACTGGTATCACGCTGGTCATCGGCGCCAGAGTCGAAAATTAACCTGGTCGAATAGACGGGCTAGATTAACCCCCTAGACTCCTTGGGTGTTTATCTGTGCTTAGCTCACGTAGAATCTCCCTTCGCCAAGAAGGAGTCGTCATGAGCGAGTTTCAACATATCGATGTTATGCAAACCCAACAACTGCTGGATGCCGATGAGGCGACCGTGGTTGATATCCGTGATGAAAACAGCTTCGCTGCGGGCCATATTCAAGGATCTGTTCATCTTACCAACGGTTCATTGTCGAACTTTATGGCCGACGCTGATTTTGACCGTCCACTGATTGTGGTTTGCTATCACGGTATCAGTAGCCAAGGGGCTGCGCAGTATATGGCACAGCAGGGTTTCGAGCAGGTGTATAGCATGGATGGTGGTTTTGAAGCGTGGCGTCGCCAGTTGCCCTATGTGGCGCCCGATCCTGATGACGCGCCAATCGCTCCTTAGTTGGCCGCAACGGCCAGAGTATGAGTTCCCGCTCAGAGTGAGGCATAATGGCGTTATCTCATTACCCTAGGTGTCGCTGTGATAGAAATCGCCACGTTATCTTCTCCCCGTGCTGCCCAAGCCTTCGTTGATTATCTAGCTACCCAAAGCATTGCTTGCCAGTTGCGACCGGAAGGGCAGGGGGTAATGCTGTTGTTGCACGATCCGGGGCAAGAATCCCATGTTCGTAGTGAGCTACAGAAATTTGTCGAAAACCCGAGTCATCCGCGCTATATGGCAGCGTCGTGGGAGCGCAGTGATAACGCTGGCGTGCGGTTTGATTACGGTGCACCCGGCACCGGTTTGATGCGTAATTTTCTGCTCCATGCTGGGCCGGTCAACCTGATTGTTTTGGCTATCTGCGCTGTTGTTTTCCTGTTCTCTTTCTTAGGTATGCTGGGCTATGTCCGGTATTGGCTGCAGTTCTTTCCTTCCATCGACGCATTGACAGGGTGGCAGCAATGGCGCTGGTTAACGCCGGCGTTTATCCATTTCAGTTTTATGCACCTGATTATGAATGCGCTGTGGTGGTGGTATCTGGGAGGACAGCTGGAACAGAAAGAGGGAAGCCGGCCGCTGTTGATACTGTTTCTATTAACTGCCGCGCTGCCAAACTTCGCTCAATTTCTATTGAGTGGCCCCAACTTTGGTGGTTTGTCAGGGGTGGTTTATGGTTTGTTTGGTTATGTTTGGGTACGCGGAATGATGGCACCAACAGTGGGATTGTCACTGACCCCCGGGCTCACGGGGTTTATGTTGATATGGTTGGTGATCGGTTTTCTCGGTTGGTTTGGTCCGCCGATGGCTAATATGGCGCATTTCGGTGGCTTGCTGGTGGGCGCTGGCTATGCGGCGACTCGTAGTATCAATAAAAAAGGCTTGGCGGAATAAGCTGACCAGCCAAGCCTTCGATGTCACCCCATGGCGCTATGAGGCCGTGTTTTTAGTGATAAATATATTTGGTAAACAGTAATTCGGTTGCCAGCTCTTGACCGGTTTCCTTTTTCAGCAGTTGATTGACGGTGTTAAAGCACAGCTTACGGATCTCTTCGCGTCCGGCTAACGATTTAACCCTGTCTTCAGGCTGGCGACCCAATACATCAACCAGAGCGGCACGCAGTAAGGGAGCGTGATGCTCAATGATCTTCAGATTGGTTTCGCCTTGAGCCATCAACTCGATGGTTACTCGAACAAAGCCAACTTTCTTTCCTGTGCTCAGGTAGTTGGTAATGATGTCAGGCTCGAAGCCGTAATACATAAAAGTACTGTCATCTGCCAACGCCACTTTTGACGACAGGCTCATCACTAAGCTGATACAGATGGCCATAAGTAGTTGCCGACATTTCACCACGTTTCTCCTGCTGCCAATCACGGCGGTTCTAATCTCTTTGAGGGAAGTCTAAAGGGGTTGATGGCTTACGCCAAGCTTCCGTATCAAACTCTGACACTATTATTGTCCATTATTCAGCTTTTCAACGGGTTCCTGTTACTATATCGGCGATTATTACCAGTTATTTAGTGATTGTGAGCAAGCAAGAGTTATCTCGCCATTTTCCTTTCGGTCTTACGACCCAATGGAGCCCCATAAAACAACAAGATCTGCACTCCGTGCGGATGGCTGACTGGTTGTTGGATAGCACCTCATTAACGGCCCGTTTGAAGCGACATTGTCAGGATTTCTCTGTCCGTGTGTTAGGGGAGTCTTATCTGGCTTTGAGCGCGGATGAACAGTCACAACTAGCAACCGCTGACAGCGAAGGGTTTGTCCGTGAAGTTATCCTGTTTTGTGATGATAAACCTTGGGTCTTTGCTCGCACGGTGGTGCCGTTAGCTACCCTGTCTCAGGGACAAGAGCTACAGCAACTTGGTGAGCGGCCGTTGGGTGCCTTATTGTTTGCCACGCCGGGTATGGTGCGAGATGCCGTTGAGGTGACTCATTTAGCGGCAGATCATCCGCTGTCTAAATCGGCCCTGCTGTGGGGCGCAGATAAGCAAAGGGATCTGTGGGGACGACGCTCCCGTTTTTTGTTGCCTGCAGGTGCTTTGCTGGTCAGCGAAATGTTTTTACCCGACTGTGCTGCCTATGTTGAGGAGTAAGTAAGGTGGAGATTGCGCAGAAGCTATCGGCCTATGGACGTCTGATGCGAGTGGATCGTCCTATTGGCACTTTATTACTGCTTTGGCCGACGTTGTGGGCTTTACTGATTGCGGCTCAAGGTGTGCCAGAGTGGCACCTACTGGTGGTATTTGGCTTGGGTGTGTTCTTGATGCGCTCGGCTGGATGTGTAATTAACGATTTTGCCGACAGAAACTTTGATGGGTATGTGACGCGCACCCAACAACGGCCGTTGGTAACGGGCGAAGCCAGCGCAAAAGAGGCGTTGGGACTGTTCTTTGTGCTGTCGTTTTTTGCTTTCTTATTAGTGCTGACACTGAATACTTTTACCATCGTATTAAGTGTCGGTGGTCTGGTACTTGCTGCTTGTTACCCCTTTACTAAGCGCTTTACTAACCTTCCGCAGGTGGTGTTAGGTGCCGCCTTTAGCTGGGCGATACCCATGGCATTTGCAGCCGTTCTCGGAGAAGTCCCGCGCTATGCTTGGTGGTTGTTTGCCGCCAATCTGAGCTGGACGGTGGCTTATGACACCCTATACGCCATGGTTGATCGGGATGATGATGAGAAGGTCGGGATCAAGTCGACTGCGCGACTGTTTGGGCATTACGATTTGCTGGCGATCGGTGTATTGCAAAGTATGACTTTACTCTTGCTAGCCTTGCTATTCACAGAGCTGGATTTAGGTTGGGCTGCCTGGTTAAGTCTACTAATTGCCGCACTCTTGTTTATTTCTCAACAAGTACAGGTCAAAGCGCGAGAGAGGAATGCTTGCTTTCAAGCATTCCTCGCTAACAACCGGGTCGGATGGGTACTTTCTTTAGGATTGTTGACCAGCTATCTGATGTAGGCCTTATCTAAGGCCGATACACCATTATGCTTTTTACTTTTTCTGTCTTTAGGGGCAGAGAGAGTTTTCTGTGGAAATATCCAGCGAAAGGTAGTCTTTACTGGTCACTAGCTGACTAATTGCATCGTACGAATGAGTAAAATTAAGACTTAGCGATATGACTATGTCTTGCTGTTCACCGTCAGCTGGTTTCTGCAAAGAGACGTACTCAGCAATAGGCGAGGTATTCGTGAATGCTGAGCTTTTGGTGATGTCTCTGAGACGATCGGTATATTGTTTAACCAACGTTCCGGCATCAACAGAGTCTATTTTTTCTATATAGGTCAAGTGGACAGTTGAGGTTTGTTGTGCCGTGCAAGGCTCTGCTATGGCGGATGATGTGGCTGAAATCAAACCTGCAGCCATGGCCAATAATGACAGTTTCTGTTTTTTGTTCATGTAACGTCCTTTCATTTGAACGGGCGACGCGGTTCCTGCGTGCCTTAGATCGAGGGCTGATTGTATACTAAGAGCAATACCTATTTAAGCCATTCAGATCAACATGATGCAACGCTTGTTGATCTGAATGGTCATGTTTTTGAGGCTAAGCGACGGCTTCATCAATGGTTTGATGTACTTCTGTCGCCAGCAACATTGAGATGGTCTGATGCAGGCTCTTTATCTTGGCTGGCCCTTCGGCCTCATCCATGTAGCCGCCTTCTCGCAACGAGCTGATAAAGATTGAGAACACTTTCTTATCAAAAAACTCTGGCGCACTGATGCCATGCAATGAAGCCAGGCGCTCAGCGATCTTCTGGCTACTGGACTCCAGTTGCCCGCGCTCTAAACCCGGATTGTGGGTGAGCTGCGCTAAAGTGATGGTGTAGCGCTGCAGGGTTTCCTGAATGATATTCGCCAGCAGAATAAGTTGATTGCGCTTACTTGAACGATGTTCAGGCACCTGCAATAGTTCGCCTTTACGCGTGATCAGGCCAAGGTTTTCCAGCGCATTGAGCTGCCCTGCAAATTGTTGCTTCAACCCTTCTTCATCCCAATCCATAAATAGCTCGGCCTTGAGCATGGGGTAGATTTCGCTGACCGTACGATAGAGGGACTCTTCACTTAACTGCCGGTGTCTCAGCACGCAACTGGCGATGAGGCTGGGCAGGGCAAACATATGAATAATGTTATTGCGGTAATAGGTCATCAGCACTGCGTTTTTACCTTCGAGACTGATGATCTCGCCAATACCGTCTTCCACTACACTGAATTTGTCCAGTTCAATCGCATGGCTTACCAATGCCTTCGCGTCCTCTTCCGGTACCGTGGTTTGGCTGTGGTACGGTACCTGGCGGATCAGCTCTAGATAGAGTGCGATCTGGGCTTCCAGCGCTTTGCGGCTTAACGAGCGTTGCTCAGCACAAAGTAGCGACAGGGCGCACAGGTTGATCGGATTCAGTGCCCCGGCATTATTAATTTCACGCATCACTTGCTGACTGAGTTGGTTAACGGTTGGCGTTAACCAACTGGGCTTCTGTACTTCTAGTTCATTGATCGAGTCACGCCATTCCGGTGCTTTATCATTCATAAAGTTGGTTAGCGAGATCGGCTTGCCAAAGTTGACATACCCAAGGCCAAAATTGCGAAGTTTTCTCACCGCACTTAGCACCTGCCATGCGCTCTCTTTCTCTTTGCGCTTGCCTTTCAGCTCCTTCATGTAGGTGCCGATTTCCATCACATGTTCATAGCCCAAATAGACGGGCACCAAAGTGATAGGGCGATCGCAGCCACCTCGCAACAGGGTTTGTACTGTCATCGCC
The DNA here is from genome assembly GCF_003336225.1 of Corallincola holothuriorum. NCBI lineage: Bacteria > Pseudomonadati > Pseudomonadota > Gammaproteobacteria > Alteromonadales > Psychromonadaceae > Corallincola > Corallincola holothuriorum. The sequence continues at coordinate 382,870 of NZ_QPID01000003.1, forward strand.
AGCATGCCGGTTTTGGGGGGTAACAAGCGGCCGGTGCGGCTACGGCCACCTTCAGTGAAATATTCCACTGAGTAGCCTTTTTGAAACAGCAGGGCCAGGTATTCCCGAAACACAGCACTATATAGCTTGTTGCCACGGAATGAGCGCCGCATAAAGAAAGCGCCGCCCCGGCGGAATAGCGGACCGGCAGGCCAGAAATTCAAATTAACGCCAGCGGCGATATGGGGAGGTACCAAGCCTTCGTAATAGAGCACATAACTGAGTAGCAAGTAGTCCATGTGACTGCGGTGGCAGGGAACATAGACCAGCTCATGCCCGGATTGTGCGAGGCTGCGTACCTGTTCAGCATTACTGACTTTGATACCGCGATAAATACGGTTCCACAGCCAAGTCATGATGCGATCAACCACGCGGATCATGTTACTGGAGTAGTTTGCGGCGATCTCATCAAGGTATTTGATCGCTTCGGCGCGGGCGTCCTCTTCACTCTTGCTTTTGGCTTGCACCTCTTCTGCGATCGCTTTGCGCATTGCTGGCGTGGCAACTATCTGCTCAAACATCGCTTGGCGATCGGCGAGTCGAGGGCCGGTAACCATCAGTCGCTGACGGTAGAAATGCACCCGTGCTACTCGGACGATACGGTGTGCGGTGCGGTCATTGATGCCAAAGTCATCGGCCATCTGCCGCAGTGATACCGGTTTGCTGAAGCGGATAAAGCTATCGCGCCCTAGCAACAGTACCAGCATCATTTTACGGAACCAGTTGGGTGAGCTTTTGTCGCCAAGCCCCGCGAGTAATGATGGTTTCTCTTTACCGGGCGCACGGCCCCAGTAAACCCCGGTTGGCACGATCTGTACATCGAGCTCGTCGCTACGCCGGTGCGCTTCCAAAATACCCAGTACCTGAGTACGGAACGGTAAGCCTGCATCGTCACTGTTTAGCCAACGGCTGGCCTTCTCCACGGAGATGACCCGAGATTGTTCGCGGCCATCAATTTGCAGCGGTTCAAATGGGTCTGGCAGGCCCAAAGCCTTACAGCGCCTCGCCAACGCCACTTTGTCGGTGTGGCTGTCATCTTTTAGTAGATAGACGATTGGCTTTTCCGGATCGAGCAGATGCTCTTCTACCGGTCTTTCAGGGATAGGAGTGCCTTTCACCAACAGGCGGACAGGCAGTTCAAGCAGGGAGTGGAACCAACGCTTTCGCTCGGCCATAGTGATATTTCAACGAGTTATTTATTCCAGACTATTGGGCGGAAGATAGCAGAAAATCGTCCAGATAGCTTGCATCTGGATCATGACTGGTCCGTTGTTAATGCCTTTGCAATGGCTTCACTTAGTTCACTGATAAGCTGGCTAATGGCATTCACTTGGCTCTCTGTTGTCGATTCTGCTGATGTGTTCAGGGCGAAGGTCTCGTAGCGTAACTCTTTATGGTCGCTGGACAGCAGTTGCCAACTACCTTCTAACCGGGCGATACCTTGGCTATCACTGTCGAGCCTGTCTATTTTTATTCGCAGGGACGGCTGTGGAGCCACGCCGATGACACCGAAAGGGCGCAACTGAGAGCTGCCAGTGATAGTTTGCAGGTTTTTGAGCAGCACGATATTGATGTCGTTATCTAACTGACTGGCCCAGAGATCATGGTCACTGATCTGGTAGTTTACTGCTGTGCTTCGAGCAACCATCCCTTGACGTTGCAGATAGTCAGCGAGGTAGACAGGGCCAACGGTCAAAGCCAGATCAGGTGCCGGTACAGTTGCACTTTTAGCATCGGCTGATAATAGATAGTAATCGGTCGGACCTGAGCTGCTGCACCCAGTGAGGCTGGTGCCAGCGAAAATGATTAAGGCCGTTATCCAAGACAAACGATTGCGCATAATGACTCCGGGGTGCATTGACCCTGTTTTATTTTCCAAATACTACGGCTTCGGGGCGACGTTGCAGGGTGTCTAACAAGCTGCGGGCACTTTTTAGCGTCGCATTGAGATTGTTCAAGCTTTGTTCGGCGCTGACCTTGAGTTGCGAATCATGATCGGCTAGTTGTTGATAGGTCAGCAGTGTGGCTTCGGCTTGCGCCAATGTCTGATCAATCTTGGCTAATGTTTCATTGCCTTGAGCGATGGTTTGCGCGCTGGTATCTACTAAGGCTTCTGCGCTTTGGCTGAGATGGGAAACATTCTTGGCTGTTTGTTGGAAATCCCCCAAGGTGACTTGCATCTGCTGGCTCAACGCCGGTAAGTCCTGGTTCAAGCGGGTTAACAGAGCGTTCAGCTGCACACTGGCCTCTTCCAAACTGTCGACCCCACGATTAAACTTCGGGCTTTCAGTGATTCTCTTCACTTGTCCCAGCAACTCATTGAGATTATTTGCGATCTCATCCAAAGGCATTTTGGCTACTTTGCTCAAGGTGGACGACAGTGCCTGTCGAACCAGTTCCAGATCTGACGGCACTGTTGGGATTTGAGGGTAATTTAGGTCGGTCGGGTGCAACTCTCCTTGTTGTTCCGGCTCGTAGTCGATCTGCACCATCAGTCGGCCGGTCACCATACTTTGGGTGACCAGTTTGGCACGGATGCCGCGATTGGCGCGCTCCATATCTTTAGGTGCTACACCTTCAAAGAAGTTATCCAACAGCTCGGCACTGACATCCATCACGACTGGTACCAACAACTCACTGTTCTTGGCTGAATAATGGATACGAACATCAACTACCTCGCCGATTTTCACCCCTTGAAATGAGACCGGTGAGCCTTTAGCCAGCCCTTGTACAGAGCCGCGGAATACCGTGACATAGCGGTCATGTTTTGAGAAAAATTGGTCGGAGCTGAACATGATGATGCCGATGACCATCAGTGTGGCGGCAAAAATTACAAATATCCCTATGCGTGCTGCTGTCGCATTGTGTCCCATCTTAGTTGCTCTCCTTTAAATCGCCCCGGCGCAGAAACATTTGTACTCGACGGTCATCGCAATTTGCCAGTAGTTCATTGGGATCCCCTTGAGCAATCATCGTTTTGGTTTCTGGATCGAGAAACACTGAGTTGGTGCCGATGGCAAAAATGCTGGCCAGCTCATGGGTCACCATTACGACGGTTGCGCCTAAACTGTCTCGTAACTGTAAGATTAAATCATCCAGCAGGCGGGCACTGATCGGGTCGAGTCCGGCTGAAGGCTCATCAAAAAATAGCACCTCTGGGTCTAATGCAATGGCGCGAGCCAGTGCTGCGCGCTTTGCCATCCCTCCGCTGATCTCTGAAGGATAGTATTTTTCATATCCCTCTAAGCCAACCAGAGTTAACTTTAGTGAAATAAGATCGCGAATATCTTTGTGGGTGAGGTTGGTATAGGTCTCTAATGGTAATGCGATGTTCTCTTCTAAGGTCATTGAACTGATCAATGCCCCAGATTGATAGGTTACCCCAAATTTTTGGGTCATCGCTTGGCGTTGCTGCTCATTACAACTCCACATCGCCTGGTCATTGAATAAGACTTCACCTTTGGCTGGGGTTAGTAGACCGATCATATGTTTCATGAGTGTGCTTTTGCCGCAGCCGCTCCCCCCCATGATGATAAATATATCGCCACCTTCAATGGTGAAGTTGAGATCTTGTTGGATCAGGCGATCGCCGTAGGCCATGGTGAGATCGCGTATTTCAATATGCTTTTGCTTCATATACCGATCAATGTTGTTGTAATGGTGACGATGGCGTCCACCACAATAATAAACACGATGGCCGATACCACAGAGCGGGTAGTTGCTTGCCCGACGGCCATTGCATTACGTCCGCAATTAATGCCATTCATACAGCCTGCAACAGCGATTACCAGTGCGAATAGCACACTTTTAAGTAAGCCAATAGCGAAGTGGCGTAACGGCACCGTGGTGGTCATCTGTTCCACAAATTGGGTGAATGAGATATCGAGCATTAACTGAGATACTAGCGCGCCACCAAGAATACCTAGCGCCATGGAAAAAACGGTAAGCAACGGCAGCATGATTAACAGCGCGATAAAGCGGGGGAGCACCAAAAATTCGATGGGTCTAAGACCCATGGTTGTGAGTGCGTCGATCTCTTCATTCACCTGCATGCTGCCCAACTGCGCGGCGTAACTCGCGCCTGTGCGGCCCGCCATAATAATCGCTGTCATCATCGCGCCCATTTCACGTGCCATACCCAGCGCAACAAGAGAGGCGACGAAGATAGATGCGCCGAACTGTTGTAACTGCACGGCGCCAACGAAGGCTAAGATCATGCCGATCAGGATGCTGATTAAGGCGACAATGCCAAAGGCAGCGGGACCAGCGTCATGCATACAGTCGTACACGTCCTTGGCACGTATCTCGGCTTTGCCGACGCAGAGTTTGCCAACGGCGCTGATCAGCGCGCCGATGAAACTGAAACTGACTAAGATATTTTCCCAGCTCGCCAAGACCGAGTTACCTATGCGCTCAGCAAAGGTCGGCTGGTAAGTTGTTTGGTTTGGTCTATTGGCCGCATTAGATTGTGACTCTGCCAGCGCCAGAAGCTGCTGTGCGCCTTGAGGTAGGCGGCTGACATCTACATGCAGTCGATGCGCTTTTGCATATTCACTTACACGGCGAATAAGCACCACCAGCGCACTGTTCCAGCGGCCAATGTCGGCGTCGACGAATATGAGCGTTTCATCTGGAGTGACTTTTGATTTTAGGGCTTGTAGTAGATCGTCAACCCGATGATCGCCACGGCGTAATACCCAGTCACCTGTCAACTCTAACAGCCAGCCAGTACCGTCATCAGTTCGCCTGATGTTCAGCTCATGCACGTCACTTTCACCTTGAAAAGCCCTACGTAATGTCCTTGAGTCTGCCGCAGATCCACTATTTCTGCAAAATTCAAAGCGAATCAAGTTATTAATGTCACATAAAACAGTGATCAAAAAAACAGCAGTGATACTTGTCATGAATAAATACCTGTATATACTCACAGTATACTGTATGCAATCACAGGTATCTTTATGCGCCCATTAACACCACGGCAAGCTGAAATTCTTGCGTTGATTAAAGACAATATTGAAGCGACAGGCATGCCGCCAACTCGTGCGGAAATTGCACGCCGATTGGGATTTAAGTCTGCTAATGCCGCGGAAGAGCACCTCAAAGCACTGGCCAAAAAAGGTTTAATAGAGATCTTGGCGGGAACATCACGGGGTATTCGCGTGATCCCACAGGCGGATGATGAAGCGGCTGCAAACGATGATGGCTTACCTCTGATTGGTCAAGTGGCTGCCGGTACGCCTATCTTGGCGCAAGAACATGTTGAGGCGCATTACAAAGTCGATCCAGCCATGTTTCGGCCATCTGCAGACTTCTTACTGCGAGTACACGGTGACAGTATGAAGGATATTGGGATCCTCGAAGGCGACCTGCTGGCAGTGCACAAGACTGCGACGGCGCAGAATGGGCAGGTGGTAGTCGCTCGGGTGGGTGATGATGAGGTGACAGTTAAGCGTTTTGAAAAAAATGGCAAAGATGTGCTGTTGCATGCTGAAAATGAAGCCTACAGCCCGATTAAAGTCGATCTGGGTGTAGAGAACCTGGCCATTGAAGGGTTGGCTGTTGGTATCATTCGTAATGGAGAGTGGTTATGAACCCATTTGAGACAATGAATTTGCATACTCGCCAAATGACTGGCTCATTGGTAGCTGCACCGCAGCCAAAGCTAACGGGCAACCGCCGCCCGCAAAATAAGTGGCAATCGCGAGCGCAGATTGTGCCGGTTGAAGGCCAGCAATCAGCACTGTTAGAGACAATCAAACGTAGTCAACAAGCCAATAAATGGGTTGTATTGGTGGCTGCCCCTGATAAGCAGGTGACGCGTTGGTTGGTGGAAAATGGTGTGTGCGCCGAGCGACTGTTGCAAGTCCACCCCAAAGATGAGCAAGGTGTGATGTGTGCCGTGACTCAAGGCTTAGGCTCTACCACTTGTGGCTTGGTTATCGGCTGGACTGATCTACTTTCCGAAGCGCAGTGGCAGGCACTAACGGCCGAAGCAGCATGTTATGAAACGAATAGTGTGTTGTTTCATCGACAACATAATCATTGCCGGACGGCACGAGCATGGCCGTCAGCAACATCATCAAGTGAGATGATCGCCAGTGTGTTGGTCCATTGATCCCCCACAGTTTCAATGTACTTTCCGAAGCCGCCGCAAGGCGGCTTTTTTTGTACCTTTGAAAAACCTCCTAACACATTAGCTGCTAACTCTAGTTGCACAGACTTAATCACTCGTCAGGCTAAATATCACCATTTGGATGTGATTTAACCCGCAAACAGTTGGGCAGTTTGCTAACTTGCTCAAGTTTTTTGATTAATTTTTAGACGTATCGCTAATCGTGAACGATTCTTAATCAAGGCCTGATAGCTGCGACCGCGCCTATAAAAATTTAAATATGCGGTCTGTAGTGGCTACTGGGGTTTTGGGGTAAGCGCCTGTCGAACAGGTGTTTTTTGTAAGTGCGAGGAGAAGCCTCTTGATACGGATAGCCACACGCGTCGCGGCGGGGGCTGGCGCCCTATTGCCGTCATTTATCTCCGCCGAGGAGATGCCGCTAAATATGACTCAGGGTGTGACAGCCATTAGTCAGGACGTCTACCAGCTCCACATGACCATCTTCTACATCTGCTGCGTCATTGGCGTGCTTGTCTTCGGTGTGATGTTTTGGTCAATCATTCATCATCGCAAGTCCAAGGGAGTGAAACCGGCGCAGTTTCATGAAAGTACCAAGGTCGAGATCCTTTGGACTGCACTACCACTGCTTATTTTGGTTGGGATGGCGGTGCCAGCAACGCAAGTGTTGATCAATATGGAAGATACCACGGAAGCGGATGTCACCATTTTGGTGACGGGCTCGCAATGGAAGTGGCACTACAAGTATCTGGATGATGACGTTGAGTTCTATAGCCTGTTGGCGACACCCCGTGCCGAGATCGAAAACAAACTCGCCAAAACTGAAAACTATCTACTTGAGGTGGACCGCCCCCTAGTCCTGCCTATCGGTAAGAAAGTGCGTTTCTTAATGACTTCCGACGACGTTATTCACAGTTGGTGGGTGCCCGCTTTTGCGGTGAAAAAAGACGCTAATCCAGGTTTCATTAATGAAGCGTGGACCAGAATTGACGAAGCCGGCACATACCGAGGGCAGTGCGCGGAACTGTGCGGGAAAGACCATGGCTTTATGCCGATCGTTGTGGTCGCCAAGTCGGAAGCAGAATACAACACTTGGTTGGCCACATTGAAAACCACCCAAGCCGAAGCGAAAGCGGAAGAGCAAAAACTGCTGGCGATGAGTATGAGCATGGAAGAGTTAATGGCTGAAGGCGAGCAAGTGTATATGACCTCTTGTGCGGCTTGCCATCAACCGAATGGTGAAGGTCTTGCTGGTGTATTTCCTGGCTTGAAGGGCAGTCCTCTAACCATCGGTGATGTCGGTGCCCATATAGACATTGTTATCCACGGTAAAAAAGGTACGGCAATGCAGGCCTTTGCCAAACAGTTAACACTCAAACAGTTGGCCGCGGTGATCACCTACGAGCGTAACGCTTGGGGTAACAACACCGGTCAACTCGTTCAACCCGCTGATGTGGATGCCCGCATCAAAAGCGCAATCTAGCCAGAGGAGAGCTGAAAAATGAGCAGCGTAGCTGAGTCACTGCATGACGAACACCACGCGCATCACGCCCCCTCAGGTCTGAAGCGTTGGATCTTTACCACTAACCACAAAGACATAGGTAGCCTCTATCTATGGTTCAGTTTTGCCATGTTTTTGATCGGCGGCGCCATGGCGATGGTTATCCGTGCGGAACTGTTCCAGCCCGGTTTACAGTTGGTGGAGCCCAACTTCTTTAATCAGATGACCACAGTACATGGACTGATCATGGTATTTGGTGCCGTTATGCCGGCATTTACCGGGTTAGCTAATTGGCTCATCCCGATGATGATTGGCGCACCAGATATGGCGTTACCCCGCATGAATAACTGGAGCTTTTGGATCCTGCCCTTTGCGTTCAGCATGCTGCTGTTTTCGCTGTTCACTGAAGGTGGCGGCCCCAATTTTGGTTGGACATTCTACGCCCCTTTATCAACCACTTATAGCCCAGAGAGCACCGCCCTGTTTGTGTTTGCAGTACACATCATGGGGATCAGCTCAATCATGGGGGCAATCAATGTCATTGTGACTATTGTGAATATGCGGGCGCCGGGGATGACCTGGATGAAGCTGCCACTGTTTGTTTGGACCTGGCTGATCACCGCTTTTCTATTAATTGCTGTGATGCCGGTGCTGGCAGGTGCTGTGACCATGGTGCTGACAGACAAGTATTTTGGCACCAGCTTTTTTGATGCCGCAGGCGGTGGTGACCCGGTCATGTTCCAACATATTTTCTGGTTCTTCGGTCACCCCGAAGTTTACATCATGATCTTGCCCGCCTTTGGCGTGGTGTCATCGATTATCCCTGCCTTTAGCCGCAAGCCATTATTTGGTTATGCCTCCATGGTTTATGCCACTGCTTCGATCGCTGTTTTGAGCTTTTTGGTGTGGGCCCACCATATGTTTACCACGGGTATGCCGCTGTTTGGCGAGCTGTTCTTTATGTATTGCACGATGTTGATCGCCGTGCCAACCGGGGTGAAAGTGTTTAATTGGGTGGCAACCATGTGGCGCGGTGCGTTGACCTTTGAAGTGCCGATGCTGTTCTCTATCGCGTTTGTGATCCTATTTACTATCGGTGGCTTCAGCGGTTTGATGCTGGCGATCACGCCGGTGGATTTTCAATACCATGACACCTACTTTGTGGTGGCGCATTTCCACTACGTGCTGGTAACGGGTGCCGTGTTCTCAATTATGGCGGCGGCGTACTACTGGCTACCGAAATGGACCGGCCATATGTATGACGAAGGGTTAGGTAAAGCGCATTTTTGGTGCTCGCTGATCTCTGTCAACGTGCTGTTTTTCCCAATGCACTTCTTAGGCCTTGCCGGGATGCCGCGACGCATTCCCGATTACGCACTGCAATTTGCTGACATCAATCAGATCGTATCAATTGGTGGCTTCGCTTTTGGCCTGTCGCAACTGATATTTCTCTATCTGGTGATTAAGTGCGTTAAAGGCGGTGAAAAAGCACCAGCGAAAGTTTGGGAAGGTGCGGAGGGGCTAGAGTGGACCATTCCATCGCCCGCGCCTTATCACACCTTTACTACGCCACCTGAGATCAAGTAGCGCAGCTGGCGCGGGAGCGATGATGAGCGAACAGAAAGCGGCTGTATCTCATAAACCTCTGCTTTGGCGTCTAGGATTTGCCGTGCTGGGGATGTTCGGTTTCGCCTTCGCTTTGGTGCCGTTATATGACGTGTTTTGCGACTTGACCGGACTCAATGGCCGTACCTCGGGTGAGGTCGCCGTCTATGACGGGCCAATCGTCGATACCAGTCGCTTAGTAACGATCGAGTTTATTGCCCGTACTCAAGGAAGTATGCCTTGGCGTTTTGAACCCGTTGTGCGCCGTATGGCAGTGCATCCGGGTGAGCTGCACATCGCTGAATTTGAGGTGCAGAACCTGACATCAACACAGATGGTGGGGCAGGCCGTACCCTCAGTGTCGCCAGGGACACTGGCCACCTATCTTAATAAAACAGAGTGTTTTTGCTTTAACCAGCAGCCGTTAGCAGCGGGAGAAACGAAGGCATTGCCACTGCGTTTCTTTATCGACAACGACATTCCCGACGATGTCACAACGCTCACGCTGTCCTATACCTTATTTGACATCACCGAATCACTAGCTGGCGGTGCATCAGCATCGACCAGCCGCTGAGCAGGGGGGAGCTATGGCTTCAGAAACCACGCACACAGAAACACCCAGTTACTACGTCCCAGAGCAAAGTCCATGGCCGATCATTGGAGCGATAGCACTTTGTCTGATCGCCGTGGGCGCTGGCACCAGCGTGCAACAGATGGAAGCTGGTGGCGGCTGGGGGCAATGGGTCCTTTTTAGCGGCTTGTTGTTGCTGGTGATCATGTTGTTTGGCTGGTTTGGTAATGTCATTAACGAGTCGATGTCGGGGCTGTACAGTGCGCAAATGGATCGCTCGTTTCGCCAAGGCATGAGCTGGTTTATTTTTTCTGAAGTGATGTTCTTTTGTGCCTTCTTCGGTGCGCTGTTTTATGCCCGTATCTTTGCTGTGCCATGGCTCGGCGGTGACAGCAATAACGCCATGACCAATGCCATCTTGTGGCCGGAATTCGTTGCTCACTGGCCGTTGGTCAGTACACCGGACGGCACAACCACCGAGGCGATGGGGTGGGGCGGTCTGCCCCTGTACAATACCATTATCCTTCTGGTCTCATCGGTCACTTTGCATTTTGCCCATGTGGGTTTGGAGCAGAACAAACGTAAGCAATTGATTGGCCTGCTCGCGTTAACCGTGTTGTTGGGGATCGGCTTTCTGTTCTTACAGGTTGAAGAGTATATCCATGCCTATCAAGAGATGGGGCTGACATTGGATGCTGGTGTTTATGGCAACACCTTCTTCTTGCTTACCGGTTTCCATGGCATGCATGTGACGCTGGGCACCTTAATTCTGTTTATTTTGTTGCTGCGCATTCTTAAGGGGCACTTTACGCCAAAGCAACATTTTGGTTTTCAAGCTGGTGCTTGGTATTGGCACTTTGTTGATGTGGTTTGGCTTTGCCTATTTGTATTTGTCTACATTTTGTAGCGCAGGGACTTTTTGCCGCCTAATAGGGGCGAGGGTTATGGGGAAGAATACCTGTTGCCATCAGCAGTAGGAGTAGCACCAGCACCACGGCTGAGTAAAGTACGCGCCGACCGAGATAATGGGACATGGGTTTATCGTTGTTTTGTCGCAACATAGAGAATAGGCCGCTAAACAGGTTAAACAGGATGATGCCAAGCAGTAATAGGATGATGCCTTTGGTGAGCAATAACATGACTGAGCGACCTTCGTGGAGATGGGTAGATGATGCAGTTTGACCTGCCCGGCGGAGGGTATCAACTGCAGTTATCCTGGTGGGTGCTGCTACTCGCCATCTTGCTGGCCGCGTTGTTATTGCGACTTGGTTTTTGGCAGCTATCCCGTGCCGAATTTAAACAATCACTCATTGCTACCGCAGAGAAAAGTGTCGAGGCGGGAGCGCGCCCGTTGGATAGTTTTGCAAATGACGCCGACATGGTCGGACAGACAGTAAAGATCTCAGGGCGATTTCTCCTCGATCAGGTAATCTTGTTAGACAATCAAATATGGCAGAAGCGGGTAGGGTATCAGGTGGTGCTGCCCCTCCAGCTAGCCCATAGTTCGCAGATCCAGTTGGTGAATATTGGCTTTGTCCCCGCGTCGTTGCAACGGGCGGAGTTACCGGAGCTTGATCTGGCCGCTGTTGGTTTGCACGGTGAGCAGAGCATCCAAGGTCGGATCAAATCGCTGCAACAGCAGGTCATGGTGTTGAGTCAACAAACCATCGCGCAACATCCAAATTGGCCGTTGCGCCTGCAAACCCTCGATATTGCTGCGCTGCAGCCACTATTTACCAACCCATTGCGTAGCGACCTGTTGCTGTTGGATCAGCAGTTACCTATCGGCTATCCACGAGAGTGGCCGGTTACCACGGTCTCGGTGGAAAAGCATCAGGCTTACGCGTTTCAATGGTTCAGCATGGCGTTAGTGTTTATCGCCATCATGTTGAGCGTCGGAGTAACAAAGACAGCAAGAGAGAGCCATGAGTCGTAGTACTAAAAATGTCGATAAAAAACCAAATCGCAAGCCGTTAATTGCCATCGTTGCCGCGTTTATTTTTCCGGTGGCCATCGCCTATCTGGTGCTCAATCAAGGTTGGTATCAAGGTGCCGTGCTGAACAAAGGCGAGCTGATCGCCAGCGGTGAAACCATCGATGAAAAAGGCGGGGGTGATGCAACCGGGGCATGGTTGGTTGTATTTACTGTTGACCGCCCTTGCCGCGAAAACTGCCAACAAGCGATCGATACGCTGCAAAATGTATGGCTGGCGTTGGGGCGGGAACAGCAGCGGGCGCAGCTGCGCGCCTTGGGTACTGGCCAACCCAGCAATTGGCAACTGCCGGTAGGCGTACCACTGCAGTTTGAGCAGGTCACCGCGATGGGTAAAAGCTACTTCTCCGACGCCTTTTATCTGGTGGACCCGCTTGGCAATTTGGTATTGCGCTACCCCTATGAAGATGGCGAGAGCTTGACCTTGCAGAGTCAGGCGCTACTGAAAGATCTGCGTAAGCTGATGAAAAACTCCAAGATAGGCTAATAAATGAAAGCCCTCGCGATCGTCTCAACCCTGTTAGCGCTGGTAGTGATCTCGCTCGGTGCCTATACCCGCTTGACTGACGCGGGCTTGGGTTGCCCGGATTGGCCCGGTTGCTACGGTCACTTGACTGTGCCGGCACAAGAGCAGGCCGAACAGTTACAAATAGCGTTTCCGGAACGCCCACTGGAGCCGGAAAAAGCGTGGAATGAGATGATCCATCGTTACGTCGCCGGCGGGTTGGGCTTATTGGTGCTGGCCATGGCCATTCTGGCGTGGAAACAGCGTGATGGGCCGGTTGGTTTGCCAAGTTTACTGCTATTGCTGGTGATATTTCAGGCGGCATTAGGGATGTGGACGGTAACCATGAACCTGATGCCTGTGGTGGTGCTCGCTCATCTGCTGGGAGGCTTTGCGACCTTCTGTTTGTTATTGCTGCTGGTGGTGCGTTTGTTACCCCTGCGTATACCTGGTGGAGATGCTGAACTACGTCGCTTCAGCGGTTTGAGTCTCGCTGTGTTATTGGCCTTGGTGCTGCAGATCGTACTCGGTGGCTGGACGTCGACAAACTACGCGGCGCTTGCTTGCACTGAGCTGCCGTTTTGTGAAAACGGCTGGCTCGCTCGATTAGACTTTAGCGCTTTTCAGTTGTGGCAGCCGGGACATGAGAACTACGAGTTTGGCGTGTTGGATTATGCTGGTCGTATGACTATCCATGTGGTGCATCGTCTCTGGGCGATAGTGGTGCTCGGAATGTTGCTTTGGTTCAGCTGGCGTTTGTTTAACTGTGCTAGCAGCCGTTTTTTTCGACGTACGGCACTGGCGTTAGTTGGTCTGTTGCTGCTCCAGGTGGGCTTGGGGATCAGTAACGTGGTGTTGAGTTTACCTCTGCCAGTGGCCGTGGCTCACAATGTGGTCGCTGCGTGCTTACTTGGCTTATTGGTTATTACGAATTACGCGTTGCTACGCAAGGCCTGATAGGAGAAAGACAATGAGTAAAACCATGACCCAGGTGAGTAGTCGAGGCGTTTTGAGCGCCTTGATGGGCGATGCGGGCTGGCGTGATTACTATCAGGTGACAAAGCCGAAAGTGGTGATGCTATTACTTCTAACGGCATTGGTTGGCGCATGTTTGGCGGTAAATGGCTTACCGCCTGCCGGACTATTGCTGGCGGCGATGATTGGTATTGGCTTGATGTCGTCTGGAGCGGCGGCCTATAACCACCTGCTGGATCGGGAAATTGACGCGCGCATGATGCGCACGCGGGGACGACCGTTAGTGCGCGGCCAGCTGACCGCGATGCGCTGTTTTAGCTTCGCTACATTAATTTCTGTATTGGGGTTTGCTGTACTGGCGCTGTGGGTGAATATGCTGACTGCCTGGCTTACTGCCTTTAGCTTAGTGGGTTATGCGCTGATCTATACTCTCTACCTGAAACGTGCAACACCACAGAATATTGTCATTGGTGGACTGGCAGGAGCTGCGCCACCGCTGCTTGGCTGGACGGCGATGACAGGCAATGTTGATCCACACAGCCTGTTGCTGGTACTGATAGTTTTTACTTGGACACCACCACATTTCTGGGCACTAGCTATCCATCGTCGAGATGACTATGCCAAGGTAAACATGCCTATGTTGCCAGTCACCCACGGCGTGGCATTTACTAAAACCTGTATTTTGCTTTATACCGTGCTGTTAGGCTTGGTTTGTTTGCTCCCCTATCTGACGGGCATGAGCCATGAGCTGTATTTGCTCGGTAGTAGTTTATTGAATGGGGCCTTTCTCTATTACGCTTGGCGTTTGAAATTTAAAGCAAATAGTGGTGATGCCATGGCCACTTTTAAGTTTTCGATCGTGCATCTGATGTTACTGTTTATTATCCTACTGACAGATCACTATTTATTGGCGTAACTCATGACTTGGTATATGCGGATTGGCGTTGTTGTGCTGCTGGCGGCAGCGGCGATTGGGGGCTGGTTCAGCTATCAGCAGATCAGCAAGGTGCCAGAGGTTGCGGTTACCGCGGATCTGTTTTCGCCATCCCGTAGCCTGCCAGCGTTTACCTTGCGAGACCAGCAAGGGAGCATGTTCACTAATGCTTCACTAAAAGGCCATTGGACATTGCTGTTTCTAGGCTACACCTTCTGCCCAGATATTTGTCCAACCACCATGGCAAAGATGACTCAGGTATATCCGCAATTAAAGCAGCAGATCCCAGAGTTACAGATGGTGATGATCAGTGCTGACCCCAAGCGCGACAGTGCTGAGCGGCTGGCTGAATACGTTACCTACTTTAATCCTGAATTTATCGGTGTTTCTGGTGAGCATAAAGAGTTGTTCCCCCTGACTCAGCGGATGGGACTGGTGTACGCCATGGTGGATGCGACAGACAGTGACAGTTACACCGTCGATCATAGCGCCAGCATGGTGCTACTGGATCCTAATGGCCAGATGCGCGCTCGATTTCGACCCGAGTCTACCCCTGGCAGTGTGCCAACGGTCAGTACTGCCCAATTAATTGACGAGATCCCCGTCATCGTCGCTTTGCCTAACGGTTAACCTTGATGGTACATCCCCTCGCGCTGCGGGCCGGACATCGGCGGGTGTTGGCCTTGGCGCTGCCGATGGTGGCGTCGAATATCTCAGTTCCTTTGCTGGGGCTTGTTGATACCTTTGTCATAGGTCATATGGACGCCAGTTACTATCTTGGTGGCGTGGCTATGGGCGCAATGCTGATCTCGTTACTCTTTTGGCTACTGGGCTTCCTGCGTATGTCCACCACCGGGTTGGTGGCACAAGCACACGGTGCAAAGGATTATTCACTTTCTCTGCAACGCTTGGGGCAAGCAGCAATATTGGCGCTGACCCTGGCCTTTACGCTGCTGATATTGCAGCTGCCGATTAAACAGCTGGCGTTAACTGTTGCTGGTGGCAGTGAACAGGTGACCCATTATGCCGGTGTCTATTTCGATATTCGTATCTGGAGTGCGCCAGCAGCACTATTGAACCTCGTACTGCTGGGTTGGTTTCTTGGTATGCAGGATGCGAAGGCTCCGATGTGGGTACTGCTCCTGACGAACCTAGTGAACATCGTATTTGATATTCTGTTTGTGCCAGTCTTGCAATGGGGTGTTGCCGGAGCCGCAGCTGCCAGCGTGCTTGCCGATTATGCCGGATTGCTTTTGGCACTATGGCTGTTTCAACGGAAGTTGAGGCGGCTCTCCGTGCCGTTGCCATGGCAGGGGGTGATGGACTGGCCAATGATCAAAGGCCTGCTGGCTCTGAATCGCGATATCTTTATTCGTGCCCTGATGTTGCAACTCTGTTTTGCGTTTATCACCTTGCAGGGGGCTCGCTTAGGCGATGAGATCATTGCTGGCAATGCGGTGCTGCTTAATTTTCTGATGTTGGCGTCCTATGGACTGGATGGATTTGCTTATGCCGCTGAAGCATTGTTTGGCCGAGCACTTGGACAACAGCGTAGAGCAAGTGCGATCTGGGTGCTGTGGATCTCCGGCTTTTGGAGTTTGATGCTGGGGCTTGGCTTTGCCCTAGTGTTCTGGCTAGGAGGCGAGCAGATTATCGCCAGGCTGACTGATATTACCGCCGTACGTGAAACGGCCTTGCTCTATCTTCCCTATCTGATTGTGTTGCCTATCGTTGCTTGTTGGTGCTTTTGGCTGGACGGTATCTTTATCGGTGCGACACTGGGTAAAGCGATGCGCAACAGCATGCTGCTTTCAACATTAGGCGTGTTTTTCCCTACCTGGTGGTTGTTGCAAGGGGCTGGCAATCATGCATTGTGGAGCGCCATGTTACTGTTTATGGCGGCGAGGGGTGTCACGCTGGCCGTTATGCTGCTAAAAGGCTGGCGTTCTCAGCGGGTGCCATTTTCCTGGGCGCCGCGTTAGCTGCGTCGCGAGAAGTAAAAAGCCCGCATACGCGGGCTTGATTATTGCTCTATGGTGTCGCTGACTACTCTACCCAAGGACCTGGGTAGCCAATACGCTTGGGTGAGATGATGAATTCATCAAACCAGGCAAACTCATCTTTAGTCGCATTCCAACGGTCGCCACTACTCCCACCGAAAAAGGTGCTGAAGAAGACTTTAGTGATCTTATTGTTAGGCTCATCTGCGTCACGGAACTTAACGCCGTCATAGTAGGCGGCCTTTTTGCCATCAAACCAACCTTCCATCAAGCCGTCATATTCGCCTGCGCTGTTCATCCGGAAGTGCATCTCCACATGGTGCCATTGGTTGGGGATAAATTGTGCCTGGAACCCTTCAGTATTCCACCACCAGCGCTCCCGATCGTGGGCAAAATGGGTGTAAAACTCGACCTTACCCTGTTCACGCCACATCAGCCGACCTTTCCACTCATGGGTACGATCAGTGAAGGAGACCGAGCCTGACAGGCCGGGCAGTTTACCACCGAGTACGAAGTCAAAATTGTCATCAAACTTCACCCAATAGGATAAGTACATATCTTCGTACTCACCGTTGATATCCATGTGCCACTGGGCACCACTATCGGAGGAGGTGCGTTTGCCCTGAGGGTAGAGCGTACGAACAGACTTACCACTTGGGCCGTAATGCACATTTTCATCGACGAACAGACGTTGCTCCGTTGCGCCATTGACCCACTTGGTTGGCGACCATGCGGTTACCCACTCTTTTTTGGTTGGAAACCCTGAAGCGAGATCATCCATGGTGTAGTAAGCAACGACATCGCCGGGCTCGGCAGGCTGTTCTGGCTCGTTTGGTTCATTTGGCTGTTCTGGCTCATTTGGTTCTGTGGGTTCGTCCGGCTCAGAGGGGATCGATGGATCTGCGTCTTGAGAAAGGTCGATGACATGAATATTGTCGTAACGAATATAGGTGGTTTTACTGGGTGCCCAGCTCGAATCCGCACCGCCATAAAAGGTACTGAAAAAGAACTGATTAATCAGCGTGTCGCTGTTAATTGTGCCGCGCAGATTAATCCCTTCGGCTTTAGAAACGACTTCGCCATCAACACGCAGTACGACTTTGCCGTCATAGGCATCTGGGGTGGAGTTGAGCTTCACTTCCAGAGCCAGTTGTTGCCAGCGGCCAGTGACAAATGCGCCTTCGAAACTGCGCTCGCCGTCGCCACAGCGCTCAATACGCTCTTGGCCGTAGTAGTAGGCTTGTGCTGAACCGTTTGGGCGCCACATTGGGCGAACACTCCAGCCATTTGCGATCGCTGGTGAGCAGCCGGTGGTATGCACGGTTGGTGACAAGCCGGGTAGCTTGCCACCGCGGACAAATTCAAAACCATCTTCAAAAAGGATGTCATAGACCAGGCTGTAGTGATCCCCACCAGGGATCGCGACCTTGGTTTGCAGACGGTCAGAGCCGCGACTGGTTGGGGCATAGCTAACGCGTAAACATTGCTCCCGTCCATCGCCACACTCTTTAACTATGTTTGTGTCGTCGACACTTTTCCATTCATCGTCTAGCGAGTAAGACTCGAAATCTTCGTTATAGACAAGGTTTCCCTCGGGTAGGTCGGGCTCGTCTGGGATAACCGCCTCTCCGACCTGACAACTCACCTGGTTGAAGCTGCCGACTCCTTTGATGCCAAAGTCGGTACTTTCTCCTGGGCTAAGCTGCCGATTAAAATCATTACCTGACGCAGTAAAGACTTGGCCTGTGTCTTCAACTTTAGCGCTCCATGCACTGGTCAGTGCTACGTCGCTATCGAAGACGATGTTTACATGCCACAGGCTATTACTATTGCCGGTGTTGGTGACTTCAATATCTTTGAGCATGAAGCGTTCACCGCTCCAGTTTTTAACGATACCAATCGAGCACTCTACCTCGGCGCTAGCGTAGCCAGCCGATGACGCCAAAATGAGCGCAAGAATGGGGCGTATGATGCCAAT
The DNA here is from genome assembly GCF_003336225.1 of Corallincola holothuriorum. NCBI lineage: Bacteria > Pseudomonadati > Pseudomonadota > Gammaproteobacteria > Alteromonadales > Psychromonadaceae > Corallincola > Corallincola holothuriorum. The sequence continues at coordinate 401,101 of NZ_QPID01000003.1, forward strand.
TTTCATAATGACTCCCTTAAAGGCAGCGTAAACGTTGCCTTTTTCAATTTATTAATCAGTGCATACCGGCGCATGGATGTATGCGCCGGGGTGGCTAGTCGATGAAGGATCAGAACAAGCGCATTTTTACGAACTCACAGCCATTGCTGGCATTAAAGTTAATGCGCGTACCGCTTAGCCCTGTGGTGGATTCGTAGTTGCTATCTATTTGGTGCATGCCGTTGCCATTAAGTGACTCTACTGCGCCGCGGAAATTGCACTGTTTATGGGTGTCGCTATCCCAAACCTGCAGGGTTTTATCTGCCAAGTTAGCAGGCAAATCAACACAGGTGGTGCTGCGTAAATCGAGCTCAGTGCGTTCGCTGCCGGTGTATTGGTGGCAGTTACTTGATTCTTCAGGAGGTTGATCGGAAGGGGCTTCATCGGTTGCTGGAGTTAAACGCAGCCAATTCAGATTAAAGGGCCCATTATGTATCTCGATAGTCAGGTCATGTCGCCCAGCGGATAGCTCACCTATGTTGAAAGTTAGCGTTTTATAGGCTTGGAAATCTCCGGTGTAGTCGATGGTTTCATTGGACAACCGTGTTTCGCCATCAACCAGCACAGAGATAAGGCCGCTGTCTCTGGCCGACGCGGTGCGCAGTTCAAGGACGTAATCTCTTGCTTTGGTCAGCAGAAGGTCATAGCTAAGGGTCTCGCCCGCGGCCATCCAGCCGATGTTAAAGCCGCCCCCTGAGTCTTCGGTGGCTTGAATATCGACATTGCCGGTGCGATAAGCATTTCCTTTGTTGCCAGCGGTGCTGTCGATTGCCCGGGCGTACTGTTCTGCTTCGATATCTACTACGCCAGCGCTATTTGCGATTGGCTGGTCAAACTCATCGTCGATGGTTTGGCTGCTGCAAACCCACCATTGTTGACCATTGGCAGAGAGCTGATCGCAGTCTTTGCGTGCGAAGTTGCTGCACTGGCTAGCAAAATTGTCTTTAGCATCGTCTAACCCTTTTGCTGCTGCGAAACAGCTGAATGTCTCAGGTTCTGCCGGAATCGGGTTGTCAGGTGTTTCATCGGGGATATCAGCGTCAGGATTGGAGCAGCCAGTCCATACTTTGAAATCATCCATGTAAATATATTCGTTATTAGGGGAGTGAAAGCGTGTGTCGTTTGCGCCGCCGCCCCGATACGTATGGAAGATGAAGTCGTTGATCTTGACACTGCTCTTGCCCGAGATGCGGTATTCAACATCGCGCATATCTAAGCCCACTTCACCGTCAATTTCCATGCGAAGCACGCCATTCTTCTGGCCGGGTGTATTCAGTTTTATGTATTGGCGAATGGTGTACCAACGGTTGTCTTCTACTTCGGCAAACTTGTAGTCGATACCGCAGTTGCCTTGTCTTGGCTCTAAACGATTAGGGAAATAGGTATACACCACTAAATCGCCTCGTTTGCGCCACATCAATCGTGCCGAAAAGCCATTTTCAATGGTATTTAGGTTCTGCGTGCATCCCACTGGGATACGCCCAGTGCCACCGGCCAGTCCTGGAAGTTTGCCCCCTGCAGCCCATTCGAAATTTTCACCAAACTTGATGCGGTATTGCATGACCGCTTCGTCTGCAGCCGCGAATTTTTGATCAAAGAGGATGCCGCTGTTGGTGCCTCCTGCTATGTTTGCAGGGTAGTTGGTGCGCAGTACGCCGTTACCTACGGCATTCCTGGCGCGCCATGTGGTTCCGGGGCGGTCCAGTCCTCGCACATCGCCAGCAGCATTTTTTTCTAACGTACCAAAATCTGCTGTGGCCATTGCTTGCGTGTACGATTTAAATGAACCGGAACGGTTGTTGAAATTGATATCTCTTACCAGCTTACAGCTATCGGCCGAGTGGGCGACGGATGACATACCGATAATTACGGAGAGAGCGGCAATGGTTAACACTTGACGACAAGGCGCCGTCAAGAAGGTGATAACGGAAGTTAGATGCCCTTTATCTGTGTTTTCTTTTCTATTTATTATGAACATGTAGGGTCCTCGGGGTTAAAACAAGATAGCTAATGACGCATCTTGCCCAGAGGTAGGGGGAATGGGTCCTCCCCTGGACAAGCGCGCTTACGAACCTGGTTTTAGATCGTGTTGTTTTATTTATTGATGCCGAAGTGATGTTACGCGTTTGTTATTATGCCTACAAAATAAGCAGTGTCAAAAGATTGGCGCCATTATTTTCTTTGTTTTAAGTGGTTTGTGATGTTCGTCGGTTTTGTGACGCTTTGCTTTGCTCTGTTGTGATAGGCGTGATTAGGCGAAGGTATACCGAAAGGTGTTCGTAATAGAGATAAAAAAACGAGCCAGTCGGCTCGTTTTTTTAATTGCGAATATAGGCATCGTTGTTAGGTGTAAGAGTGCTCGCCGTGCTGGTGCTCGGTGATATCTTTCACGCCGTTAAGCTCGCCTGCGTAGGTTTGCAGCAGCTCCTTTTCGATCCCCTCTTTTAGTGTTACGTCGACCATGGAGCATCCGTTACAACCGCCGCCAAATTGCAATACGGCAAAGCCGTTATCGTCAATCTCGATCAATGTCACTTTACCGCCGTGGCTGGCCAGTTGTGGATTGATCTGGGATTGCAGGGTGTATTCCACGCGCTCGATTAGAGAAGCATCATCAGCCACTTTACGCATACGTGCATTAGGGGCTTTTAGTGTTAACTGAGAACCCAGGTTGTCAGTCACAAAATCGATAGAGGCTTCATCCAGAAATGGTGCGCTTTGCTCGTCAACCACCACTTTAAATAGAGGATAGTCGAAATGAAGATCTTCCTCTTCAACCGCCTCAGGTGGGCAATAAGAGACCCCACATTCGGCATTAGGCGTGCCGGGATTTACCACAAACACACGAATACGGGTATCTTCAGGCTGATTTTCCAGTAACTTACTGAAATGGGTCTGAGCCGTATCGGAAATCGAAATCATTTATCCCTCACCAACCGCGTTTGTCGCAGTGCCTGACTAATTTACTCAAGCTCTATCATACAACAGTTGTCACTGAGTCTGAAACACTCTTACTCAACGAGGTGGCGCCGCCCGCGCCAGGCACCAAACTTCGACATGAGCAGCACCCGCCCGATAGAGTTGTTTGGCCATCTCATTGACGGTTGCGCCCGTGGTCATCACATCATCAATAATGGCAATGGATTGGCCATGAAGCGTGCGGGTGACTTGAAACGCACCGCGGACATTCGCTTTGCGTGTTTTGGCATTCAGCTCTCGTTGGCTTTGGGTGTTTTTAGTGCGTTGGCACAAGTGACTATCTAGCCGCAGTTTGTGTTTGCTGGCGATAACTTGAGCCAATAGATGTGACTGATTAAATTGCCTTTGCCGTAAGCGTTTTCGATGTAAAGGAACAGGTACGAGAACGGGATTAACGGTGAGTGCGGCCTGCTCCTGTTGCCTCAGGTGGCAGGCCATTAGGCTGCCCAATAGTTGGCCACAAGCCAGATCGCCGTTGAACTTGAATTGCGCCAGTAGCCCTTGAATAGGTGGCTGATAGGGTAAGCAGGCGATCGCTTTGGCGTAGTGGGGAGGGTGTTGTTGGCAACGGCCACATACCTGTTGCTTAGCTTGTGGCAGTGGCTCGGCACAATGTTGGCAGCCGGGTGGCAACCGCGGTAGATCCTGATAACAACAAGCGCACAGGGCATGGTTCAAACGCACTGTTGGCTGCTGACACAGCAGGCACCGATTGTTGAGCTGCAGGTCTATTTGTCGCCATAAGCGCTGTAATCCAGGTATTGATTTGATCATAAAACGAGCCTCCTTGCCCTTGTGCCGATAGGCTGGCAACCTATGCCGCCATCACTTAAGGGGTTTATCGCCCCTTAGCGGGATAGTTATCCCTTGAACTACTGTTTAACGAAGAGTTTAGCCTGTATGTCAGAACAAATAAGTGAGGCACCTTATCTTCATGTTGAAACCATAGGCAAGGGGCCCGATCTGGTGATGCTCCATGGCTGGGGGCTCAATGGCGCAGTATGGCAATCGTTAACGGCATCGCTTTCCCAGCACTATACTTTGCATCTGGTTGATCTCCCTGGCTTTGGCGACAGTGAATTGTTGGCTGAGTACCAGTTGCCAGCTCTTGCTAGTCACCTGCTAGCTGCGCTGCCGGAGCGGGCGATTTGGCTGGGATGGTCTTTGGGCGGCTTAGTGGCGACACAGGTGGCGCTGATGGCACCCCACAGGGTCAGTCACTTGGTGTTGGTTGCCTCTAGCCCCAAATTTGTTGCCGATGGCCAGTGGCCAGGGATTAAACCTGAGGTCTTACAGCAGTTTCAAACCCAGCTAAAGCAGAATTTTAGTCGTACCTTGGAGCGCTTTCTCGCGATCCAGGCAATGGGTAGCCCCACCGCTCGCGACGACGTAAAAGCGCTAAAGCAGCAGCTGATGGCGCGGCGAGATCCGCATCCATTGGCTCTCTCCTCTGGCTTAAAATTATTGGAAACAGTCGATCTGCGTTCGCAATTAGCGGATCTGAACCTGCCGATCAGCCGCTTCTATGGTCGTTTAGATGCGCTGGTGCCGGCGGCGGCACAAAGCTTGATTAATGAACTCTGTGTTGGGAATGATGTCTGCTTTAGTAAGGCGTCTCACGCGCCCTTTATCAGTCATGGGGAGCTGTTTGTAGCAGCGCTCATTGATCGTTTAGGAAAGCATTAATTACTTTAGTTTTAGCCGGTTTTGGTTAATAATTGAACATAACCCTGATTGTGTCCGGAGCGAAACCATGGAAATACCCAGTGCAGTAAACTCCGGCGTCGAAGGATTGCGCCGAGCAGAGCAGTCTGTGGCTGAGACTGCTAACAACATAGCTACGCAGGTTGTCACCCCAGAGCCAGAGGGTGAAGAGGTATTAGGAGCAGAGCAGGCGCTGAGCTTAAGTGAAGAGCTAGTCAATCTGCGGGTACAGGAGTTCACCGCGAAAGCGAATGCCCAGGTGATCCAAACCGCTGATGAAGTTATCGGCTCTTTGTTGGATACCAGTGCTTAATAGCGACGGCAGATGTTAACTAACATCTGCCCGATAGGAACCGCGTTATGAATATTGTCATGCCGCAAATGCCCACCGTCCTTGTCAATGTGGCGAACCCACCGACGGACTCGGCGCGCCGTGACAACCAGCTTCGAGAGCTTGTCCCGCAATCCCGGGAGCTGAGCCCCTATAATCGCGAAACTCCACTTGGGGCTGAAAAAGATCAATCCCGTCATATCTCCAATCCGCTGAATTTATCTCAGCAATATGATCTGTCTGACTCTGCGCGCTTCGGTCGTGCGGATATTACCGAGCGGGAGGGCGGTGGTCAGCAACAGCAGGATGGTGAAAAAGAGCAACAACAGCAACAACAACAGGCAGAACAACAACGTCAGGCAAAAGTTGAGCAAGCAGAACTGCAAGTAATTGGTGAGCTGCGCGCCCGTGATCTGGAAGTGAAAGCGCATGAACAGGCGCATGCGTTGGTGGGTGGGCAGTATGCTTCCGCGCCCAGCTATTCGATGGAGCGTGGCCCCGATGGTGTCAGTTATGCGGTATCCGGTGAAGTGCAGATCGATACTTCTGAGGTCAAAGGCGATCCTGAAGCGACGTTGCAGAAGTTGGAAACCGTTGTCGCTGCCGCATTGGCGCCCGCCGAGCCTTCATCACAAGATCGTCAGGTGGCAGCCGAGGCCAGTGCAAAAATTGCCCAGTTACGCAATGACATTGCCCAGCAAGCAATTAATGAATTTGAAAACAGCCTGCGTGGCAATGAAAGCGAGGATGACAATGGTTACGCTGAGCCGCTGTCGACAATCGGTGTACGTTTTTTCCGTCAGCCTTCGGGGGATGAAGTGGATGCTCAGCAACTGACCGATTTTTCTCCAGGTGGCCCCCGCAGTTTGGAGATATCACAAGAGATCCGTGAACGTGGCAGTCGTATTCAAGATTTCTATCAACGGCAAGTGAATGCGTTAGATCGCTCAGGCATATTGGCCACCGCTTAGCGGAGGATATTGATTAAAAAAGCCCGCATCGTTGCGGGCTTTTTGTTTTTACAGGTTTGCCGTGCGCTAACTAACGGCGTTTTGCCTTGGCAAATGCATCGGCAAAAGCACTGTTGACGTTAGCGTTTGGCTGACTTGATGTACCTTGCTTACTACTACGGGGCTTGGTTTGCTGGCTACTTTGACGTCGAGCAGCTTGCGGTTTGCCTTTGTTGTCATTGCTTTGAGTTATCTCGGCATCCATGCGCATCGATAGGCTTATCCGTTTCCGTGGCGCATCGACCTCAAGTACTTTTACTTTCACCACTTGTCCGGCTTTGACCACATCGCGGGGATCGGAGATAAACTTATCAGCGAGATGGGAGATATGCACTAAGCCGTCCTGGTGCACGCCAATGTCGACAAATGCACCAAAATTCGCAACGTTGGTGACGACTCCCTCCAGCGTCATGCCCGGTTTGAGATCCGCCAGGGTTTCAACCCCTTCTTGGAAAGCCGCGGTTGTAAAGGCTGGACGGGGATCGCGTCCCGGTTTTTCCAGCTCTTTAAGAATATCTTTCACTGTTGGTAGGCCAAAGCCTTCGTCAGCAAATAGCACAGGATCCAACTGACGTAGTTTACCCGTGTCTCCCATGACCGAAGTGATGGGGGCATTCACACGTTTGAGGATCTTTTCTACCAAAGGGTAGGCTTCTGGGTGCACTGAGGAGGCGTCCAGTGGATTATCACCCCCGTTTATACGCAGGAAGCCAGCACATTGTTCGAACGCTTTCGGCCCCAGTCGAGGTACCTTCAGTAACTGTTTGCGATTGCGTATCTCACCTTCATTGTCGCGATAGGCAACGATATTGGCGGCGAGCGTGCCATTAAGCCCTGACACGCGTGTCAGCAGCGGGGCAGATGCGGTATTGATATCAACGCCGACACCATTGACACAATCTTCCACCACAGCATCTAGCCCTTTGGCTAGTTGGTTTTGGCTGACGTCATGTTGGTATTGGCCTACGCCGATTGATTTGGGCTCAATCTTCACCAATTCAGCCAACGGATCTTGTAACCGGCGGGCGATGGAGACAGCACCGCGCAGTGATACATCCAAGCCGGGAAACTCCCGCGCAGCAAACTCTGAGGCGGAATAAACCGACGCGCCCGCTTCGCTGACCATCACTTTCTGCAATCTTTGGCCACTACTCATGGCTATTAACTCGCCTGCCAGCTTATCTGTTTCTCTGGATGCGGTGCCGTTACCGACGGCGATCAGCTCAACCCCGTGCTGGCTGCATAACTGGCTGAGTGTTTTCAATGAGGCTTGCCACTGATTGCGCGGTGCATGGGGATAGATGGTATCGGTGGCTAGCAATTTTCCTGTACTGTCGACTACAGCCACTTTCACTCCGGTGCGCAGGCCGGGATCTAAGCCTAAAGTGACTTTACGTCCCGCGGGTGCCGCCATCAGCAGGTCTTTCAGGTTATTGGCGAATACTTTAATCGCTTCCTCTTCGGCGGCCTCGCGGACACGGCTGAGTAGCTCGGTTTCCATGTAGAGGGCGATCTTAATTTTCCAGGTCCACTGTACAACCTGCTTCAACCAGCGGTCGGCCGCGCGGTCTTGAAAGCGGATCTCAAACTGGTTGGCTATCAATGATTCGCAGTGGCTGCTGGCGCTTTTCTCTTCTTGGCCTGGATCGGCATCCAGATTTAGCTGCAGCACACCTTCGTTGCGCCCGCGGAACATCGCCAATGCCCGGTGAGATGGTACGTTTTTAAGTAATTCTGTGTGATCAAAGTAGTCGGAGAACTTGGCGCCCGCTTGCTCTTGTCCTGTTACAACCTGACTAGTGAGCACGGCGTTATGCCACATGTATTCGCGTATGGTTTGCAGCAGGTTGGCATTTTCGGCAAAACGTTCCATCAGGATATAACGGGCACCATCGAGGGCGGCTTTCGTGTCAGCTATGCCTTTGTCGCCATTGATGAATGCCAGTGCTTCCGTTTCCGGCGTCAGTGTCGGATCGGCCAACAGTTTATCCGCTAGCGCTTGCAATCCCGCTTCGATCGCTATCTGCCCTTTCGTGCGGCGTTTCTGTTTATACGGCAGGTACAACTCTTCGAGGCGGGTTTTGGTATCTGCGGCATTGATCTCGCCTGTCAGGCTCGCTGTCAGCTTACCCTGCTCCTCAATGGCTGTGAGAATAGCTGCGCGGCGTTGTTCTAACTCGCGCAGATAGCCTAGCCGTTGCTCCAAGGTTCTCAGCTGGGTGTCATCGAGGCCGCCGGTGGCCTCTTTACGATAACGGGCAATGAAGGGCACTGTGGAGCCCTCATTAAGCAGATCCACCGCCGCGGTGACCTGGATCTCTTTCACCGACAATTCATCGGCAATGGTCCGGTTAATATTGAGCATCTATTGCATTTACCTGTAGTGAGAATAGGCTGTGGTGCTAGCCAGCGGACGCAAACGCTGCACTCACCCGAAGGGCAGCAGGCTAACCTATTTGGCTGAAAATTGCAGGAGGGTTTTAGATTCAAAATGGCAAAATCGAACTACATCACGCGGGAAGGTTACGATGCGCTGGAGCGTGAGTTGCGTTACCTGTGGAAAGAGGAGCGCCCCCGAGTAACCCAAGCGGTTTCTGAAGCGGCGGCGTTAGGGGACCGCTCAGAGAACGCCGAGTATATCTATGGCAAAAAGAGGTTGCGGGAGATTGATCGTCGGGTCCGATTTCTAACCAAGCGGCTAGATGCGCTCAATATTGTCTATCCGTCGCCACAGCAGGCGGGAAAAGTCTATTTTGGTGCCTGGGTGCGGCTCGAGGATGAGGCGGGAGAGGAGCAAGTGTTTCGTTTGGTTGGCCCCGATGAGTTTGATCTGCGAGAACGTAAATTGAGCATCGATGCGCCAATGGCCAGAGCACTGCTGGGTAAGCAGGTCGATGACGAGATCAGCGTCAGTACCCCCTCAGGTGAGCAGACCTACTTTATTGTTGAGATCGCTTATGCCCCTTTGAGTTAGCGCTATGCTACTGTTCAGTATAGGGTTAATAGTTTGTAACAATGTAAGTTTTGTCTACAAAACTAACTGGATGACACTATCATCCAAGAAGTAAAACAAGAATGCATTTTATACCGTTTACTGCGGTTCGACAGGAGGTGCTCGTTCATGATCCAGGAAACCACAAAGATCTTGGTGGTCGATGATGATATGCGTTTGCGTGCATTGCTGGAGCGCTATTTAGTTGAGCAGGGCTATCAGGTGCGCTCTGCCGCTAATGCCGAGCAGATGGATCGTTATCTGGAGCGGGAAAATTTCCATTTATTGGTGTTAGATTTGATGCTGCCAGGCGAGGATGGCTTGTCCATTTGTCGCCGCTTGCGGCAAAAGGGCACCGAACTGCCTATTGTGATGCTGACCGCGAAAGGCGATGAAGTGGATCGGATCATCGGGCTGGAGATGGGGGCGGATGATTACCTGCCGAAACCGTTTAACCCTCGTGAGTTGTTGGCTCGAATTAAGGCCGTCTTGCGTCGGCAAGTACGCGAAGCGCCCGGTGCACCGTCGTTAACTGAAAATGTGGTGAGCTTCGGTGAGTTCAGCCTAAATTTAGCGACGCGAGAGATGAAGCAGGGCGAAGAGTTAATGCCTCTAACCAGTGGCGAATTTGCCGTGTTAAAAGCTTTGGTAACTAATCCTAGAGAGCCGATGTCTAGGGATAAGCTGATGAATCAAGCCCGTGGCCGAGATTACAGCGCCATGGAGCGCTCTATTGATGTTCAGGTATCCAGGCTCCGTCGTATGCTGGAGGAAGACCCGTCGAGTCCACGTTATATCCAGACCGTCTGGGGTTTGGGGTATGTGTTTGTTCCTGATGGCCAAGAGCGCTAAGCCCGCTTAATGAAGATTCTTCCCCGTAGTGCCTTCGGGCAGACTGTGTTGTTGATCGGTAGCTTGCTGCTGATCAATCAGCTGGTGTCATATGTCACTGTGGCGCTCTATGTCATCAAACCGAACTATCAGCAGTTGATGCATTTGCTGGGTAACCAGGTGAAAGTCGTTTTTCTGGATGAACCTATTGGCGGCCGAGAGCGCCTGTGGGTACCTCGCGAACTCAGTGAGCGTTTTCACCAAGCCACAGGTATTGAGGCATACACTGAGCCAGCAGCAATGACGAATGGTTTGGAAAATGCTTCCTACTACGCCTTTTTGTCACAACAAATGACTGAAGAGCTGGGGGGGGAAGCTGAAGTTTGGATCGAGCAGAACGAAAACTACCGTGTCTGGGTTAAACCGCCGCAGGCACCAAATTTGTGGTTAAGGATCCCGATGAGCGGGCTGGAAGAGACCGCTTTCAGTCCTTTAACCCTTTATCTAGTGGTGATTGGCGTGCTCAGTGTGGTTGGTGGGTGGCTGTTTGCGCGGCAATTGAATAGTCCGTTGAAATCGCTGGAGAAAGCGGCCGCCGCAGTCGGTCGTGGTGAGCATCCTGAGCCGTTGGCTGAACGTGGTGCGTCAGATGTGGTTCAGGTGACTCGTGCGTTCAATCAGATGACCCAAGGGGTGCAGCGTCTGGAGCAGGACAGAGCGCTATTAATGGCGGGCGTGTCTCATGACTTGCGCACACCATTGACCCGTATTCGGTTGGCAACAGAGATGATGTCCCAAGAGGAGGACTATCTGAAAGATGGCATCGTCACGGATATTGAAGATATGAATGCCATCATCGACCAGTTTATCGATTATGTACGTCACGATCGTGATGAAACGCTATCGCCAGTGGACCTTAATCACTTGATTAATGATGTCTGTCGTGCGGAGCAAAACAAACTCGAAGAGATTAACTTTCGCCCAGGAGAGATTCCCCCTGTACCCGTCAGGGAAACCAGCTTTAAGCGCGTATTCACTAATTTATTGGACAATGTGCACAAATATGGTGGTGGCCGCGTTGAGCTTTCTACCTCGTTTAACCCAAAAGATCAGCTTGTTATGGTGCAGGTACGAGATTTTGGTCAGGGGATCCCGGAACCATCGATCGAAAAAATGTTCGAACCTTTTACCCAGGGGGATGAGGCGCGAGGCGGTGAGGGCAGTGGCCTTGGCCTAGCGATTATTAAGCGGATCATTGATATGCACGGTGGCAATGTCAGCTTGTCCAATCATCCCAATGGGGGCTTGAACATTGAGATCGCACTATTGGTGACGCACTGATATCTGAGCGCCGTTACTGCAACCGGGAGAGAGGAATGCTAGCTAAGGTAAAACAGTTTTTTAATCAGGTTCAGGGCAATGAAATGCAGCAAACCCAGCTAGACAACAAGTTGGCTGCAACGGCTCTGCTGATCGAAGTCTCCCGTGCTGATGATGACCGCAGCCATGCCGAACAAGAAGCGATATTTCAGCTGTTAAAAAAGCATTTTGAACTGTCTGATGATGAAGTGCGCGAGCTGATCACGACTGCCAATCAAACTTCGGATGATGCCACTTCTTTATATCAGTTCACCTCTACGATAAAGAAAAATGCCAGTCGTGAGCAGCGAGTGAAGCTAATTCATGCATTATGGGTAGTGGCCTATGCTGACGGTGAGGTCGATCCGCAGGAGGAGGCAACCATACGCAAAGTTGCCGATCTGCTTTATGTCAGTCATAGCGATTATATTCAGGCGAAATTGCAGGCCGAATAGCCTCAGCTCGTGCCTCACCCCTAGCTATTTCAGTAGAGCTAGTTTCTGTTTTCTGGTTAACTTTTTAAGTTGCACTTCCCGTTGGCTGGCCGCCGCTCGATCGACCTGGGGTTCTTGGAAAACCAGAGACACTGGTCGCCGTGGACGGGTGTAGCGAGCCCCTTTTTTATTGCAGTGATTATGCTCATGGACGCGTCGTTGCAGATCGGTGGTTATCCCTGTGTATAGCGAATCATCAGCGCATCGCAGCATATAGACAAACCAAGTGGGCGTAGCTTCATTTTCAGACATGGGGCTTATTGTGGTGAATTGTTGCGACAAGGTAAAGCCGCCTTACCATGCAAAAAGCCACCCGAAGGTGGCTTATCATCCATGGTGAACCCTGCTAGTTAGTCCAGCTTAGGACCAGCCTCGACGAGGCGTTTACCTTCGTCATTATCAGTAAACTTGGTGAAGTTCTTAATGAACAGCTCACCAAGATGCTGTGCCTTGCGTTCCCACTCCACAGGATCTGAATAAGTGTCCCGTGGATCAAGAATGCTGCTGTCTACCTCAGGTAAAGCGGTAGGCACTTGCAGATCAAAGATCGGCAGTTGCTTGGTTTCCGCACTCTCAATGGAGCCGTCCAGAATGGCATCAATGATGGCTCGGGTATCTTTAATTGATATCCGCTTACCTGTGCCGTTCCAACCAGTGTTTACTAGGTAAGCTGACGCGCCCGCTGCTTCCATCCGCTTCACTAACTCTTCACCGTATTTGGTTGGGTGTAGAGTTAGGAATGCGGCACCAAAACAAGCAGAGAAGGTGGGTGTCGGCTCAGTGATACCACGCTCTGTACCGGCCAACTTGGCGGTAAAGCCAGACAAGAAATGATATTTAGTCTGTTCCGGCGTCAGCTTCGCTACTGGCGGTAGCACCCCGAATGCATCGGCGGTCAAAAAGATCACTTTTTGGGCGTGACCAGCTTTGTTTTCTACCGTGATGTTTTCAATATGGTTGAGCGGGTAGGAAACGCGGGTATTTTCTGTGGTGGAGCCATCATCAAAGTCGATCTTGCCATTGGCATCCACGGTGACGTTCTCTAACAGCGCATCACGCTTGATGGCGTTGTAGATATCAGGCTCATTCTCTTTGCACAAGCGAATGGTCTTAGCGTAGCAGCCGCCTTCGAAATTGAAGACGCCATCATCATCCCAGCCATGCTCGTCATCACCGATCAATGCCCGTTTAGGGTCGGCAGACAAGGTGGTTTTACCGGTGCCAGACAGGCCAAAGAACACCGCGACGTCATCCTCTTTACCAACGTTGGCGGAACAGTGCATCGATGCCATGCCGTTTAGCGGCAGGTAGTAGTTCATTAGTGCGAACATGCCTTTCTTCATCTCGCCGCCATACCAGGTACCACCGATCAGTTGTAACTTTTCGGTCAGGTTGAAGGCAACGAAGTTTTCTGAATTAAGGCCGTGTTTTTGCCAGTTTGGGTTGGTGGTTTTTGCACCATTGAGAACCACAAAATCTGGTTCGAATCCCACCAGTTCTTCGGGCTCAGGGCGAATGAACATGTTCTTCACAAAGTGCGCTTGCCATGCCACTTCAGTGATAATGCGGACTTTCATGCGAGTGCTTTCATTGGCACCACAGAACGCATCAATAACAAATAGACGTTTGCCTGATAGCTCGTCCATCACCAAATCTTTCAGATCATCCCAAACCGCTTTATCAATTGGCTTGTTATCATTTTTTGCTTTGTCGGATGTCCACCAAATTGTGTCGCGGGTGACATCGTCCTTAACGATAAATTTATCTTTGGGTGAGCGGCCGGTGAATATGCCGGTATTGACGCTGACAGCGTCCAGTTCGGTGAGTACGCCGCGTTCAAATCCCTCTAGATTTGGGTTGGTTTCTTCGGCGAAAAGTTCTTCATAGGAAGGGTTGTAGACGATCTCCTGTACCTCGGTAATACCGTACTTCGACAGGTCAAGCTGTTTTGCTAGCGCCTTATTGGTTGCAATATCCATAGGGGCGTCTCCTGTAGGGTCAGATTTTTATGTTTTAGTGCTTTTGTACAGAGTTTTAGTCTGAGCTTTGTTTTAGAGTTTTTGCTCAGTTTTTATACTTTAACAAGAATTCTAGACCTACCGGCAGTTTTAATTACGATTTAAATCAAAAAAATTGCCGCAAGTGGCTGCGGCAGCTGTCAACTTTTCATTAATGTGCGCTCTGATCCCCTAAAGGAGCGCTATTGGAGAACAGAGCTTCAATATCGATGGCATCGAAATTTTGCTGTTCTCGACAATACTCGCAGGTGATCTCAACCATGCCCAGTTCTTCTATCAAACTGTCTAACTCGGCTTTGGGCATGCTTCTTAGGGCTGCCGCGGTGCGTTCACGACTACAACCGCAATGGAATTGAACTGGCTGTGGTTCAAATAGCCTGACCTCTTCTTGATGATAGAGGCGATGTAAAATCTCATTGGCAGAGAGTGTAAACAGCTCTTGCTGTTTTATTGTCTCGGTCAGCTTCGCCAGATGGTCAAACTCTTCCCGCGCCTGTTCTGCAACCGGCAGGATCTGTAACAACATACCACCGCACTGTTTGCTATCAGCAAACAACTGGATCTGTGTCGCCAGCTGTTCAGATTGCTGGAAATAGCTTTCTATGGTGTTGGCCAACGACGTTTCATCGAGTCCGACAACGCCTTGGTAGCGCTCTCCCTGCTCTGGCGCAATGGTGATCACCATATGGCCTTTGCCAACTAGCTCCTGCAAAGTCACGCCTTCAGGTGTGCCTTCAAATCGTGCGACGCCGCGCATCCGTTGCTGGTGATCGCCATTGATCACCGCAAGCCTTACCGGGCCATCGCCTTGCAGCTGTACCGTAATATGACCTTCAAACTTTAGTGTCGCCGTCAGTAGACTGGTGACAGCCAGCAGCTCCCCCAGCAGGGTCGCTATAGCTGGCGGATAGGCATGATTCTTAATCATCTGCTGGTAGGCATCTTCAATTTGTACAAGCTCGCCACGAACATTGGCTTGTTCAAAAAGGTAACGATATAACGCATCAGGTTGTTTTTGTGCGGCGCTGGACATAATGGCTCCCAGATATACGATTATTGGTTTTTCACCCTGAGCAGTTGGCGGCGCTGTTTCTTATCCGGCTTGCGATCAGGGTGGGGCATCTGATCTGCGCTCAGTTTGCGCAGCTCTGCCCGTTGTTTGCGAGTATTGATACTCTTTTCTGTTTCTCGATACAGCAATTGTGCTTCAGGAGCACCGCGTCGCCGATCGGACAGTTGTTCGACAATGATCTCTTTCTCATCAATCCCTTGCCGGAGTGTGAGCACCGCGCCGACATCTACCGTACGGGAGGGCTTACAACGTTGACCGTTGTAGTGCACTTTACCGCCCTGCACCATGTCACGAGCTAAGGCGCGCGTTTTATAAAAGCGTGCCGCCCACAGCCATTTGTCCAAGCGGACACTGTACGTTTCACACTGTACTTTCTTCATCTATTGTTAACCCTAACAGGCTAAGGGATTGACGGGCTTCACTGTTTACGTGCAGAAGCGCGAAAACTACCATATTTATATGATATAAACCACGGACTGGATGTTGCGCCAAAAACTTGGCGCATTTTTCACCAGTAGATAAGTTTTAGTCGTTAGATCTGGATTGATAAAAGCAATTACAAGGGCTTGGGATGGATTTCGTTGCTCAATTTGAGCGTTATTGGCAGAAGGTTCCCCACCAGCTTGCAGCGTTTTGGCTCTGCTGGCTGTTTGTGGTTTATCTTATTTACCTAACTGCACGTCTGACATGGGCATTATTACCTGTGAGCGCCAATGCCGAGCAGTGGCAGCCTCCGCAAGTGAGCTCTCTTGGTGCCAATGATCCTGGCATCAATCTTTCCAACATCTTGTCGCTGAACCTGTTTGGTCAGTATCAAGCGGTTAAGCCGCAGGTGCAGCAACAAGTTACCAAGGCACCAGAGACCAAGCTCAATTTGACTTTGACCGGTGTGGTTGCCAGTACGGATGTAAAATTCAGTGCGGCGATTATCGAAAATGGTGGCAAGCAAGCGACCTATTTTATTGGCGATAAGATTGATAAAACCAGTGCCACGTTGCGCGAGATCCACCCTGACAGGGTGATCCTGCGTAACCGGGGGAGTCATGAGACCTTGATGTTAGCCGGTATTGATTACAGTGGTACTGAGCGAGCAGCGAAGAAGCCGCCGAAGGCCACACCGCGCCAGCAAGTGGATCAACGTCGCAATCGGCGCTTAACCGAAAGCCTGCGGAAAACTAAAGACGCAGCTAAAAGTAATGAAGATCTGATAGGTAAGTTAACCGACTATATTCGCGTGTCGCCGGTCAAAGAGGAAGGCGCGCTGAAGGGCTTTCGGGTTAACCCTGGTAAAGATCACGAAATGTTTCAAAGCATGGGCTTACAGCCGAATGACCTGGCTGTTGGTATCAATGGACTTGACCTGACCGATATGGGGCAGGCGATGAGTGTAATGGATGAGTTACCGGAAATGGACGAGATATCATTAACGATTGAGCGTGATGGTCAACAGTATGAGATTTTATTTTCGCTTCCGGGTGAACAGTAATGATGAGGGACGTTAAGGTGCAGTTATCTAAGAACCTCCGTTTAAGCTACAAGCTAATACGAGGCGTGTTTGCAGCCATTGTTATCACCTTTGTGGCCCAGGCTTCTGCTGCGGAGTATTCCGCCAGCTTTAAGGGCACGGATATTGAGGAATTTATCAATATTGTTGGTAAAAACCTCAATAAGACCATCATTATTGATCCCGGTGTACGCGGAAAGGTGAATGTTCGCAGTTATGATCTGTTAACTGAGCCGCAGTATTACCAGTTTTTCCTTAATGTACTCGAAGTGTATGGCTACGCCGTGGTGGAGATGGATAACGGCATAGTGAAGGTGATCAAAAACAAAGACGCTAAAACGGCGGCAATTCCTGTGGTCGGGGATCGCAATCCAGGTAAAGGCGACGAATTCGTTACCCGCGTTGTGCAGGTGAAAAACGTATCAGTAAGGGAATTAGCCCCGCTGTTACGTCAGCTAAATGATAACGCTGGCGGCGGTAACGTGGTGCACTACGACCCATCCAATGTGATCATGCTGACAGGCCGTGCCGCGGTTGTGAATCGCTTGGTTGAAATCATTCGACTGGTGGATAAAGCCGGTGACCAGGAAGTTGAAATTGTTAAGTTGAGTTTTGCTTCTGCCGCAGAAATGGTGCGGATCACCGATAACCTGCTGCGAACGACTGGCGGTAAAGAAACGACACCAGGGTTTTTAAAGCCGAAAGTGGTGGCTGATGAACGAACTAACAGTGTACTGGTGTCAGGTGAGCCCAAAGCCCGTGAGCGTATTGTCGCTCTGATCCGTCGTTTGGATAATGAGTTGGAAACCGACGGTAACACCAAGGTGTTTTACCTCAAATACGCTCAATCTCCAGATATGGTTGCTTTGCTTAAAGGGGTTAGTGACACCATTGCGCAAGAGGCCTCTGGTGGTGGTAAAGCGAAGAAGACCTCCCAGCGAAATATCTCTATTGAAGCCCATGAAGACAGCAATGCCTTGGTTATCACCGCGCAGCCAGACATGATGCGTACCTTGGAAGGGGTGATCCGTTCGTTGGATATTCGCCGTGCCCAGGTGTTAGTGGAAGCGATTATTGTTGAAGTTCAGGATGGCGATGGTATTAACCTCGGCGTGCAATGGTTCTCCGAAGATGTCGGCTTAATGCAGTGGAATAACGGTTCGCAAGCACCGGTATCTTCCCTTTGGGCTGGTCAACGTGAGTATCAGAGCGGCCAGGATGGCACCACGACGACGACAATCGACCCAACCACCGGTGTCACAACAACGACCGAAACGCCAGGGAGTGATGGTGACGTTAGCTTACTGGCGCAGGTGTTAGGCAATATTAACGGCATCATGGTGGGTTCGATTAACGATGACTGGGCGGCCGTGGTGCAGGCGGTGAGTAGTACCACTAACTCCAACATTCTTGCTACGCCTTCTATTACCACCCTGGATAATCAAGAAGCCTATTTCATTGTTGGTCAGGATGTACCGGTATTGACCGGTTCCACGGCCTCTTCTAACAATGCCAACCCGTTCCAGACCATTGAACGTCAGGAAGTGGGTGTGAAGTTGAAAGTGACGCCACAGATTAATGAAGGCAACGCGGTTCAGTTAGTGATCGAGCAGGAAGTCTCGAGTATCTCAGGTACCACGGAAGTGGATATCACCATTAACAAGCGTGAACTGAAAACCACTGTGATGGCTGATGATGGCGGTACCATTGTGCTCGGCGGTTTGATCGATGAAGACGCGCAAGAGAGCGTCTCGAAAGTGCCACTGTTGGGTGATATTCCTTGGATTGGTGAGCTGTTCCGCAGCACCAGTACAACTAAGCGTAAGCGTAACCTGTTGGTGTTTATTCGTCCCACCATTGTCCGCGACGATATGACGATGAATGAGATCAGTAATCGCAAATACAACTTCATCCGTGCGCAGCAGTTGCGTAAGTACGACGAAGGCTTACGTCATCTCGATGCCAATACGCCATTACTGCCGGAATGGAAGTCCGCCGATCTGCCACCGCCAAGCTTTGAAGACTACATGCGCGAACGTATGGAGCAGGAAGCGGAGCTACGTCGCTTAGAAGAGCAGGATTAAGCATGGCTGAACTAAATCAAACACAAGAGTCAGAGGCGCTTCAGCCAGCGCCATCCTTGGATGAGTTGGCGGCAGATCCTGAACTGGGTGAAGAGCTATCTGAGCAGGAGCTATCCGGCTTAGTGTTGCCATTTGCCTATGCCAAACGTAATCAGGTGGTCTTAGAGCAGCAACACGACGGCTGGCAGGCACATTTTGCTGGCGTGCTACCGATTGATGTCCTGGCCGAAGTGCGGCGATTTGCTGCCGCGCCAGTGCGTTTCACTCAGCTTGAAGAAGCTGACTTCGAACAGATGTTAACCGCGGTTTATCAGCGTGACTCCAGTGCTGCACAGCAGCTGATGGAAGATATCGGTAGTGAAATGGATCTTTTTTCACTGGCGGATGAGCTGCCGGAAACAGAGGATCTACTTGAGGGCGAAGATGACGCCCCGATCATCAAGCTGATCAACGCCATGCTGTCGGAAGCGATTAAAGAGGGCGCATCGGATATCCATATCGAGACCTTTGAAACCTCGCTGATTATTCGTTTCCGGATTGACGGCGTGTTGAAAGAGGTACTGCGGCCGAACCGTAAATTGGCCAATATTCTGGTTTCCCGCGTGAAGGTTATGTCAAAGCTTGATATTGCCGAGAAACGTGTGCCGCAAGATGGTCGAATTTCACTACGTATTGGTGGTCGTGCTGTTGATGTGCGGGTATCAACCATGCCGTCAAGTCATGGTGAACGCGTGGTGTTGCGATTACTGGATAAGAACGCCGCGCAGTTGGACTTAGAACAGTTGGGAATGACCGAGCGTAATCGCTCCATTTTTCAGGAACTGATCCATCGTCCTCACGGTATTATTCTGGTCACCGGTCCTACTGGCTCAGGTAAAAGTACTACTTTGTATGCCGGTCTCAGTCGCATTAACAGTAAAGACCGCAATATTTTAACGGTAGAAGATCCGGTGGAATTCGATCTGGATGGCATTGGCCAAACTCAGGTCAATCCGAAAGTTGATATGACTTTTGCCCGCGGATTAAGGGCTATCTTACGTCAGGATCCTGATGTGGTGATGATTGGTGAGATCCGTGATTTGGAAACCGCCCAGATCGCCGTACAAGCCAGTTTGACCGGTCACTTGGTTCTCTCCACCTTGCACACTAATACCGCTGCTGGCGCCGTGACCCGTATGGCGGACATGGGCGTGGTTCCGTTCCTATTGAGCTCCAGTTTGTTGGCTGTATTAGCACAGCGCTTAGTGCGTACTTTGTGTAAAGAGTGTAAGCAGCCGCAACAAGCCACTGACGCTGAACTCGAGTTGATGGGCTTACCGCCTACCACAGAGCAGGTCATTTACCATCCGGCTGGGTGTCCTGCGTGCAACAATAATGGCTATCGTGGTCGAACCGGGATACACGAGTTGCTAGTGGTCGATGAGCAAGTGCGCGAATTAATCCACAATGACGCTGGCGAACAACATATTGAAAAGTATGTACGCGAGTCTACTCCCAGTATTCGCCAGGACGGGATTGATAAAGTGCTGCTTGGCCAAACATCGTTAGAAGAGATTCTGCGTGTGACGCGCGAGGAATAATCGGTGGCAGTATTTGAATTTAAAGCGATCGATAAAGCCGGGCGCCAGAAAAAGGGCGTCATGGAGGGAGACAGCGCCCGCCAAGTTCGGCAGATGCTCCGTGACAAGGGACTGATCCCCACCGAACTGGTACACGCAAAGGCCGCCGAAGAGAAACAGAAAAAAGGCGGCTTTGGTTTTAAACGAGGGATTTCTGCGCCGGAGCTGGCGTTAATTACGCGACAAATGGCGACCTTGGTTGCCTCTTCGATGCCCCTGGAAGAGTCGCTCAAAGCGGTGGCTGAGCAGTGCGAAAAAGATCGCCTCTCCACCATGATGATGGCTGTCCGCGGTAAAGTACTGGAAGGGCATACCTTAGCGGAAAGCCTGCAAGAATTTCCCCATGTGTTCGATGATCTGTTTTGTGCCACCGTTGCCGCTGGCGAAAAATCCGGCCATCTGGATACGGTACTTAATCGTTTGGCTGATCATACCGAGCAGCGGCAAGCCACCAACTCAAAACTTATCCAGGCGCTGGTTTATCCGATTGTGCTGACGGTGATCGCCACCGGCGTGATCACCCTGTTATTGGCTGTCGTTGTGCCAAAAATTGTCGCGCAGTTTGAGCATATGGGACAAGGGCTGCCAACCACTACCAAGATCCTTATTGGGGCCAGTGACTTTGTACTTAACTACGGCCTTTACATCTTCGTCGCCGCTATCCTATTGATGATGGGTGTTCAGCGTTTGTTGGCGCAGCCGAAATGGAAGCTTAAGTATCATGGCTGGCAGCTGTTTATGCCGGTGCTGGGTAAGGTGATCCGGGGGATGAATACCGCCCGTTATGCACGTACCTTGGCGATCCTGACAGCGTCGTCGGTGCCGCTGCTGGAAGCTATGCGTATCGCCTCTGATGTATTAACCAATTTACGCATTAAAAATGCCACCCACGATGCTACCGGGCATGTGCGAGAAGGTACCAGCTTGCGGGCGGCATTGACCGATACCAAACTTTTTCCACCAATGATGTTACATATGATTGCATCGGGCGAGCGTTCCGGTGAGTTGGAACAGATGCTGACCCGAGCTGCTGACAACCAGGAACGTGAATTTGACTCCCTGATGACCGTTGCCATGGGCTTGCTAGGCCCTCTGGTGCTGGTGGCTATGGCAGGTGTCGTACTGTTTATCGTGGTTGCTATCTTGCAGCCTATTATTAATTTGAACAATCTCGTTGGCTAACGCCAATTTCCACAGAGGACTTTTTCAAGATGAAAACCTTTTCCAAGAATAACGCCGGCTTTACTTTGCTAGAAGTGATGGTGGTGATCGTGATCCTCGGGATCCTTGCGTCTTTGGTGGTACCCAACCTACTGGGTAACAAAGAGAAGGCGGACCAGCAGAAAGTAGTCAGTGATATCACTGCGCTGGAGCAAACACTGGATATGTACAAGTTGGATAACGCTGTTTATCCAACCACTGAGCAGGGCTTGGAAGCGTTGGTGGAGAAACCGTCCAGTGCACCTGAGCCGCGTAAATACCGCGAAGATGGCTATATCAAGCGTTTGCCTAAAGATCCTTGGGGTAATGAGTATATGTATCAAAGCCCTGGTGAGCGTGGAAAGATCGACCTCTATTCATTGGGTTCTGATGGTGAAGAGGGCGGTGAAGGTACGGCTGCAGATATAGGCAACTGGAACCTGCAGGATCACCAGTAAATTGGCAATAAGAGCTTCAGCTAGCAGACTGGCGGCGCAAGGCTTCACACTGCTTGAAGTGCTGCTGGTGACGGCGTTGATGGCGCTGGTTTCGGTCGGTGTCGTTTTATCGTTGAATCTTGCTGGTCCGCAGGAAACGCTGGAGCAGGAAGCTTCGCGTTTCAGTGCGCTGGTAGAAATGGCGGCCGAACAAGCGTTGATGCGTGGTGAAGAGTACGGCATGCGTGTTGATGACAAGCAGTATCAATTTTACCGCTTGGATGATGAGCAGAAATGGCAGCCGATTGAGGATGACAAGTTGTTTTCAACCCGAACCTGGCCAGACATCGTGACCGCGGAATTGACCTTGGATGACCTGCCTTGGGAGCAGGAAAATAAGCTCACCAAGCAAGGCTCGATGTTTGAAGGGGTGGAGATTGAGCGAGAAGAAGATAAAGACGCCAAACCGCAAATACTAATTTTCTCGAGCGGCGATTTGACTCCGTTCAGCTTGTTATTGTCATTACAGGATGTCAGTGACGACGAAATCGCTTTTTTTCGCGTCAATGGTCATGACACCGGCAATGTCGAACTATTGGGGCCTTTGGATAGACCGTGATTAACAGCCGAGGCATGACATTGCTGGAAGTTTTGGTGGCGCTGGCTATTTTTGCCAGCGCAGCCATCAGCTTGGCGCAAGCCACCACCGGGCATATCAATAGCCTGTTTTATTTAGAACAAAGTTCTATGGCGACTTGGGTAGCGAGCAACCGCATGACAGAGATCGCCTTGGAGAAAGAGTGGCCAAAATTGTCGGTTACTCGCGGTACCATGGAGATGGCCGGTCATACCTGGCATTGGACACAGCAAGGACTGGAAACCCCCGATAAAGAGTTGCGCGGTGTGCGTGTCGAGGTGTTTTATGAGGAGAAGGATAAGTCGCCTCTGGCCAGTGTGGTGACCTATCGGAGTAAATCCTGATGTTGCGGGTGAAAGGGTTTACCTTACTGGAAATGTTGGTAGCTATCTCGGTATTTACCGTGGTGGGTGTCGCTTCCTATACCACGCTGAATAATATCCAGCGCAGCGAGGAGATCTCGCGGGAACGCTCGGCGCAGTTGAAGAAGATGCAGCGGGTGATGACCATTCTAGAGCGGGACCTTATGCAGACCACACGTCGTCAAGTACGTGTTGATGAACGTGAACCGAGCAAGGGGTTCATGTGGGTGGCTGAGTTTTTGCTGGAGAGTGAGTTTGATGGCATGGTGCTGAGCCGACAGGGCTGGCGTAACCCAAACGCCATGTTGCAGCGCAGTACGGTGCAGTCGATTGCGTATCGGGTACAGGAAAATAAGTTACAACGTTTGTATTTCATCTACCCGGATGCAGTCAGTGGCACTGAACCGAAAGAGTCGACCCTTATGGAAGGGGTCAACGGATTTAAAGTCAGTGTTTACGAGGAAGATACCTGGCAGCGGCCTTGGGAAAGTGAAAATATTCCTCATGCTGTTGCCGTTGAGCTAGATATTGAAGGGCTTGGCCTAATTACGCGGAAGTTTTTACTGCCCGGCGATGGTAAGTCCCATCGGCCAACCGCAGGCCCCGATGGCGGTAGCGGCAACAGTGGCCAAGATGACATAGGCGACAGTGACAGTGGTGGCATTCCAGATGAGAAGTAACCACTCACCTCGGCGTCAGCGTGGTGTCGCAATTATTACCGTGATGTTAGTAGTGGCTTTGGCGGTGATCATTGCAGCTAATATGACCCAGCGCTTGAGCCTGCAAATGCGCCGTGCCGAAAACCTAATACATGGTAATCAAGGGCTTTGGTATGCCATTGGCGCTGAACAATTTGCGATGAAGATCCTGATCCAGGGCTTTAAGGATGATAAGGATGTCGTGCACTTGGGCCAAAACTGGGCGCAGGAGGGCAATGAGTTTCCGGTTGAAGGCGGCTCACTGGGCGGGCAAATCATCGATCAGCAGGCATGTTTTAACTTAAACAGCGTCGCTGGTCCAACGCCGGAGAAAGAACTCAAGACCCGGCCGCCCCATAGCCGTATGTTTCAGGAGTTGTTAGAAGGTGTTGGGGTGGATGCATATGAAGCGGAGCAGATAGCGGAAGCGCTGCGTGACTGGCTCGATGCAGACTCAATCGTTTCCTCCAGTGCCGGTGCTGAAGACAGTGAATACGAATCGATGCCTGTGCCCTATCTGGCGGCAAATAGCTTGATGGCACATGCCAGTGAGTTGCGGACGGTTAGAGGCATAACCGCCGAAATTTATGAAAAGGTACGGCCTTACGTTTGTGCTGTACCGGAAAATCCGCTGTTACGTATAAATGTGAATACGATTAAGGCGGAGCAAGCGTTGCTCCTACAAGCGGCACTAACTCCGCGGCTTACATTAAGTGACGCGCAGGATTTAATTAATAACCGGCCAAAAAACGGCTATGAAACTATTGATGAGTTTTGGCGCCAACCTGAAGTCAGTGGTGCCGGCGATGTCACCGCAGCACAGAAGGAATCGCTAACGGTGAACAGTTTCTATTTTTTATTACAGGCAAAAACGGAAGTGGCAGATGTCACTTTTAGACTGGAATCGCTATTGAAGCGTGAGCAGGACAACAAATTGGTTGTGATCCGCCGCCAATTGGGAGGAACCCAGTGAACGAACAACTCGTGATCCGACTAGGCCACGAACATGACGCGCCAGTGCATTGGCTGGTCTGGTCATACAGCAGTTCAGAAGTGATCGCTTCTGGAACGCTCGCTGGTGTTGAGCAGTTGGAAACACTCCATGAACGTGTTGGGGGGCGCAAGCCCGTGGTATTGGTGCCGAGCAGCGAAGTGGGACTACATAATGTGCCATTGCCGCCAAAAGCGGGGCGTGCAGTTATCAAAGCCTTGCCATTTATGCTTGAAGAACAGCTGACACAAGATGTGGACAGTTTGCACTTTGCCTTAGGTGAGCGAAAAGACAATGTTCAGCAGGTCATGGTTGTCAGCCGTTTAAAGATGGCGCAATGGTTGGATTGGCTGCGAGAAGCCAATTTTGAGCCCCAGCGGCTACTGCCTGATCTACTCGCTTTACCATGGCAAGAGGACGGCTGGACAGCTTTGGATATGGAGCAGCAACTGCTGCTGCGTACCGATGAATTTGCCGGCATCGTTGTTGAACATGACAATGCAGAGCTTTACCTGCAGAGCATGATCGCGGCGCGAGAGGAGAGTGAAGAGCCGCAGCTGTTGAACAGCTATCAGCCATGGATCTTTGCTGATATTGATGGCTTACAGATTGAGCGTCAGCCAGAAGAGTTGCCGATGCAACTGCTGGCCGAGCATCTGCCAAGCCATAAGTGGAACTTGTTGCAGGGTGACTTTGAAGCTAAGCGAGAAGTGGACACTCGATGGCTACCCTGGCGCAAGGTTGCCATTGTGGTCGGCGTCTGTTTATTACTTAACATGGTGCTAGATGGCCTGCAGCTGTTAAGGCTAAGTAATCAGACCGCATTGGCGAAGGAACAGACCTTGTCAGTGTTTAAGGTGGTGTTTCCTGAGGTGAAAGCTTCTTCGGTCAGTAAAGCCCGCTCCATTATGAAGCAGAAGCTTGGCGAGCTCGGTGGCAGTGTGTCCACGGATCTCAGCCTATTTAGCATGCTGTCGCAGTTGGAAAAACCCTTCAGTGACGTCGCTAATATGTCCCTTGCATCGCTGAAGTTTGACAGTCGTAGACGAGAGCTGCGGATCCAGGCGGAAGGCAAAGCTTTCGCCGATTTTGAAAAGTTTAAAGCTGCGGCCCCTGATAGTTTTGACATTGAGATCGGTTCGTTAAATAACCAGGATGGCAAAGTCACTGGGTCGGTGACGATAAGAGGTAAGCAATGAATGCACTAAAGACTTATCTTGATGGGCTTGATGTCAGAGAAAAGCAGTTGCTGGCGATGGCGGCTGTTGCCGTCGTTGTCGCTATCTTCTATTGGGGCTTGTGGTCACCATTAAATAATGCCGTTGCTGATGAGCAACAGGCGCTGAGTTCGGCAGAGAGCCGCTTGGCCGAAATGAAACGTGCAGCGGTTGAGGTTGTTAACCTGCGTGCCAGCACAGGTAAGGGAAATGTTCGTAGCGGCTCGTTATCGTCGATTGTTAACCGAACCGCGAAGGCACAGAAAGTCGTTATTGCTCGCATTCAACCTCAGGGGGAAGATCTCCAGGTGTGGATCGATCGCGTTGCTTTTAATGATTTTTTGCGTTGGCTACAGATATTGAAACAACAGTATGGGATTGACGTCGGCAGCCTTGATTTGACGTCAGAGCAGGAAACCGGCGTGGTTCGGATCCGTCGTTTGCAATTAAGAAGGGGATAATGACGTGATTTGGTTACGCCGAGGCATCATTGCTGGTTGCCTGTATTTGGTTTTCTTAATAGCCACCCTTCCCGCAGCATTGCTGGTGAACTGGCTGCCCTTACCTGATGATGTGGTCCTGCAAGGCGTCAGCGGTACCGTCTGGAAAGGCGATGTGGCTGTGGTTAGAGAGCGTCGTATTGTGTTGGAAAAGGTACGCTGGGATTTATCGCCATGGCCGCTGTTGCTGGGGCAAGTGAAAGCCAACGTACAGTTCGGTGATCGTAACTCAGAGATAAATGGCAGAGTCGATCTCGTTGCCGAAACAAGTGGTATCTCAATTTATAACGGCTACTTGGAAGTGCCGGGCAAATTTGTCGATAGTTTGGCGAATCTACCAGGAGGTAGTCGTTTAGATGGCCGTTTCCGCTACGCGATTGATCGTTTCGAACATGGGCTCCCTTGGTGTGAATCCCTGAAAGGAGATATCTACTGGGAAGAAGCGATGTTCAGTAATCGATTGCTGAAGAACCCTGCACCATTGGGTCTATTTCATGTCACATTGAGTTGTGTTGACGGCCAGGTGGTCGGTGTCATTGATGGTAGCCAGAGCCCGCTAAACTTGACGGGTGAATTGAAGTTGCCTGATCGTGAACGTGCCGTTGGGTCACTGCTGATGCAGCCGGATCGAACTTTGCCAAAAGATCTGCGCGAAGGCCTAGAATTCTTGAGCGACAAAACCCCCGAAGGGTTGAAGATAGAGTTCGACACCAAGTTGGGTCTATAGTCGTTAAAAACTGTGCCCCCTTTATCTGGGGGTTGCCCGGATCGCGCTCAGCAGTTGCCGATAGTCTTTGATATTTTGGTAGTTAGGGATCAGCGCGGGTTGCTTCTGACTGTCGGGGTTGGCTACGGCTAACAGGTGGGCTATGCCGTATTTGCGAGCGGCATTTAGCACACTGACACTGTCATCAACGAATAGTGTAGTGGCGCGGTCAAAACCGATTTTTTTCTGCAATGCTTGCCACATCTTTTGCTCCTCTTTTGCTGCACCAAAACTGTGGCTACTCAGCAGTAGGTCCAGATGTTGGTCCAGTTGCGTTTTCTCGACTTTTAGCGAAAGACTGTCAGGGTGGGCATTAGTTAGCAAGATCACGGCTCTGCCAGTTTCTTTTAGCGCGGCAAGAAAGGGCAGGGTATCGGGGCGTAAGCTGATCCTGTTGGCTACTTCGCGCTTCATCGCCACAATATCCATCTGCAAACGTGCCTGCCAATAGTCGAGGCAGTACCACTGCAGTGAGCCGCGCACTTCATGATATGCGTTCAATAGCGTGTTACTCGCTTCTGCCTGAGAGAGCCCTTTCTCTTCAGCGTAGCGCTTTGGTAGGTGCTCTAGCCAAAAGTGATTATCAAAGTGGAGATCCAGTAATGTGCCATCCATATCGAGTAAAACAGTGTCAATCTCTTTCCAATTCAGCATTTTTCTCTTCCGTAGCCCTGTCTGGTACAAAAAATGTTGGCACGATGGCAGTTCGCCGCTAGTGTAATCCTAGCGTCTAAATCTTGATATGAATATCAGCCCTTAATAATGAGTCGGTAATGAGCCAGGAACCTCCGAAAAGGCAAAAACCCAAGGTACTCGCGCGACGCGTCGTCGCCCAAAGTCGCCTATTCACCATTGAAGCGTTGGATCTGGCTTTCTCCAACGGTGCGCGCCGTGAGTATGAAAGGATGCAGGGCAGCGGACGAGGGGCTGTGATGATGATCCCCATATCGGGCGACAACTTAATCCTTGTTCGTGAATATGCTGCCGGAACAGACAGTTATGAGCTAGGCTTTCCCAAAGGTCTGATTGACCCAGGTGAGACGCCGGAACAGGCTGCAGATCGAGAATTGAAAGAAGAGATAGGTTTTGGTTGCCAACAGTTGACCAGGCTCAAGACGTTGACCATGGCCCCCGCTTATTTTGGCAGTCAGATGACTATCTTGTTGGCGCAAGATCTGTATCCAGAGCAGCTACAGGGCGATGAACCTGAGCCGCTGGAACGGGTATATTGGCCGGTCTCGGATATGCTGGGCTTGGTTCAACAGGAAGAGTTTTGTGAAGCTCGCAGTATTGCTGCGGTTTATTTGGCGCATCAATGGCTGCAACAGAAGAGGTAACAATGGAGCCGATTGCACTGCTCAATGATGTACGGGCGATGGCGGTCGAAGCCGGCAATTTGATAGTTGATATCTATCAGCAGGGACGGTTCGAAAAGCTTACTAAACAGGATGAAACGCCGGTAACGACAGCTGATCTGAAAGCTAATGATTTACTTATCAAACGTTTGACGGCTTTAGCCCCTGATATTCCAATCTTATCGGAAGAGGTCACAGACGTTGGTTTTAACAAGCGTTGCCACTGGGACAAGTATTGGCTCATTGATCCTCTAGATGGTACTGGTGAATTTATTGCAGGAAGTGGCGATTTTGCCGTGAACGTCGCACTGATCGTCGGTGGTGTACCCACACTGGGTGTGGTTCATGCGCCGGTATCAGGGATAACCTATTTTGCTACCCGTGGTCATGGCGCTTTTAAGTGTCAAAACGGCGATACTCAGGCAATCAAAGCCACTAAGTTGTCACCGCAGCAGCCTTACTCTTTGCGGGTCGCTGTCAGCCGTCGGCAAAACCTTGAGTTGATCACTGATCGTCTGCACGAGGATGTGCAGGCCGAGTTCATTCCCTTTGGCAGTAGTACACTGAAAAGCTGTATGGTTGCCGAGGGCGTTGCAGACTGTTATCTGCGTATTGGTCCTACCGGAGAGTGGGACACTGGTGCGGCACAATGTGTTGTCGATGAAGCAGGGGGGCGCATTCTCGACCTTGCCCTCAACCCGCTTAGCTACAATGAACGCGAATCGTTGGAGAACCCGAATTTCATTGTCTTGGGGGACGAGTCATTGCCTTGGAGCTGCATGTTAAAGAGTTAACCAGTGACGATCTGACGAGACAAAAAAAACCGCTGATAGTCAGCGGTTTTTTTGATTGAGCAGGTCATCAAAACAGTCGGTTTAAGCCGTTGAGCGCCGCAACACGATAGGCTTCAGCCATCGTCGGGTAGTTGAAGGTGGTACGGACAAAATACTCGATGGTATTTGCGTCACCTTCTTGCTCCATGATTGCCTGACCGATATGCAGGATCTCAGATGCGTTCACACCGAAACAGTGAATGCCAAGGATTTGCTTAGTTTCGCGATGGAAAAGTAACTTCAAACAGCCAACGCCAGCGTTGGCGATCTGTGCGCGAGCCAAGCTAGAGAAGTGTGCCTGACCGATCTCGTATGGGATCTTCGCTGCGGTTAACTCCTGCTCAGTTTTTCCTACTGAACTAATTTCAGGAATGGTGTAGATCCCGGTGGGAATATTTCCTATTAGTTTCGCTTCTGCTTTGCCATCAACGATGGCATCGGCGGCGATCCGGCCCTGGTCGTAGGCGGCACTGGCTAAGCTGGGATAACCGATCACATCACCAACCGCGTAGATATTCTCAACGCTGGTTTGGTAGTGTTCATTCACTTCCAGTTGACCTCGGTGATTGGCTTTGAGGCCAACCTTGTCTAGTTTCAGCGTATCGGTATTACCGGTTCTGCCGTTGGCAAACAGCAAGGCATCAGCTTTTAATCGTTTCCCTGATTCGAAGTTCACCACCACACCATGATCTTCACCGACAACACTGGCGTAGGTTTCGTTGTGACGGATCATCACACCGGAGGAGCGCAAGTGATAGCTCAGTGCGTCGGAGATCTCAACATCAAGAAAAGAGAGTAACCGTTCGCGGCTATCGATCAGAGTTACTTTACAGTCCAGTCCGCGGAAGATGGATGCGTATTCACAGCCGATCACGCCTGCCCCATAAATGATGATATGCCGTGGGTGGTGGGTGAGATTTAAAATAGTGTCGCTGTCGTAGACCCGTGGGTGAGAAAAATCGATATCAGCGGGGCGATAGGGGCGAGAGCCCGGGGCCAACAGAAGTTTGTCAGCCGTGATTGTTTCGGTACCGCCCTCAACAACCACCTTAACAGTATTGCGATCAACCAACTCGGCGCAGCCATGGATCACATCAACATCATTGCGGTTGTAAAACCCGGCACGCATTCGGGTCTGCTTGGTGACGACAGACGCCGCTTGCTTCAAAATCTGATCAAAGGTCCAGGCGCGCGGCTTATGGAAACCTTCGACAAACAGTGGACTGTTATTGAAATCGATCAGGCGGGAAACCGAGTGGCGTAGTGCTTTTGACGGGATCGTTCCCCAATGGGTGCAGCCCCCACCGACATCTTGATGGCGCTCAACAACGGCGACTCGCTGGCCGCGTTTGCTTAAGTTCATCGCAGCACCTTCACCTCCCGGACCTGAGCCGATGATGATCGCATCGTAGTGGTTGTTTTCAATTTCTTCACAGGGTGTCGTAGGAGAGGCTTTTTGTTTTGTCACAGCGAGTATGCTTCTTATTGGCCGCAGAGAACGCCTATGTTACCGATCCCTGCAGGCCGACTAAAGTGCAAACAGCATAAAAAGCGCCCAAATGACGGAAACTCACGACAACGAGCGCTAATTTGTGGCCAATATCGGCTAATTTACTGACACTAGGGGCTGACTATTATCTGCAGCCAGTAACCGGCCAATTGCTTGTGCTGGCATATGATGTTGCGCCAATACGGCTGCAACCGCGTCACTTTGCTCCTGCGTTACCGCAATTAGCAGGCCACCACTGGTTTGTGGATCGCAGAGTAGCTGCCGCTGCAGTTCGGTTAATCGCGTGGCTTTATCACCATAGCTGGCGAAGTTACGCTCGGTACCGCCGGGAACACAGCCTTGACTGCGATAGAACTCTACCTGTGCCAGTAGTGGTACCTGGGCAAGCTCGATCTCCGCACGTACGCCGCTGCCTTCGCAGATCTCAATTAGGTGACCTAGCAGGCCAAATCCCGTGATATCGGTCATTGCGGTGACACCGTCCATCTGCGCTAACTGATAGCCTAAGCTGTTGAGTTGGCACATGGCATCAATGGCGATCAACTCATCTTCGCTACGCAGCTTTTTCTGTTTTTGGGCAGTAGTGAGAATACCGATACCCAAAGGTTTAGTAAGAAACAGTTGGCAATCGGCAGTGGCCTGATCATTGCGCTGTAGTTGGCTTAGTGGCACCTCGCCGGTGACAGCTAAACCAAAAATAGGCTCTGGGGCATCAATGCTGTGACCGCCTGCAAGCAATATTCCTGCATCAGCACAGGCTTGACGCCCACCATCAACGACTTGGGCGGCAACCTCTGGCGGCAATTTCGCCGTCGGCCAGCCAAGAATAGCGATCGCCATTAGCGGTTTGCCACCCATGGCGTAGACGTCGCTGATGGCATTAGTGGCTGCAATACGGCCGAAGGTAAAGGGATCATCGACTATCGGCATAAAAAAATCAGTGGTACTGATAACGCCGCGGCCGTCGCCTAAATCATAAACGGCGGCATCGTCTTTGCTCTGATTGCCGACTAATAGCTTAGGATCAGACGGCAGGGCAAGCTGACTGTGGAGAATGGTGTCTAATACCGCCGGGGAGATCTTGCAGCCGCAACCTGCGCCGTGGCTGTATTCGGTGAGTTTAATCGATTCCATCAAACGTATGCCTAGTTATCACAATCGGTTAAGGATAACGGTGCGCGGATTGATGACAAGTGCGGAAATCAACTATTACTGATTTCCGCACTTGTTTAGTTAGGCATACTGGGCAGTGAGTTGGCGCCACTGTTTATGTTGGGCCAACCAGCGTTGTTGTAGCTCTCGACACTGTGTCACTAGTTCACTTTGCTCATAGCGTTTCAGCATGCGTCGCTTCTTTAGGTCAAGTAAACGCTTACGAGTACTGTAGAAGGCGTTCAGCTTAGCCAGCAACTCTTCATACTCCGCTTGAGTTTTAGCAATCAATTGCTCGGTATTACTACGCCCTTGTAATCGGCTTTGCAGGCGTTGTAGCTGCATATGATAACGTGCCGCTTGGATCCGCTCTTCCGGGCTTTTTTTCAATTTACGGGTTAAACCAAGCCAACTGCAGCTTTTGATTAACCATTTGGTGGGATCAAATTGCCACCAACGAATGCCATTCCGGTAATCGTATTCAAACAGATGATGAAAATTATGATAGCCTTCGCCATAGGTTAAAAAGGCGAGAAAACCGTTATCGCGCGCACTGTTCTTATCGGTGTAGGTTTGCTTGCCCCAGATATGCGCCAATGAGTTGATAAAGAAAGTGAAATGGTGGCTAAGTACCAGTCGCAGTAACCCACACATCAGGAAAGCGCCGATCACGTCACCACTAAACAGACCAAAGATGACTGGAATACCGATATTGGTGGCGAGCACTAGGCGGAGGTAATACTTGTGTTGCCACATCACGACCTTATCGCGGGTGAGATCACGAACATTACGGTAGTCGTCATAACTGTCGCCTTGATACTCGCGCAACATCCAGCCGATATGGCTGTACCAGAAGCCGCGTCCGGCGGAGTAGGGATCTTTCTCATTATTGTCGACATGGCGATGATGCACCCGATGATCAGAGCTCCAGTGCAGGGCACTGTTTTGTAGAGCAAATGCGCCACCAATAGCGAATATTACTTTCAGGACAGGGTGCGCTTCGTAGGTCTTGTGTGACCATAAGCGGTGATAACCCGCCGTGATAGATATTCCTGAATAGCCAAGTAGTAAAATACAGCCGACCACTTCCGCGAGGCCGAAGCCGTGATAAACACCCCAAGCTGGAACTAGGATCAAAGCTCCCAGTAGAGTTAAAGAAAATAGCAGGATATTAGTCCATATCAGTGGTGGTTTAGGTGAAACTGACATTATTGGGTACTCATGTTTATTTTCAGCGTACAGTTGTACGCTGATTCTATCTCGCCTGTTCCCTAATGCAACCATTCTTATATGATCCTGCCTTGGGTATGATGGGGATGAAGATGGCAGTGTAAATTGACAAACAAGGGGCGTTCGTGGGCGTTCGGGCAGAACAAAAGTTAAAAACAAGACAGGCACTAGTTGATTCGGCCTTGTCACAACTCAGTGCGGAAGTAAGCTTTGCCAGCCTGAGTCTGCGTGAAGTATCACGGGAGGCCGGTATCGCTCCCACCTCTTTTTATCGCCACTTCCGGGATATGGATGAGCTCGGTTTAACCTTAGTGGATAGCGCAGGTTTGACCCTGCGACAGCTGATGCGTCAGGCACGGCAGCGGATTAAGGATGGCGGCTCGGTGATCAGAACCTCTGTGGAAACTTTCATGGAGTTTGTCACTGAGAACCCCAATGTTTTCCGTTTGTTACTGCGTGAACGTTCCGGCACTTCGGCCTCTTTTCGGGCCGCGGTAGCACGCGAGATCCAGCATTTTATTGAAGAGCTGGCGCACTATCTGATGTTGCAGGTGGGAGGGCGTTCGGCGGATGTCAATGTGCAGGCTGAGGCGATGGTTACTCTGGTGTTTAGTGCCGGTGCGGATGCACTTGATCTGCCTAAAGATCAGTTACCTGTGCTGACCGAGCGTGTGATAAAACAGTTGAAACTGGTTGCCCGTGGGGCAGCCAGTTTCAGATCGGATGAGATCGAGTAACCTGCTTATTGGCGGCGAGTGAGTAGAACGCCAGCTTCGCAATGGTGGGTGTAAGGAAATTGATCAAATAATGCGAAACGGCTGATCTCGTGGGTTTCGATTAACTGCTCCAGGTTTTCCGCTAAGGTTTCTGGGTTACAGGAGATATACAGAATATTGTCGTAGCCCCGTACTAGATTGACCGTCTCTGGATCTAGGCCTGAACGGGGGGGATCGACAAAAATGGTATTACATTCGTAGCTACTGAGGTCGACACCCGCCAAACGATTAAATTTTCGTCCAGCCATCGCCTCGGTGAACTCTTCACTAGACATGCGGATCACGGTGACATTATCGACCTGATTCAACTTCATATTCAATTGTGCGGATGCCACTGAAGGTTTGGCTATCTCGGTAGCCAGCACTTTACGGAAGTTCTGTGCCAGAGGCAGAGTGAAGTTGCCATTACCACAGTAGAGTTCGAGCAGGTCCCCTGACATCTCTTTGGTGGTATCGACCGCCCAATTAAGCATCTTTTCACAGACCCCTGCATTGGGTTGAGTGAAACTGTTTTCTATCTGTTGGTAGTGAAACGGCTTATCGCCGACAGTGAGCGTTTCCATCACATAGTCACGGGCTAAGACGATTTTTTGTTTGCGTGCGCGGCCGATAAGTTCAACTTTGCCATGGTGCTGTAGGGTTTGCTGTAACTGTGTTGCCGCCGCTTCCCATTCAGTGTCTAACTGACGGTGATAAAGCAGGGAGATGGTCGCTTCACCGGTTTGAGATGAGAGAAAGTCTACCTGAAATAGTTTCCGGCGGAGTATCGGTTGCCCTTTGATCTCGTTTAGCAATGCGGTCATCAGCTCATTAATAAGTTGAGACGCTTGCGGAAAGCTTGTCACTTTGTAGTGATTACGGGTGCCCTTATCAAACATGATGTAGTCAAGATCGTCCCCATCATGCCAGACCCGAAATTCAGCGCGCATCCGATAGTGACTAGGCGCTGAAGCAAATAGTTCCAATGTGGGTGGCGAAAAGCGGTTAAAGGTCTCTGTTAACCAACGACTTTTGTCCGCTAGCTGGGCATCGTATTCGGATCGGGAAAAGGATAACTCAGCCATTGGCTACTCCATTGGTCACTGCCGTTTTGACAGCGAAGCTCTCTGATAGGGGGCGCAAATTTTAGGCAAACTGGCGGCAGAGTCAAAAAAACCTGCATTAGAGCTTAGATGAGCAAAATTAAAATGGTCAAAAAACAGTCAAGTTTAATCTTGCTGAGCCGATAGAGAGTTCAGAGGCGATTAGGAGGTACGCATATCGATAGAATAAACGGATAGGACCTCATTATGTTTCAGTTCAATCAACAACTCTTCAGCAACTTATCTACAAATCGTGATCAGCTGAGTTATCAGCAGAACTATTCCGCAACAGCTTCTACTCAACCGACTCGCCCCCTGGCTAGTTTACCATCAGCGCAGCCATTGCCAGCTGCCGTTGCTCAGTCTCCACTAGTTGAGCCGCAGGCTAAAGCTGCGCGCGTTGATAAAGCGCTAAGTCAATCTTTAAGTGAGCGCTTTCCGGCGGTTGCGACGGAACCCGCCTCCGCTTATGCCACTGAAAGTTCGAAGAAACTACAAGCACTAACCGCCAAGCTGTACCAAGCGCAATCAGACGGTGCCAGTAGGAAAGAGCTAAGGGCAGAATACCGTGAGTTACGCCGGGATGTCCGTTCGGCCTTTAAAGAAGCGAGAAGCGATCTAAAAGAGAGCGGTTTGTTCGATCGCGATATGCGCCATACCTTGCAGGGTGAATGGAAAGCATTTTCTGGTTCGCTTAAGCAGTTTCGACAAGCATTGAATGAACCGGTGCAACCCACTGCTCCCCAAGCGCCTGTGCAAATGCAAACGGTGAGCTATCAAACTGCCAGCTTTAATATGAGCAGTAACGGTAGTGAAGTGAATATGAGCTTCAGTAGTCAGCAGTATTTCAGCCAGACCAATGTCGGCAATAATCAACCACAGCAATCAGCTTTGGAAAGCAAAGAGATAGCGCCAACGCCATCCCTAGTTTCTGAGTCTCAGCCTGAAGCTGTTGCAGTCGCAGAGCGCCCCACAGGGAATCAAGAAGAGGCAGCTGTAGCCGTTCTTCCGCAAGCAGAAGTTGACACCAGTGCAGAGACTTCAACCTCTAGTCAGCCCCTCTCACCCTTATCTATGTTGCAGCAGTTTTTGCAGAGCTTACCTGGAGCGGTTGGTGTAGGCAGCTATAGCATGATGGCCAGCAGTCAGTTCTCCTTCTCTGCATCAATGAATATGCAGTCTGGCAATGGCCAGTTTCAGGCAAGTTATAGCTATAGTGGCAGCGCTCAATTCTATTACGCGGTGAATGGCACTGAGAGCAGCCAGCAGACTGGCGAGGTTGCAGGGTTGGTTGGGGATCTATCCGAGCTGGCAGATCAATATCAAAGTGGTGCGATAGAAGCCGCAGTGGCCAGCGCAACAAACGCTTCGCAAGAGGATAACGATACCTATAGTCCGGGTACAGGATTCGCACAACAAAATTCCGCTGCCTCTGAGGTCGTTGACTATAAAGCGCGGCTATTGCAAGTCGAGGAGGGGTTCAAGCAGCAGTTCTCTCAACAGCGTGCCATGTATGAAGTGTCGGAGCTTATCTTTGCCCAGCTGAATGGTCAGCAGAGCTCAAACCAAACGCAGCTACAAGTAGAGAAGTTTGAGCAGTTTAACCAGTCTGTTCGGTTTAACTAGTTTGTACGTGCGCCAACGCGCAGGTTCGGGCCCCGAGTATTAAAGGTTACTTTTATTCTCTTCAGTCTGGTTTTACCATGAGACCCCACATATCAATGTGGGGTTTTCTTTTTACAGCCTCTGGTCACGATAAGCGATGTCACTGAGACAACCAATATTAGTATTTGATTCTGGCGTGGGTGGATTGTCAGTTTGGCAAGCGATCCGTTTGGCTTACCCAGAACTAACCTGTCACTACTTGATGGATAATGAAGGGCAGCCTTATGGTGAGCTTGACGATTCGACGCTGATCCGACGAGCATGTGACCTGATTATGCAGGTGGTTGCGCAGGTTAATCCCGCTTTAGTCGTAGTGGCGTGCAACTCAGCCAGCACTTTAGTGTTGCCAACGCTGCGGAAGCAACTTGACCTGCCCGTTGTTGGTGTCGTGCCAGCGATTAAGCCTGCCGCTTTTCAGAGTAGCAATAAGCATATCGGTATACTGGCAACGCCTGGCACCGTGGCTCGAGCCTATACACAGGCGTTGATCGACGAATTCGCCGCAGATTGTCGTATCTCGCGGATTGGAAACAGTGAATTGGTGGGGATGGCTGAGGACAAGTTAGCCGGAAGAGCTGTGAATTTACCACGGCTAGCGGAGATCCTTGCGCCATGGTCGCAAGGTGATGGTCCAGATACCATTGTTCTTGGTTGTACCCATTTTCCGCTGCTGGCAACAGAAATCATCGAATGCTTGCCTGCAGCCCATTGCATTGATAGCGGTGAAGCGATCGCTAGACGCGTGACAAATTTGTTGCTACCGGCGGCGAACACAGCAAAGTTGGATGTCAAAGAGAGGACGTTATGGGTGACGAAACAAGATCAGCGTCTAGCTCAGCAATGGTCATCTTTCTTATTGGCTGGTTTGACACAAATACAGGTAATAAAAAGCCGGCTAACTTAGCCGGCTTTTGTGTACCTAATATCGATTAGGTATCTTCGTCTTTACGTTCCTTAGCTTCACGTACTTTCAACGTTCGCTGTTGGAACTCATTGTCATTCAGCGCGGTCACCGCTTTACTTGCATCCGCTTGGCTCATCTCGACAAAACCATAACCTTTACGACGGCCAGTTTGACGATCTTTCATTAGGCGTACCGAAAACACTTTGCCGTACTTCTCAAATAATTCGCGCACGGCGGCTTCATTCGCACGGTAGGGAAGATTTCCCACGTAAAGGGTTTTAACTTCACCTGGCTCGACATGATGGTCTTCATCGTCTTCTTCATCATCAATGTCATCAGCGCTATGGCTTGGCAAAAACAATGGAACAACAACGCCACCAATGACAAGGCCAGCGGCAAACAAAACACTGCCACTGATTTGAATATTTAGAAACTGTACTGCGAGATATCCTAATAAGGCCAATGCGGCACTAAAGAGGAGAGACTTGATAAAATTAACTGCATTCATTGCATTTGTACTCAATGTTGTAATAACTAAACGTTTGAAGGCAAAAAGTAAGATTTTTGATACTAACGGGCTTTCTGACTATCAACCAGCTTTGCCCTACATTAACTGCTGCTGTTGTTACAAAATTTAAACATGGCTCTCATTTTTGCTGGTTTGCACAAGAACTGACCACTTGAACTAGATCACATAAAAAAAGCGTTGACGGTAGGATTAAGGTGCCTATAATGCCGCCTCACTCGCTCAGGGCGAGGCAGGGGGAAGAAACGAACGGTTTAAGTTTTTATCTTTCTTCTGGTCACTTAGTAAAAAAGATGTTTTTACTGGGTTGACAGCGGGGCTCAGAAGCGTAGAATGCGCAGCCCTTGCCGCGGACAACGAATGAGTTGACCGGGCAGCCAAGCTAAGGTTTGGCGAGATGCAACAGCATCGTTCTTTAACAATTTGGTCAGACAATCTGTGTGGGCGCTCACGGGTGTTGAAGTAATCAAAGATTATTCAACGAAACGTAAGCGACCATGTAGAAATACATGTAAGTAATAAGTTGAGT
>NZ_QPID01000007.1 GCF_003336225.1 Corallincola holothuriorum
TCGCGCATCCCGACTGCCTCCGTGCAGGGTGAGATAGGATTTGTTTTTGGCGAAATTAATTAGATCAAACCACGGGGTGCGCGTCTACTTTTATGAATTTCCTAGGGATTATGAGGGGATTCGCTAGTTTGCGGCATTAGCATTACAGGCGGTCACCCCGCATCAAACTAAATGGAGTTTTTCATTGGCTGTACATTGTTCAAATGAATTTACGAAGGAAATCATTAAAGCGGTTTCTGTTAAGTACTTGTTGTACTTACCAGAAAGATACACAGAAAGTGATCGTCAGTGGCCGTTAATCGTTCACCTTCACGGTGCCGGCGAGTGTGGAGATGACCTTGAGTTAGTCAAAGGGCAAGGGATCCCATATTTAATCGAAGCTGGCAAGCAATTGCCATTTATCGTTCTTTCACCTCAGTGTCCTGAATATGAGCAGTGGGATCCGACAACGATAAAAGCCCTTATTGAAGATATTTCCAGTACTCACAAAGTCGATACTAAAAGGATCTACCTGACCGGCTTCAGTATGGGAGGCTATGGCGGTTGGACAACTGCGATAAGGTATCCCAAGTTGTTTGCAGCTATTGCTCCGATCTGCAGTTTTGCAAATCCTAAGCACGCCTCTCGATTAACCTCATTGCCAATTTGGGCGTTTCATGGGGCAAAGGATGACTGTGTACCAGCCGAAGGGGCGCAAAGAATGATAGATGCAGTAAATAGCTGCGGAGGCAAAGCGAAATTCACGCTTTACCCTGAGGCCGGTCATGACTCTTGGTCTGAGACATACAGTAACGGTGAGCTCTTTGGTTGGTTTCTAGAACACGAGAAGTGCTAAATGCCAACCCACGCGGAAGGCTTTTCGCTGATATTAATCGCTTCGCGCCTTATTTTAGCCAGCTCAATTCGCCCATGGTTGGGGCGTTTCTTTTAAAGAGAAAACGCCACTGAAGATAACGACACAAGATGTAGATACATGAAAGAAGCGCAATAAAAAACAGGGGGGAAAGACTCTACCTATTTTTGCCAACAAAGCGTGCAAATATGGGTTTAAGCCTCTGCAGACCACCAAGCAATTTGTTAAGACCTGCATAGTCCAGACAATCAAACCAGCTAATTAGATAGCTATTTGTAATCGGATAATGTTTCGTCTACCAATCTCCTACTTTTTACAATTGAGTGTATTTAACCATCAAAGTTCGCTTGCAAGCTGCTCGTACCTCCACTGAACCGTTTAAAGTGTGTTTTAATAGCGAACTTTAGACAACGCTACTCCGGCTGCTTAGGGCGCCGTGAAACTCTCAATCAGGATCAGCGAAATGTTCGATACAAGAGATGCACACATTATTCTTAGTGAAACCCTTCGGTTTGCTGGAGTACAGAAACAGACTGACTATATTGCTGTTTTTCAAAACTCAAAAGGCCGAGAACTTGCCTTAGAGCGCGATCGAACAGAAGCGTTCTATGTATGGTTAGAAAAATACAATACTGTAATTCCTGGTGTAGCAATAAAAAACCAAGAAAAACCTGGGGAACCATATGGTCGAAAACAACCAAGAAACTCAAACTTGAATGATAAGAATTGCCCCAATCTAAAAGTAGGTAACAGGGTGTGGTATCTAGAAATAGAATCACCGCAGGCACTTCGGGAATTAGCTAAGTGGTATGCCGCACTGTAGCCAAACAAAGTCATGTTGTACGCTCGCCATGGCAGTTTAATGTGAATCAGGAACGCACTTAAATGATAGAAAAACTATTCGGGCTGCTGGTTTCATATTCATCCCCAGTGCGACACAGATTGGAGCACTGATAGTGTCATCGGTATATAGCTTATTGTTCTCAGCAGATACTTCTGTGTACTCGTCATTTTTGAACCAATTTTTAAGTTCAAATGAGGCGCTCGTACAAAAGAACGCAACGCTTGCAAGTTGCAGCCTTCGGCGTACATGCCAATTGAATAATCACGCCAGCCTAAAGATAGATAAGGAAATTAGATGAAATTATACCGCTTTGTAACTGGCCCAGACGACGTCACTTTTTGTATGCGGGTCACTGAATCAATAAACAATGGATGGGAGCTGCATGGAAGTCCAACTCTCACGTTTAATGGTGAAAGCCCGATCGCTGGCCAAGCTTTGGTTAAGGAAGTTCCAGACGAGGAGTTCTCCAAAGGCATAGATCTGCGGTCTTATTGAAATAATGAATAATCCGTCAGTTTTCTCCGTTGAAATACTCGTTAGGATCTTTGTAGGTGTGCTGTTTACCAAGATTTTTATTTCAATCAAGCCGCTACACAATCAGAGTAATCGATATAAGTGAGTGCACTCCCCTATATACACCGTCATTACGGATCATCAAACAATCACTGTGCAAGATCCGCAAATCGACTACAACGGCAGTATCGCTCTCAGAGGCGCTGAAGCTCTTGTACACGTAGCTCCACCCTATAGCTTACACGAAGAGTACACCTACAAGTTAAAGGCTAGCTATTCAGATTGCTCAGGCATTGAATCTGAGGCTCAACAGGTCAAACTAGGTTGGCTTTATACGATTTCATTGACGGTGACAAAGTTAGGCATGTCATTCGCACGAAATAATGCCAAATAAATTGTGTCAGAGGTTTTCCGAGCTCCAAGTGGCGCCACCCGACAAACGCCCCAGTGTGGCTATATTAGCTCCCCATTAAGGATCCCGTGTGACTGAATTTGCAGACGAATATTCAAAACCAGAAAAGCTGAAACGCGTATCGCTTTATATAGTGGCGGGCGGAGTAGTGTTCATCACCCATCAGCAGTGGGTTTTCCCTTTTGTGCGATGGTATGCAGAGACGGCACCTTGCCATAGCCTGTTTGGCTACGCTGGCTTAACCGTTTTATGGTTCTCGCTGTTCGTTGGGCTGCCATTAATCTGCGCTTTTATAGTGGGTGCAGTGGCGGTACCTCTGGGCGTTAAATCTTTTGCCGATGGGCAGTATCCCCCGAAAAATCACAAAGTTTACACGCCAACCAAGATATTGAGGGGGCGGAAAGCGAGAGCCAAATCACTCACGCTGCTAAGCTTGCCGCTGTTCTTTATGGCGATATCTGTTTGGGGGTATCTCCAAGCCAACCAGATGCCTCAGGAAATACCAGAGGGATTTGATTACCGCGTTTGTGATAGCGCATAGAAGTATCAAGTCACTCAAGTTAGGCTTGGATTGATGCCGATTTTTAAAACCGCTGGCATCGACTTTAAATAAAGAGAAACACGTAGCGACAACATCATAGGACGTCGTAAAACTTAAGGAGTAAGAGTTGGGTATTCTTTTTAACCCCCGGTCTGATGAAAGGACACTGGTGTTTCGCGGGATCATGCTGGTAGGCTGGTATTGTGTGATTTTCTTAGCCTCTAACGCACTATTGATAGGGATAGTGAGTGGCTATGCGGGCTTTGAATTAGCCATGAGTGGCGTCACAGATCTAGAAAGAGCCTTTGCCGAAGGGTATAGAGCGAGAGTTCGCTTTTTCCGCACTTATGATGACTATATTGCCTACGGACAACTCATTATTCTTGTCGCCCTCGCGTTGAGTGGGAAGCTGCCTTGGACAACCAAGAAGTAACTATGGGCTGACTACATTGCCCCCTGCGCTAGCCAGCCTTAACCTTGCTTCATCACTCGCCATCAACAGATCTCAGACGGCGATCTAAACAATCGCCATCGATTGCGAGGCAATGCTGTTTATTCACAGAAAAAACGCGGTAAGGCGTTCGTTTGTTTTTCGTTCCAGCCGCTCTCGCTTCAATCAACGTGAGCCACGCCCGCTACCGCCGGCTTAGCGTTTAAACGATTTAAGCAGCGCCATATCATTGGCTAGCAACTGGTCGAGCTTGTCTTGCATCCCCTGATTACCACAGCCCTGATATAGGCTTAATGCCAGTTCATAGTCTGGTAATTGATACAAGAACGCGGCAATCGCATCTTGGTCTGGCTGTAAACATGCTTTTCCCAGCCCCTGTTTATCCAGCATATGGGCGTTGAGGTGCTGCTCAAATTGCCCTTGCATTGGAAACGCCAAGTAGGGCTTTTTAAGATGCAGTGCTTCGCTAATCAAGGTGAAGCCCGCCGTCGCCATCACCGCTTTGCTGGAACTAAGATCCTGCAAAAATCCCTCTTCACTGAAGGATCTGAAATGCAGATTTCCCACCACCTCATCCTTGTTGTAGCCGTAAACGTAAAAGCGCTCGCGAGGAAACAGGCTAAGCGTATCCAACAACGAATCAAACCCTGAGGTGGCGTACACCAAAATATGCTCCCCTCTGCTGGCAGTAAGGCCATAAGCAGCCGGACGGATCAGGGGCGGAAACAGTTGGCAATGGTCGTTTTTCAACGCGCCGGTATGAAAAGAAGTGATCAACGAATACCAGGGCTTGGGCACCATGGCGCGAATAATAGTTTCGGTAAGTAGCGCTTCCTTTTTAGATCTGCCGGGCAGGCGTATTCCATGTAACGCATGCGGTGCTGATTATCCAGACTGATCAGCGGCAGATCATAGTGATTGGCGAGATACGCGGTGCACGGTTCAAAATCGGTGATAACGCAATCCGGTTGAAATGATTTAAACAACTCGCGAAGCTTGTTAAATGCACGGGTGCCTTCAGGCAGGTTAGCCAAGTTCTCGGTCAACGTTTTTAGTTTCGATACCTTGTTATCAACACTGGCGATGGTTAACCCTTGGATCTGCAACACGTCAAACTGCTGGTGCAAATTGCGATAACCGCGATCATAGGAGACTAGCTTTAACTCATGCCCCTGCTGCTCAAGGTGGGCAGCCATCAGTTTCGCTCTAGAGGAGTGACCTGAGCCCTCCCCTGATACACCGTAGATAATCTTCGCCATCAATCTTTCCCTGCGTGTTTCGATCCGGTCATGTTACTGCACGGCAATGTTTGTTTTCTAGTAACCACTCACTATTCCTGCGAGTGACCCCTAAGTTAATGGTCTGCCGATACGCACCCGCCAAAAACAACGATCCAATTAGTCAGCACATACTGATGTTGCTCAGCTGACTGCCAGCCCAACAATCCTCTTTCACAAAGCTGGCTCTGCCACTGATAAGCGGCAGGGGCACTTTCGCCGCATCAAGGGTAATATTCGCTCAACGCCATTTGCCCAGGTCGCTACCCGCTCCGAGTAGTCACTGGTGGCATAGCTGTATGCTGCAGCATAGCCATCAAAATCCCATCTCTTAAACTGCTCATAGCCACGTTTCACTTCCGCCAGGCCTGTCGCTTTCTCATCATTACCACGCAGCTTCACCAACGAATAAGTAGATGAGAGATCCGGTTGAACGGTGGTGATGACAGATAGCGATAACTCACCACAAGCGTAGTGACGAAAATGATGCACACCGCGATAGCGTTCAACATAACTTGCGGCTTGCTGATATTGCTCCTGTTCGCTATAGCCTCTAATGATGCAGTTAAGCCCCAATTCCCTCATCAACTGCTGCGCCACCCCTAAGGCACGGGGAAAATCGGTATCCAGCATCTGTTCCGCGTTATCTCCTCGATGCTCTACCTGCCAGCCCATCACCGCGCTGCCTGACAGCATGGCATTATGCGCTCGGATATAGTTCGTATTGAAACGATCGTCCCATCCGGCATCCATCTGCTTCAGCCATTTCTGATTACCATCAATCACGAATTGGTTATCAACGATCTCCAAGGTGAGAGACTTCGACTGATAGCGGTAGGCGCGCCGGTCACTGTCAGTTGGCAGCGTATTCAGCTTCTTCGCCAGCAGCAGGTAATGCAACATAGGATCGGCGGTATCCCACTTATAGTGGAGTTCCCTATCCCCCAGCTTGCCGACATAATCACCGTAGGGTTGATATTCGGCTTGTGCCAGCGTCATCTTTTTCGGCCCAGAAACGCAGCCAACAATGCATAGCGCTACCAAGAGGTAAATAAGATATCTAGCCATAATACCTACTCCT
This sequence comes from Corallincola holothuriorum, assembly GCF_003336225.1. NCBI lineage: Bacteria > Pseudomonadati > Pseudomonadota > Gammaproteobacteria > Alteromonadales > Psychromonadaceae > Corallincola > Corallincola holothuriorum. The sequence continues at coordinate 5,973 of NZ_QPID01000007.1, forward strand.
CTTGGCTTAATTTAGGTAACGGAGCAGGGGCAACCTCAGTCAACCCATGTACCATCAACAAAAAGGTAAGCTCTTGCGCTTGTTCATACCTATCTTTCTCTGGCGTAGCACCACCGAAATGATTACCGTCGCTGCGCGTGGTGAGCAGCAATAGGTTATTGTCTTGTTTACGCTCACGCATACGTGCCGCCCAACGGGCAGCGTGCCAGTAAGGCACCGTATTGTCAGTCCAGCGCGTGGTGATCAGTTGCGGTGGGTAGGCTTGGTGACGGATCTGATCATACGGGTTATAGCTATAGACATAGTTAAACACCTCAGCTGAACGTAATGGATTACCAAACAGGCTCCATATCCATTCAACCTCAGCGTTTTCCGTGTCCAGCATCTCCGACAGCGGATCGACCCAGGGCACATTAAGCACTGCCCCACACCATAACTGCGGCGCTTGATTCAGTGCGGCTCCCATTAACATGCCACCGGCACTGTCGCCAGCGATACTGATTTTGCCCGCTTGCGTGTACTGCTGTTCGATCAGTTCATTAGCGACATCAACTAAATCATTAAAGCTATTTTTACGCTGCATCTGCTCACCTGAGCGCTGCCAGTTAGGCCCTAACTCGCCCCCGCCGCGCACATGGGCCATGGCATACATCACGCCACGGTCCAGTAAACTGAAGCGTTCGTTGGCAAACTTAAAGCCCCGTGGCCAGCCCTCCCCGGTCTCGCCAAAAGCACCAAAACCCGTCAAATGCAAAGGCTGACCTTGCTGTTTTAGATCGTCGCGATAAAACAGGGTAACAGGGACGCGCACACCGTCTCTCACCGTGACTTGAATACGCTCGGTTTTATATAGCGAAATATCGATGTTTAGCCGACTTAGCCCGGTTAGGGCTTGATGTTCCATGTCATAAACCACCTGAGATTTGGGCGTAGTCAGAGAAAAGTAGTTCAGACGAATTTGCTGACTAGCAGGATCCTGCTGCTTTGCCAACGTGGCGGTATAAGCCTGATCAGGAAATTTTATCCATTGTGGTTCGCGATCTTCTCTCAATATCACTATCTCACTTTGTCCAAGCCGATTGGCTTCAACCGCAACAAAGTCATCAAACGGCACCATGCGCTTAAGCTGCAGATCATCATCCCCAGCCAGTAAAGTTTTCCATGAGCCTGGGCCGTTGCCGGTGTCCTTAGCGGCCGCAATACGATAACTACGATTAATATCGTTACTGCGCATATAGAACGTGCCATTAGCGTGATCGATATAGTTCATCACATTATGTTTAATGTTGGAGATCTGAACTGGCGCTTGCTCCGGTGACTTAGTCGAAAAAGCAATCACCTGCAGACTGCGATTAGCACCGCGGTAGAGAAAGGCATAATCCCCCGACACACTAGGATAAAGTTCATTGCGGAATGCCTGCCGCGTCTCCCGAAAAAGAACATTGTCATTCACAGGATCTGTGCCTAGCTTATGCAAACGGATTTGATAAAGACCAGACTCGGTAACAAATGGATAGAACAGCGATTGGCTATCCTGCGCCCACACATATAAAGGCAGCCCGCCAGCAATATTCTGTTTAAGTTTTTTCTGGTTACTGATGTCGTAAAACTGCAGCTGCGAAGCAAAGATATCCTGTTGATAGCTACCCCAAGCGGCATAGCGCCCGTCGGGACTAAAGTAAAGCTGATGGATGCTCTCTCCGGCTTCCGAGGCAACCATTTTTGATTCATCAAAAATAGTGCTAAACAACTCGCCATTCAGCGGCTTTCTCTGCCATTGCTTGAAATGGCTATCTGCTAGCGCCACAGACCGATAAATAAAGTCACCTTGGCGGAACTCGTGCCCCGGTTCTCTGCTGTCTAATATCGTACGCTGCTTCGTTTCAGCGATCAGTCTTTCGGTCAACTCGCGATGAGACGCCATTACCTTTTCAAAGTAACTGTTTTCTGCGGCGATATAATCCAGTATTGCCGCATCATTCACCTGGGGGAAGTCAGTATCGATCAGCCAGGAGTATTCATCCACCAATGGCTTGCCATGGAACATCCGGGTGGTAGGTAGTGGCTTTGCCACAGGCAAAGGTATCGCATTGGGCGCCTGCAGCTTCACGGCCGGTGACTTAACATCGGCTTGCGCGACGCCACAGGCCAACCAACTGATGGCAAACAGAATCGATATCACACTGATGAACTTAAGCGGCCGTAAATGCCCTAAGGAGGCACTTTGTGACTTTTTTATTTTCGTTATCATGATGAGTCCTTTTGTGAACAAGGCCTGCAACTCAACACTGAACCCGAAGCGATCCCTTACTGCTCAGTCAGCGCATTGCGGCTAAGTTCATAACACCATGGGGCGTCAAGACTATCCGTTGTAGATATGTGTAGGAAATGTAAGAAAGTGATCGACGTGCAACAGCAGAAAGCGAATACTCGTAAGGCAAGTGTTTAGTTAGGAAACCTCATGGTCAAACTAGCTCCGCCTAACCGTTTCGAATGAGATGCACTGATATTGCCATAATGCCACAGCATCACTTTGGCAGCGATGGCCAAGCCTAAACCGAAGTGCCCCTGCTCACGTGAACGATCGGCATCGAGCTTGAAAAAGGGGTCGAAAACCGCTTTCATCTTTTCGTCAGGGATCCCTTTACCGTCGTCTTCGACACAAATATGCATTGCATCCGTTGCGACAATGACAGCAACATTCACTCGACTATCTGCATACCGGATAGCATTGCTTAACAAGTTCTGCAAAGCACGACAACACCAGTGAAAATCATAGATATAGCGGCTATCTTCTATCGCCAGAGACGCATCTAGTGCCACGCCATGTTGGCGTGCCAATGGCTGGCAATCGACAACCACATTTTCAACGAGTTTATTCAGAGGCTGACGTTTGAACTTAAGCTGCCGACTGTAACGTTCCATACTGGCATAGCTAAGAAAAGCTGCCGTCATCTCTTCCATATGCGCCAGTTCGGTGTCCATGCGTTGCAAGAATTCATCACGCTTGGCCTCATCCGTGGTATCCATCACCGCATCCAAACCAAAACGCAAACAAGACATCGGCGTGCGGATGTCATGGGATAAGCTCTGGGTGAGCAATCGATTATCTGATAACAGCTTCTCGATATGCTCCGCCATGGCATTAAAGCGCTTTTCCAACCTATTTATATAGGAAAAACGCGTGATATCCATGCGCACATGGAAATCACCCTTGCCGATCTTAGTTGCCGCCTGAGTTAGCAGGTAAAGTCGACGAGTCAAAGGCAGCAACCAGAGCACTAAAACCAGACTAAGGCCGCCATAAAGACTCGCGGTCATAACAAAATCAAATGCGCTAGGTTCGTTTAATTGCGATGGTATTTGCAATTGCAGCAATCTTTCGGGGTGGTTAGGGATCGTCTTATATAGATGTGCACCGGCACTAGACATTAATAGCACACCACCGGGAGCAGAAAATTTTTCTAATTCCGCATCAGGAAAGGCAAAGCTGCTCATTTCATCCAACGACAAGTTCACACCAAACTGCTCGCCAAGTTTTCTAGTGGCGGTCATCAAGCTATTTGATCTGTCGTTGGCCAATTGCGATGACAAACCATCGGCTAAATTGCGATAAACAGCGAGATCACGGGAGTTATCGTCTGGATGTTCAGCCAGCTGATCTAGCCCCCACCCCAGCAGAAACAAAGAGCCCAGCACGGTAACAATAATACTGAGGTATAAACGCCTCATCGCTGCGCCTTATACTTCATCTGGGAATGATTCTACTTGCCAGGCGTCAGCAACAAACAAGTAGCCCTTTCCCCAGACTGTCTTAAGTTTTTTCGGCTGCTGTGAATCATCATTAAACAGCTTGCGTAGCGTCGACAGCATGACGTCAAAGCGGCGATCCATACCATCGTACTCCCGCCCCTTTAGGTTTTGAAATACACGATCACGATCAACAACCTCTCCCGCATGACGAGCAAGAAACCAAAGAAAATCAAACAAATTGGTAGAAAGCGAAATCTCATTGCCACAGTAAATTACACGTTTCGCGCACTGATCCAATTCCAACGCGCCATATACCAAGTTGGTCGTATCAATGGCTGGTGGCTGAACTCTTTTTAGCAAGGCTGAGAGCCTTGCTAGCAAAGCCCGCGGCCGTACCGGTTTTATCACATAGTCATCGGCGCCGGCCTCAAGCCCCAACACCTCATCAAACTCATCAGCACGTGCAGTAAGAAACAGGATAGGTACCGCCGATGTCTGGCGTATCTGATGACAAACCTCAATACCATTTATTCCCGGCAACATCACATCAAGGATCACTAAATCGGGCTGAAATGACGACAACGCCGAAAGCACAAGATCTCCACGCGCTACATGCTCAACACACAACTGATTTTCAATCAGTGATTCAACAATCCAAGTGGCCAAGGCGATGTCATCCTCCACCAGCAAGATCTTTTTCCCCTCAATCACCATTTGCTCCTAAAAAACACGCCAATGATATTTCTGAGCTGTTGGCTGGTGTAGCCACACAACCTCTATTGAGCCTTCCGCCAATAACTGACCGTCGACGATGCGGGTCAATTTGAAATCGAGCTTTTGCGGTGAATTCACCTCAAGCTGATAAACCTCAGCCTGACGGTTACGCCAACATTGAATAGGGTTTTCATTACCAACAAGATAGAGGCAGACATCTCCCGGTATAGCCAACTGCCAACGCAGCTCCACACTGGCCTTGCAAGGATCGCCTTGTTTCGCTACCACACATTTGTCTGGCGTGGCGATAAGCCATTGTGAACTAGTGATAATCGGGCGAGGTGCGGAAGTCAGCGGTGGCGGTTGATCAGCAAACACAGCGCAGGATAACAAGCAGCCCAACAACCAAAAAAACCGGGGCAGACACTGACAGCAACCATGCATAACATATCCCTGTTAGACAGATAAAGACGCGATTCCCAATAAGCTGGAAATAATTAAAGACATTATCAATAAGCCGCTAATGAAGAAAGTAAACCAACGTGAGAGGCTTCACGGAATAACGAAGCTAAGCTCGAATAACCGCAATGACTGGAAATACGTTAACGTGTGATACAAAATCAGGCACCGGCATCGGCCAAAGCTTTTTTACGGGCTTCCTCAGCCTCTTTAGCCGTCTGTTCGACACCTTTGGCCTTCTCTAACGCATCAAGCTGGTAGTCAGGAATAATCACCTGTGACTTTTTACTCGCAACCTTTTCAGCTGGCGAGCAAGCCGACAACAACGAAATAGCAAAGGAGAGAACTGTAAGGGTAAAGATTTTCAAAGCGGTTGCCTTAATTGAAACTGTTACGCTCAAAAAGGAGGTTAACAGTAGAAAGAGAAACTCAAGCTTACGTTACCAATCCACTTTGCATAGCTTTCAACTGCGCTTTCGTTAAGTCGTCGGAATATTTAGTGAAAAAAGCCATCCTGCGCAGGATGGCCTTTTATGCCGAAGGCGGAACTGGTTTACTGCTTTGAAGCAATACCCTAAGTGACATAGAGGGTATTGCAAACCTGTTTCAAAGATTCAACGACCTCTTGTTAATCTCAGCTTTCTTCATCTCGTCGACGCTGAGTTCAGAATTAGCTCTTGGCAGTAAAAAGCCCCTTAAAAAAGAGGCTTTTTCATCCATTCCAAATCACCTAGCTCATGGCTACTTCAGCAGTTCATCGATTTCCGAGCTCGGCGCATGACGGATATCTTTACCCTTCACGCAGTAGACGATGTACTCAGAGATATTCTGGCAACGGTCACCGATACGCTCTAATGAACGTACCGCCCACATCACTTCCAATACCTTGGGAATTGAGCGGCTGTCTTCCATCATGTAGGTCACCATTTCACGCAAAATACCTTCGTATTCACGATCAACGCGCTTGTCTTCTTTATGTACTTTTAATGCCGCGTCAACGTCCATACGGGCGAATGCATCAAGCACATCATGCAGCATGTCGCAGACATGACGGCCCAGACTATCCAGACTGGCAATCAGCTGCAGCTGCTTTTTGTCGTATTCACCTTCCATCGCTACTTTGGCGATCTTCTTAGCGACATCACCAATACGTTCTAAATCGGCGGTGGTTTTATTGATGGCGACCATCAAACGCAAATCACTCGCCGCAGGCTGACGCTTGGCGATGATTTGAATACATTGACGATCGATATCCAGATCGAACTGGTTAACTTGTCGGTCGTTCTTACGCACCTGCTTCGCCGATTCGATATCGTTCTCTTCGATCGCTAACAAGGCATCGCGCAGCTGTTGCTCAACCAATCCGCCCATGGTTAATACCTGATTGCGGATGTTCTCCAGCTCCGTATCGAACTGGCCTGAAATATGTTTTGACGTGTTCATAGTTTCCATGGGATTGCTCCAAGCAGATCCATACGTTAATCAGAATTAGCCGTAACGACCGGTAATATAATCTTCGGTCTTTTTCTTTGCTGGCGTAGTAAACAGGGTATTGGTGTCAGCATACTCAATCAGCTCGCCCATATACATGAAAGCGGTCTGATCTGAGACCCGCGCCGCCTGTTGCATGTTATGCGTAACGATCACCACGGTGAACTGCGACTTCAGATCGTTAATCAGCTCTTCAATGGTCAGCGTTGAGATCGGATCCAATGCTGAGGTTGGTTCATCCAGCAACAATACTTCAGGTGAAATCGCAATGGCGCGGGCGATCACCAAACGCTGCTGCTGACCACCGGACAGACCAAAAGCGTTGTCGTGCAGACGATCTTTAACTTCGTCCCACAGAGCTGCGCCACGTAGTGCTGTTTCCACCGCTTCGTCTAACTGACGACGATCATTTACGCCTTTAAGACGCAAGCCGTATACCACGTTCTCATAAATCGATTTCGGGAACGGATTAGGCCGCTGGAATACCATGCCAACGTTGCTGCGCAGGGCTGCCACATCCACATTACGGTCATAGATATTATGGCCGTGGAGCAGGATCTCACCTTCAATGCGACAGCTGTCCACCAGATCATTCATTCGGTTCAAGCAGCGCAGCAGTGTCGACTTACCACAACCAGAAGGACCAATAAACGCGGTCACCTGGTTTTTGGGGATGCTCATGCTGACCTGATGCAACGCCTGCTTGTCGCCGTAGAACAGATCCAACCCTTTAATTTCCAGTGCTTTTTGCTCCGGACTCATATTCATCAGATCCAGCTTTTCGCTTGAACCTGCTTTTAAGGTGGTTTTCACTTCAATCATCTTTATACCTCAAAAATCTTCTAATCAGTCCGGGCTAGTGTTCAAGCGAGCGGAATTTTTCCCGCAGGTGATTTCGAATTGAAATCGCCGTCAGGTTTAATGTAACAATCACGGTCACTAACAGGAACGAAGTGGCGTAAACCAACGGGCGCGCCGCTTCAACGTTAGGACTTTGGAAGCCCACATCATAAATGTGGAAACCCAGGTGCATAAATTTACGATCCACGTGGATAAACGGGAAGTTACCGTCGACAGGCAGTGTCGGTGCCATTTTCACCACACCTACCAACATCAAGGGGGCTACTTCACCGGCTGCACGTGCCACCGCCAAGATCAATCCGGTCATAATGGCCGGGCTGGCCATTGGCAGAATAATCCGCCACAAGGTTTCAGCTTTGGTCGCGCCCAGTGCCAAGCTACCTTGACGTATCGCACTAGGAATACGAGACAAGCCCTCTTCTGTCGATACAATCACCACTGGCAGGGTTAAAATGGCCAAGGTTAAGGCAGACCAGAGTACACCTGGCGTACCAAAGGTAGGTGACGGCAGCGCTTCAGGATAGAACAGCTTATCCAGCGAGCCACCTAACATATAAACAAAGAAGCCAAGACCAAATACGCCATAAACAATGGATGGCACACCGGCAAGGTTAATAACTGCGATGCGGATCAGTTTGGTGACCGAGTTTTTACCCGCGTATTCATGCAGGTAAATCGCTGCTATTACGCCAAATGGGGTCACAATCACCGCCATCAGCATCACCATAAATACGGTACCAAAGATGGCAGGGAACACGCCGCCTTCGGTGTTGGCTTCCCGCGGGTCGTGGGAGACGAATTTCGCCACCTGCACCATCCAGCGCCATACTTTTTGCGGCCAATTCATCGCATTAGGATAAGCGACATCCAATACATACTGCATGTTGATATTGACCTGCTCACCGCGCATATCACGCACCACAATGGCGTCACGGCGCATCTGATCACGATAAGCAAACAGGTCTGTTTCATGCTGCTGGTACTCATTACGCAGCTCTGTGCGGCGAGCCTCAAAACCCGCCTTGGCTTCAGCTGTTAACTGCTCTTTCAGCTCCAGACCACGCTCTTCCAAACGGATACGTTCCAGCTCATAGTTGATCTTGCCGATCACGCCGTTTTGCAGATCCAACGCCTGATTATTCAGCATCACCGAGCGCTCGATACGAGCTTCCAGCTCTGTCGCTACGGATTTGGCAACCACGGGCTCGCCATTTTCCAATAGCTGCTCAGGGAAGCCATAGAAGTTGCCGTTCTTCGAGCGCTCAAACACAGCAATGCCTTTGGGCTCACGACGCTCAACAATGTTGGTTTCCAATATCCAGCGAAAGTCCAACTCAACAAACTCACGGTTACCTGTTTTTACTAGATAACGAGTCACAAACTCTTCATCGTAGCCTTCTAGCTTAACCCCAGCCTGACGCAGACGAGAGGCAGGCACCAGCTCCTGATCATGGATCTCACCAATCACAGTGGCGATTTCGCCGTTCGGTTGGCGCAAATCAAACTCATAGATGGTTGCAGGCCAGAAAAAAGTTAAACCGCGCCATGCAATCAACAACAATAAACCGATAACAGCGACCAGCGAGATACTGACTGCACCACCTGTCATCCAGATCCACGGGGAACCTGACTTTATCCAATTCTTCATCTTGGTCATTTCCCTTACATCGAGCTGTATTTTTCACGCAGCCGCTGGCGCACGAATTCAGATATGGTGTTGAAGATGAAGGTCAACACGAATAGTACAAACGCTGACAGGAACAGGATCCGGTAGTGAGAACTACCTACCTCTGCTTCTGGCATTTCTACCGCAATATTGGCAGAAAGCGTTCGCATGCCTTGGAAGATACTCCAATCCATCATTGGCGTATTACCTGTGGCCATCAGTACGATCATGGTTTCACCCACGGCACGGCCCAGTCCCATCATCACTGCCGAGAAGATCCCCGGACTTGCGGTTAATAGCACCACGCGAGTCAATGTCTGCCAGCGTGTGGCACCCAATGCCAATGAACCGTTTGACAGGTGTCCGGGCACACTGAACACAGCATCTTCGGCAATCGAGAAGATGGTAGGGATCACGGCAAAGCCCATCGCTAAACCAACCACTAACGCGTTACGTTGGTCGAAAGATATCCCTAACTCATTAGTGATAAAGACACGGGCGTTACCTTCAAATAACAGATCTTCTAATCCAGGGCTAAGCGCGAACGCTGCCCAGCCGAAGAAGATAACCACAGGCACCAACATCGCCGCCTGCCAACCATCAGGCAAACGGTTAGTGATATCTTTAGGCAGCAGGTTAAACAGGTATGCCGACAATAGGATGCCAAACGGCACCAAGATGAGAATCGCCAAAATCCCCGGCAAGTTATCTTCGATATAGGGAGCTAACCAAAGCCCAGCCAGGAAGCCGAGAATAACCGTTGGCAACGCTTCCATGATCTCAACCGTTGGCTTAACCCAGGTACGCATACTTGGTGTCATGAAATAAGCGGTATAGATAGCACCAGCCAACGCAATAGGCACTGCAATTAACATGGCGTACAACGCCGCTTTAATTGTGCCGAAGGTTAATGGCATCAACGACAGTTTGGGTTCAAACTCATCACTGCCAGACGTTGATTGCCAAACGTATTGCGGATCTGGGTAGCCTTCGTACCAGACTTTGGTCCACAACGCGCTGAAGGTGACTTCCGGATATTCGTTTTCAACATCGAAGAAGTAGATATCTCCATCATATTCCAGCAGTGCAGCATTATGGCGAGGCGCAAGCGTTAGTGCCTCTGCAGAACTGGCAGTAAAGTGCTGTTCAAACAGACGGCTCTGACCCGTGGTGTGGTAAATAGCAACATTGCCTGTGTCCGTGGTCACCATAAAGCCCTTACGGCCTTTCTCTGAGACAAACTCGGTCACCGCACCATCGGACTTAAAGCCGCGAATACGCTGGAACTTACGCCCCTGCTCGCCATTCACTTCAAACCACTGGCTGATATCGCCATTGTCGTAGCCGATTAACAAAGAGGAAGCACCCGTCAACAGTCCCATGGTAGAGACATCAGACGCTTTACTGCGGAGGTCAATCACCTGCTTCAGCGTTGGCTTTGCCAAATTACGCAAATTCCACACCTCGATCCGATTATCACCACGGATAAACAGGTGGTTCTGATCCGGCGTTAACAGCATTTGCTGTACCGTATTCAGTTGCGAATCAATCTTGGCGTGACTAGGGGTCCACACCACTTCTTCGGTGAGGAAGTCTTCTTCAGCACTAAAGGCTGCCAATACAATACGATGATCCGAGGTGCGACTGACCACACTGGCAGACTCATCGTCCAGTGCCACCGCCAGCTTTTCAATTGCTGCGCCTTGCGGGTCAAACAGCAAAGGCGAGTCGCCAAGCGGATAGAACATCTCTGGCGTTAATACGCGCACATCATTCGGAAAAGAGGTACGAAATTGTGGTTTCACAATAACCCCCATCCCTGCTGCGTCGGCATACGCCACCATCTCATCGCCCGTAGGCACAGCCGCAGAGGCGGTCATTGGCCCAGTCAACACGACCTGATGATGATAGATCTCGTCGCCTGCTTTTCTCTCACCCAGGTCTCGGGCAGCAAAAAACGCCACCTGGCCATCGGCAGCAAAGCGATAGCCGATCTCGGCTTGCTCTTCGATGCCAAGAGAAACGACGTTCGCTTCAGTATTCACCTCGAACTTAAACTTCTGTTCCATGTCGACTGGCGTAAAGATCGGCAGTACCACATACAGCAGATAGAAAAAGATAAGCAATAACGCGACTAGCACCATCAAACCACCGCCAGTCACGCCAAAGCGCGCTAAATTGTCTTTAAACAGCCGACGTCGACTGCTCCGAAATATCGGCACCGAATTGGCAGCCATGGAAAACCTCACCCATAGTTTGATGGCGCAGAGTATATGACGTTTGTATTACAGTTTTGTTACTAACGCCTCTTACCCCTCCAAATTCATCAGAAAAATCTGAAGGACTAAAAAGGGATATATCTTTCTTCTTAAAATTTATTGAGTTACAACAAAGGAACAGACAAAGCCTTGCTGGACACCTCGCCTGTCTAAATCAATAATGAATGTTCAATATGTAAAAGAGATGACAAGATGAAACAACTGGTAATCACCCTGCTCGGCGTCGACCGCCCTGGAATTGTGGATAAGGTGTCAGACTTGGTTTTGCACCACGGTGGCAACTGGCAAGCCAGTAGTATGCGGCACTTGGCAGGCTTGTTTGCTGGGATCCTCGAAGTCACTATCGCCGATGACCAGGTCGATGCGCTGAAAAGCGAATTATCTAAACTGACGTCATTGCAAGTACAGGTCGCAGATGGCATCACCACAGAGAAACAAGAAAAGCGCATTCAGGTGATGGTGACCGCCAACGATCGCCCCGGCATCGTGCAGGATATCTCTAAAACCGTCAGCGGCTTGGGAGCCAACGTCTTAGTCTTAGAAACACGTTACGAGAGCGCGCCAAACTGGGGGCAACCACTGTTTAAGGCTGACACATTAGTCAGTTTGCCAGCAGGACTTGATGAAGAACAACTTACTGATGCATTAGAGGCGATCGCCGATGATCTGATGGTTGATATAGAAAGCTCTTAAGCAAACAGGATCTATATTTAGAGTAACTGGGTGGCTGTCATAAATATGTCATAGCTCTCAAAGATCATGGCGCGGTAGCAACGGTATCCGTGCGGAAATAACTAGGAGTAACAATGAGCATCGATCATTTGTACGTCGAGAAAGAACTTAGCTGGTTAAGCTTCAACGAGCGGGTTCTGCAGGAAGCGGCGGATAAGTCGGTGCCGATTGTCGAGAGAGTGCGCTTTCTCGGCATTTTTTCAAATAATCTGGATGAATTTTTCCGCGTCAGGGTGGCCGATGTAAAACGCCGCCTGCTGATCAGTAAAGTCAGTAAAGGCGACGCCAACCCAACCCAACACCTGCTCACCAAGATCCAAACCAAAGTGCTCAAATTGCAGGAGGATTTTGATCTCATCTATACCGATGTGATTAAAGGGCTGGCGCGACATAATATTTTTCTGATCAATGAAGACCAACTGAGTGAACAACAGGGTCTTTGGCTGAAACAGTACTTTCGCGACAAGTTACTCCGTTATATCGCCCCCATTATTGTTGACCGTCGTACTGACTTGGCAAAGATCCTGAAAGATGATTTGACCTATCTGATCGCCGAGATGCGCAGCCCCGAGCAAGTAAAATACGCTGTGATCGAAATCCCTACCGATGACGCCCCGCGGTTTGTGCAGATGCCACGAGAAAAAGGCAAAAAGCGCAAAAACGTCATTTTGTTAGATAACATCATCCGCTATTGCCTAGACCAGATATTTGCACCGTTTTTCCAGTACGAAACCTGCCACGCCTACTCGATGAAGATGACCCGAGATGCCGAGTATGGTCTGTCAGATGATATCGACCAATCTTTAATGGAGCAGATGTCTGAAGGCTTAAAGCAGCGTCTTACCGCTGAGCCAGTGCGCTTTGTCCATGACCGAGAGATGCCGGAATCGATGGTTGAACTGATTAAGTTTAAGCTCGGTATCTCCAACTTTGACTCAGTAATCCCCGGAGGTCGCTACCACAACTTCCGCGACTTCATTGGCTTTCCAAACATTGGCCGTAGTTATCTGGAACACCAGAAACTCCCGGCCGTTAACAGCCATGACTTTGACAGCCACATCACCGCTTTTGACGCCATCAAAGCAAAGGATATCCTACTCTATTATCCATACCACAAGTTCCGTTATGTCACCGAATTTCTGCGCCAGGCAGCAATCGACCCTGCGGTACGAGACATCAAGCTAAGTGTCTATCGTTTAGCCAAGCGCAGCCGTATCGTTAAGTCACTGATCGATGCAGCTGAAAATGGCAAAAAGGTCACGGTGATAGTTGAGCTCAAAGCGCGATTTGATGAAGAAGCCAATATTGAATGGGCCAAGGCGCTAACCGAGGCAGGGGTTAAAGTGGACTTTGGTGTGCCATCACTGAAGTGCCACTCAAAGCTCTGTTTGGTTACCCGTAAAGAGGGTGACAAGCTGATGCGCTACGCCCATATTGGCACCGGCAACTTCCATGAAAAAACCGCAAAAATTTATACTGATTTCAGTCTGTTCACCTGCAACGAAGAGATCACCGAAGAAGTAAGAAGCGTCTTTGAATTTATCATTCATAGCTATAAACGATTCAATTTCAAGCATTTGGTGGTTTCCCCTACGGACAGCCGGAGCCGTATCTATCGCGCCATAGACCGCGAGATCTCCTCGGCATCCAGAGGCTTAAAAGCGAGCATCTTCCTGAAAATTAATAATGTTGATGATAAAGGGATCATTGACCGCCTGTATAAAGCCAGTAGCGCAGGTGTCAAAGTCAGAATGATTGTGCGTGGCATGTGTGCGCTGATCCCAGGGATCCCTAACCTGAGCGAAAATATCGAGGTTATCTCAATAGTCGATCGCTTTTTGGAACATCCTCGGGTGGCCGTATTTGAAAATGAAGGCGAACCGGCCGTTTGGATCTCTTCTGCTGACTGGATGACACGAAATATTGATCGCCGAGTAGAAGTGGGATGTCCAATTTATGACCCAGCATTGAAGCAACAGATCATCGATATTTTAAATATCCAATGGTCAGATACCACCAAAGCCAGGATCATTGATAAAGAGCAATCGAACCAATACAAGCCGCGGGGTAACCGCCGCAAGATCCGTTCACAAATAGCCACCTACGAATATTTGAAGGCGGTCGAACAAAATAAAGCAGGTGCTTAAATAAACTTGCCTTATGGCCGGGGGTAGATAATGCTAGCAAGAACAGGCTAGCCTGAGACAGCTAACGGTACGCGGTATGAAATATACAAAGCAGCCCAAAGATTCTCGCTCCCCCCTGGTTGATGTTCAGTTCGGCGTCGTACCTTTCGTTTTCGATCGTAATGAGTTGAAAGTTGTGCTCATTACCAGCCGCAGTAATAAAAAAAAATGGCTCTTTCCCAAAGGCCATGACGAACCCCACCTGAGTCATAAAGAGGTTGCCCGTACCGAAGCCTATGAAGAGGCCGGCCTACTTGGCATCGTCGGGGCTAAGCGTCATGCAAAAAGCTTTTCACGGCTCACGGGTGGCAGGCAAAGACAGTTACAGTTCTATCCCATGGAAGTGACCATGTTACTGCGCAGCTGGCCAGAACAAGCGCAACGCCAGCGTTGCATTGTCTCTATTCCAAAAGCATTGCAACTTGTGCAGTGTCGCCACCTCAAACAAATATTGCTGCGGATGGTCAACCAACTCCACACACAGGAGCAAGCCAGCTAGTTATCAATGAACCAATATGATGGTTGCCAAGCCTAGGAAGGTAAAAAATCCACCCACATCGGTCAACGTGGTCACCAAAACTCCACCAGCTAACGCTGGATCAATTTTGAAGCGCTGCAACAGCATCGGCGTTAGCACTCCAGCTACTGCGGCAATAAATAGGTTCACCACCAACGCCATCGCGATCACCCAGCTCAGAGCGGCATGTTCAAACCAGAACCAGGCGATGACTCCGACCAAGACAGAGAACAGTACGCCATTCAGCAGCCCCGCCCTCACCTCGCGGGAAAACAGCCAGCCGATATTACCGCGATTGATCTGCCCCAGTACTTGGGCGCGGATCATTATGGCCAATGACTGATTACCTGCTATCCCTCCCATGCTGGCAACAATGGGTTGCAGTACCGCTAGGGCGACAAACTGTTCTATCGTCGCTTCAAATAGACCGATCACCGCCGCTGCCATAAATGCCGCCACCAGATTGATCGACAGCCAAACGGCTCGGCGGCGCTGAGTCTTCATCACTGGCGCAAAGGTATCCTGCTCCGCGTCCATGCCAGCGCGTTCCATAATATGGTTCTCTGCCTCGTCACGATACAGATCAACAATATCATCGACCGTGATCCGACCAAGCAAGCAGCCGTCACCATCCACCACGGGAGCAGATACCAGATCCCGCTTTTCGAACAGCAATGCCACTTTCATGCTTGCCATGTCGACATTAATAGAGACCGGCTCCTCATCCATTAGAGCTTTTATTTCGGTACTGGGATCTGCGGTTAATAGGGAGTTTACGGAGACGCTGCCAAGCAGCCTATCATCTGTATTAACCACCAGCAGGCTATCGAATATCTGTGGTAGAGCTGGCAGCTGGCGGAAGTAACGCAATGCGGTTTTTACCGTGACATGGGGGCGAACTGACACGGTATCCGTGTTCATTAAACCACCCGCCACATCATCACTGTATCCAAGGACTCGCTCAACGCGTTGGCGATCCTGCGCGCGCATGGAGTGCAGTACCTGAGCCGTTAATGTAGCGGGCAGTTGTTGCAGGATATCAGCGATATCGTCGGTATCGAGATCGGCGGTTACTTCTGCCAACTCCTTCGGTGCCATGTTTTCCAAAAAGTCGCCGGCAACATCTTCAGCCAGCTCAGACAACACTTCACCACGATGCTTTTCTTTAAGCAACTTCCAGATCACCTGGCGCTCTTGCGGTGTACTGGCTTCGATCAGATCCGCAATATCAGCAGGGGGCAGGCTAAAATTGAGCAGGTAGCGCACGTTACTCAGTGAACCGCTATCAAGCCCCGCTTCGACAATACCCACGTCACGGGCGATTTGGGCTTCTCTGGTCACCTTGTCGCTCATAATACTCCTCCCCTTACCGCGCTAACTAGTCGACTCGCATCCAATGGCTAAACACACTGGCCACAACTCAGTTAATAGAAGACCACTATTCGCAGCGGAGGTTGCATCAACCGCCGCAAAATATCTCAGGCACTGTTACCTGTGCTTTAACAATAAGATACAGCCACGCTAACCGTGAAATTAATGACCAACTTGTGACGCTGGTAGGGCAAATAAAAAACCCCGGCCGAAGCCAGGGTTTGTTTGCAAAGCAGTGGTAAGCGATTACAGATCGATGCCCAGTGCTTTCAGGTCGGCCATCACAACCTTGTTAGGCAGTGGGATATAACCATCTTTCTCTACGATTTCCTGACCCGTCTGTGACAGAACCATCTTCAAGAACTCACGCTCCATTGGAGGCAAAGGCTGATTCGGGTGCTTGTTCACGTACACATAAAGGTAGCGAGACAGTGGGTACTTACCATTCGCTGCATTAGCGATGTCGGCAGGAATGAAGTTAACGCCATCCTTAGACAGTGGCACTGCACGTACACCAGAAGTCATGTAACCGATACCTGAGTAACCTACCGCGTTCAATGAAGCGGAAATAGACTGAACAACAGACGCTGAACCAGGCTGCTCATTCACAGAGTTACGGAAGTCACCTTTACACAGGGCTTTTTTCTTGAAGTAACCGTATGTACCAGACACTGAGTTACGACCATATAACTGAACATCTTTCTTGCTCCAGTCACCAGTCAGGCCCAAGTCGCCCCAAGAGTTAACGTCAGTGACTTCGCCACACTTACGCGTGCTAGAGAAGATGGCATCAACCTGTTGGATAGTCAGCCCTTTGATAGGGTTGTCTTTGTGTACGAAAACAGCCAAAGCATCGATAGCAACACGAACAGCCGTTGGCTTGTAGCCATGACGTTTTTCAAATGCCGCGATCTCTTTGTCTTTCATCTTACGGCTCATTGGGCCGAAGCTTGAAGTGCCTTCAGTCAGTGCAGGTGGCGCAGTAGAAGAACCCGCCGCCTGGATCTGAATGTTTACGTTTGGATAATCGCGCTTAAACTCTTCAGCCCAAAAGGTCATCATATTGGCCAGCGTATCTGAGCCGACTGTTGACAAGTTGCCAGAGATACCAGAAGTCTTCTGATACTTAGGCAGTTCGGCGTCTAGTGCAGCCACGTTTGCAGAAAATGCGGTTGCTACCGTCAAACCGATAGCGCCAACCAGATGTTTCAGTTTCATTGTGTACTCCGTTTATGGGTCGTCCCAAGCTCTAATCGCGCTCAAGTATCTGGCGCTCTGATGACAACTCTATGACTGCAAGGTTACGCTTTTATGACAGGCACTAACTTTCGTTAGCTTGTTCGGAAATACGTCGGCTATCGAGCAGGTGAGCAGGGATCTCAAAGCTAAAACAGCTGCCTTTACCCACGGTTGAACGGATTTTCAATTCGCTTTGATGGTTACCAAGTGCATGTTTAACAATGGAAAGTCCTAAGCCTGAGCCACCAGTATCGCGCGATCTGGCTTTATCGACACGGTAAAAACGCTCAGTGAGTCGCAATAAATGCTCAGGTTCGATGCCATCGCCGTCGTCTTTAACTGAAAACAGTGCGCCGGCTGCCACCTTTTTCCATACCACCTCTATATGCCTACCAGCCGGGGTATATTTAACGGCATTGAAGATCAAGTTGGAAAAGGCACTGCGCATCTGCCTCGGCTCACCAAACATATCAATGCCCGGCGTTACATCAAAAGTCACCTGCAACTGTTTGTCGCGATATACAGCGTCGACCTCCTGCTCAACAATAGCGAGCAATTGGCTAACGTCGATACGCTGACTGCCCTTTGACTGCCGGGCAGACTCTAAACTTGAAAGCTCTGTTAATTGTGACACCAAACTGTCCATCCGGTCTGTTTGAGAGACCAACATACGATGCACCTGCTGCCACATCGCAGGATCCATCTGCGATGGGTCTGACAACATCTCCAAATAACCTTTAACCACGGTCAGCGGTGTGCGCAGTTCGTGGGAAACATTAGCCACAAAATCCCGCCGCATATTTTCCAAGCGCACCAACAAAGTAATATCGCGGATCACTAACAGCCGTTGATGATCACCGTAGGGCATCAAGCGCATCTCTAATTGCCGCTGGGTATCAATGGGGGATGTGAGAATAAGCGGTTCTTTGTCATTTCTTGCCCGAATAAAATGACCAAACTCTGGTGACCGTACCAGGTTATCGATCCGCTGCCCGCGATCTTCCGGCCAACGCAAGCCAAGTAGCTCATGGGCCTGAGTATTAGACCATAGGATCACATGATGTTGGCCAATCAGCATAACCGCATCTGGCAACGCCTCGGCACCTTCACGAAAGCGGCGAACTAACTCGCCCAATTGGCTGCGGCGCTGTTGATTGCGCATCTGCAGTTTATAGATACCATCAAACACTGGACGCCAACTACCAGAGCCTTCGGGAGGGGCAAAACGACGGCTTTGCCAGAGGTAATGGCGTAAACGATTAAGATTAAGGTAGTGCCAAACAAGTAACGCAATCGAAGCAACGAGCAACAGCTCGATAAGTAGGCCGGTGAGCAAGCCCAGTAAAATAACCCCAGCGTAAAAAAGTGACAGCGTGCTTATCAGGCGCGCTGCTTTATAGCGATTATCCATTCAGCCATTACAACTAAATACGGGTGGAGAAACGGTAGCCAGCTCCACGAACAGTTTGGATAAGCTTATCATGTCCGGACAACTCGATCGCTTTTCGTAAACGCCTAATATGAACATCAACGGTGCGGTCTTCAACATAAATATTCGTTCCCCAGACATTATCTAATAGCTGCTCCCGGCTATAGACTCGCTCTGGATGGGTCATAAAGAAGTGCAACAGCTTAAATTCTGTCGGTCCCATATCCAAGCTATCATCATCAACCGTGACACGATGACTGACCGGATCCAAACGCAATCCATGTACTTCAATCACATCATCTAAGCTGGTGGGGTTAACGCGGCGAATAACCGCCTTGATGCGCGCCATTAACTCTTTCGGCGAAAAGGGCTTAGTGACAAAATCATCGGCCCCCACTTCTAAGCCGCGCACTTTATCTTCCTCTTCACCACGAGCGGTAAGCATGATGATCGGGATCTGGCGGGTAATATCGTCACGTTTAAGCTGCTTGGCAAGCTGAATGCCACTGCCACCAGGCAACATCCAGTCAAGGAGGATGAGATCAGGATAGGGTTCGGTTAAACGTGAAAGTGCTGAATCGAAATCTTCTGCTTCCACCACCTGGTAGCCATGCTGATCCAATACGAAAGACAACATCTCACGAATAGGTGCTTCATCTTCTACCACCAGAATGCGCCTTGCCATTAACCTTCCTCTCTTGTCCACTGAGCGTTTCAAGTTCATCCCTGCACGCCAGCTATTTCATTAACACCCTACTCAAAACGTAGAGGTGTCGCTCTAATGAAAGATTATCAGGCTAATAGATTTCACTTTTATGACAAATGTTAATAAGTCACAAAACTAACGGTGACGCAGTAGATAAATTGCTGTTAGCTGCCTAATTCGGCAATCAAAGCTGCCAGCGCGGCAGTAATAAGTCCTGCCGCCGCGCCTGCCGATAAGCTACTCCCCTTGTTTTCGCGGGGAGGTTCATCGCTCTTTTTCGCCACCAAATCAGGATCGGCACCGGATTGCCCAGTAGACGATACCGTTGGCCAACGCACCAGATGAGACTTTACCAACTCATCGAGAATGCCGTGAAGGGCAACAGCCATGGATTAAAATTTATGGATCATTCCCAAAGCAAGGTAGCTGGCATCGTCATTCTGCACGGCCGTGTCACGGTAGCTGCTCTCTGGTTTTTCATTAATGGTGTACCAAAGATACGCTGACGTTGTCTTATTGAAACTATAGTCAACGCCTATACTACTGCCGCTTTGGAAGCCTAGTTTATTACCGTCTTCATCTTTTCGCTTGGTGTAGCCAATTTTATAAAGATCGGAGGCCATATACTGAGCCTTAAACGTCCAAGCTTCCATCAAATAAGCAACATTGACCATATAACCTGATTCATCATCATTGCTCTCACTGTCTTCGGTGTTTTGCCACATTGCACCAAATTGCCAATCACCCAGTGCAGCGCGCCCTACCAGCACAGTATTGCTATAACCGGCAACCCCATCCTCATAGGCAACAGCCCCCCACAGCGGCTGCTTTTTAAGCGATTTATCGCCATAGAACAGCGCGAGGTTATAACCTTCATCACCGTCCTCTTTGTCTTTCTGCTTGCTGTTGTCGCCCATAATAACGGTGGCACCCAACTGCAGCTGATTCCAAATCGGAGATTTCCAGGTGATGTTGTCACCTAACCGGTTATCACCGGCAAACAG
Source organism: Corallincola holothuriorum (assembly GCF_003336225.1). NCBI lineage: Bacteria > Pseudomonadati > Pseudomonadota > Gammaproteobacteria > Alteromonadales > Psychromonadaceae > Corallincola > Corallincola holothuriorum. The sequence continues at coordinate 26,380 of NZ_QPID01000007.1, forward strand.
GTACTTGATATCACCTTCAACATCGCCGAACTGATCGGCACCGTTGTTGGCTTCTTTGAAAATGGTGTTGCGACGCCCAATCATCACGTCACCCGCCGGCGTCGACAAGCCGACGTACTGATCCCGTGAATCCAACGCGTCACCCTCGTCATCATCAATATTGACCTGGAATTCAAGCTTATAGAAAACACCCCAGCCATCAGCCAGTTCACTGTCGCCCTTAAGGCCAAAACGAGAAGCATAACTGGCGACTTCAGAGTAACTACCACGGGCGGTGGTGCCATCATCGCTCTGTTGCACCGCTAAATTTAACTTACCGTAAAGCGTTGGTGCCGCTTGGCTGATTGGTGTCGCAGCCAAAAGTAGCAGCGCAGGTAACAGGCGTATGGCCATGGGAACTCCCTCATCAAATCAAATAACAATATTTCGAGGGATAGTAACAAAAACGTCACATTGCCAATTGACCTGTAACAGTTTCCAGAGGGAGTCAGCTTTTGGAATGCAAAAACGGGAGCCAATGGCTCCCGTTTCTTTCTTTAAATCCGTCTAAAGCAGGATTTAGAATTTGTGCTCAAGGCCGATGCCGAAGTAAGACTCGTCATCTTCCATATCGCCGCCAGCATTTTCATACTCGGCGTCATCCCAATCACGCATCGTGTAGTAAGCGTATACTTTGGTTGGTTTGCCCAGCTTATAGTCAGCGCCGACACTGATAGCAGAAGCGTCGTTGCCTTCTGAGTATTTACCCGCGCCGTCAGCATCTTCCATCGTCTGGTATTGCGCTTTCAGTGTCCAAGCATCGATGGTGTAAGCAGCGCTCAGCATGAAGCCGGTCTGGTCTTCGCCGTTACCACCCCAATCTTTATCTTGCTCTTGGTTTTGCACAATAAAGCCTAACTTCAAGTCTTCCCACTTGTAGCCAACGGTTGCACGGATGATGTCCCAGCCGCCATCGACTTGAGAGTCCATTGCCAAACCAGCATACAGGTCAGATTTTTTCAGCTTCTTATCGCCATACGTGATAGCAGAAGAGAAACCAAAGTTAGTGTCGCCGTTATCATCTTCCTGAGCACTGTTGTCTTCAGAAACAACGGTGAAACCTAACTGAAAATCATTAAACTTAGGTGTCTTATAGGAGATTGTGTCGCCTTCACGGTTTTCACCTTGGAACAAGGTTTTAATATCACCTTCAAGGTCACCGAAAACATCCACTTTGCCCTGCGACTGCTTGAGCATGGTGTCGTTACGGCCAATCACAGCTTCACCGAAGAAACCTTTCAAGCCAACGTACTGGTTACGTGACTTAAGGTTGTCATCACTACTATTACCTGCGTTGTCGTCTGTCAGGTTAATTTGGAATTCGTACTTATAGATGGCCTGCAGGTCATCCATCAACTCAACGCCGCCCTTGATACCAAAACGTGATGCGTTGCTCTTAACTTCCATTTCAGAACCGTCAGTGCCTTTATCGTCTGCAGCTTGAATGGAAACGTTAGCTTTACCATAAACAGTGACCGGAGCAACCGCGAATGCCGGAGCGGCAAACGCCATGGTCAAAGAAGCGGCAACAACAGTTTTCGCGAAGTGCTTCATCGTAACTATCCCTTATAAAAAATTTGTTGGTTTCTCAAATTCCGAAAGCTCTTATCAAAGCCTTGGCTTCGGATGCGACAGAGTTTGTCAGGCAATTGTGACAGTTTGATGTCAGTCGTCACCATTTTGTTAAAACTAGTCAAGACAAATTAACGCGGTATAAATAAATTCATTTTTATGACTAATATCAAAACATTACTTTTATTGAATGCTGAATTGGGCAGGATAATTCTGTCGCCATCGGAGCAATAAATGACGGCTTGTTGCAAATTGAGAATAGTCACACGAGCAATAGCGCTGATAGGGGAACCGTTAGGCTGTATTGTCCTCGTTCGGGATAAAAGGCTGCAAGGGTTTGATCAACTAGCTGTTTTTAACATTCTTCCCTTGGCGAAACAGAGAATATTATCCACAATTGATTAAATAAGATACGAGGACTCGTTTTCATTACTTTGGGCGATGGATGTAGCCATGCAGATCAACAGTCTTTCCCGAAAACTTCTGCACCAAGTGCTTTCGATCTACTTCGTGTTAACTTTCTTGGTGACCTGCGGCCAGGTCGCCGTTGAATACTTCAATACCAAATCCTATATCACGGGCGAGCTGGAAACGATCCAAAAAACCTTTAGCGCCAGTTTGACCCGGGCGATCTGGGAACTGAACGTACAGCAAGCTCGCACTATCGCAGAGGGCCTTGTTGCTATGCCAATGATCGAAGGCGTCGTGATAAGAGACGAAAGCGGAAAAGCGATGATTGAGATCGGCAGGCAACTAACAGCAAACGCGTTACCGCTCGCCGAACAACTGACTGCACCACAATTACAACAAGGCAGCCATGGGCTATTTGGCTTTACTTTCCCCCTTGTTTTTGAATTTTCAGGCCGTGCCACCCTGCTCGGGGATGTCACCATATACTCCAGCCGAGATGTGGTGATAGATCGAATTAAGGTCAGCCTTATCTTTCTGGTCGGCAACGCCCTGATAAAAACCCTTTTCTTAATATTCCTTGTCATGATGGTGTTTAATCGTCTTTTGACTCAACCTCTCTCCGAGCTGACTCAACAGATCAGCGATTTGGACTTAGAAGATATTGGTGCCGCTAAAGTAAAACTCAGTGGTGATGAAAAAAATGAACTGACCCTGTTAGAGGGCAGTTTCAATCAGATGATTGACCAACTTGCGGAATACAAAGAAGGGCTGGATTCGACGCAGAAAGAGCTGATCGACGCCAACCGGCAATTAGATGAACAAAATCTAAGATTGGAACAAGATGTTGCCAAAAAAACCTCCACACTAAGCCGCACTTTAGTTGAAGTCGACCGGCAAAAAAGTGAATTGGAACAGCATCAAGCTGCGCTGAAGCTGCAACAAGAGGAGCTGGCCGTTTCATTACAAGAGCTAAAAGCAACCCAGGCCCAGCTGGTTGAATCAGAAAAAATGGCATCATTGGGTGGGTTAGTGGCAGGAGTCGCACACGAAATTAACACCCCTATTGGAGTGGGAGTTACCGCAGCATCCTACCTAGACGACAGAGTTAAAGAGCTACAACAGCGTTTTAGCGACAAAACCTTAACACAAAGCAATCTAGCCGAATTTTTGACCGACGCTCAGCAAAGCACGCAGCTGCTCTCAACCAATCTCAACCGCGCAGCAGAACTGATCGCCAGCTTTAAACAGGTGGCTGTCGACCAAACCAGCGAGCTGATCCGGGATCTCAATCTAAAAAGCTATATCAACGAGGTCATAAAGTCACTGCAGCCCAAACTGAAACGGCAAGCGCCCCGTTTTCATATCAATTGTCCAGAAACCCTTGTGCTTCATTGCCGCGCGGGTGCGCTGTCACAGGTATTTACCAACCTCATCATGAATACTCTGATCCATGGATTCAATGACACTGGCAGCGGTGATATTTTTATCGATATCGCCATGGTCGATGGGCAGGTACAAATTATCTATCGCGATTCAGGTACTGGCGTAGATCAGGAAAGCCTTCGCAAGCTATTCGATCCTTTCTTTACTACGCGCCGAGGACACGGCGGCAGTGGTTTGGGCACCCATATTCTTTATAACCTTATTACGCAATCGCTAAAAGGAAGCGTTCAGGCCACCAGCCCTCAGGGTGAGGGGCTAAGCTATACCATCACCCTCCCTATCAGCAGTGAATAGCACGCCTTTTTGATAATCAGCGAGCTACCCGCTGTGGTGAACGATTTTGATAGGTATACGGGAAAGGAGGCTCGATTGGATTATGCGTCATATAAGTAGGTCTGCTAGCTATATCCAGCGACATCACAATTCAATGAGGTACGCCGATACGCACGCGGAATAAACAAGTGGGCTAACAAACAGCTATTTTTGCCCCACCCCTCAAACTGAGTCGTTTCACCTTGATGTAACGAACGAACAGTTTAAACACCACTTTAATACATGACGAGTTCCAACTGGCGCGGCAGGCAGTTCAAGCAACCGAAATGATGTAGGTAAAGACACTGTTCAATTAGCAAAATAGACAACTAATGTAACAGTTTGTAGCTAGCACAGAGGCTTGCAATCGGTCACACTAGATTTAGATAGATTTATTCAGGAGAACGCTGATGCGTAAAATTCTCATTGTTGGTATGGCCACCTTGGTCACTTTCTTAGCGGGGTGTGCACCAAGCTCACAAACCGGTACCAGTTACAACCGAGAAGAAGCACGAAAAGTGCAACAGGTTCGCGTTGGTCAAGTCCTCGATGTTCAGGTGGTGAATATTGAAGGTACTAAATCAGGTGCAGGTGGCTTAGCCGGTGCTGCCGTAGGTGGTATCGCAGGTTCATCAGTTGGCGGTGGCAAAGGCAGCGATATCGCTGCTGTCGTCGGGGCAGTCGTTGGCGCAACCGTTGGCGCAATGGCGGAGGAATCATTAACCGCCAAGCAGGGTCATGAATACACCATACGTTTAGAGAGTGGCGATATTATCTCTGTGGTACAGGCATTTGACCCTGAAAAACCTGACGCTGTGGCATCCGGCGATTGGGTAAAGATATTGCAACAAGGCAGCTCTACCCGCGTCAATAAACTCGAGAACTACAGCAACTTCAAAGCCGACGGTTCGGGTGGCGGAGGCACCGCAGGCGGTTCAACCGGCGGGGGCACACCAACAACAGGTGACGATGCTGGGGGTGGCGATATCGGCGGCTCAAATCAAGATGCTAATAGCAGCACCACAGAGAAAGCATCAAACAACGGTTAAGCAAATTTGTTATCATGCGGCAGCATTGACTGCCGCATGAGAAACCAATAATGGCTCTAAAATACAAAACCATTCCTGTCACCCAATTTGCCCAAAACTGCACGCTACTCTGGTGCACCGATACCATGCAAGCAGCCCTCATTGACCCCGGTGGCGATGTACATCGTCTGTTAGAAGCAGTTAAAAACGAACATCTGACACTAAGCAAGGTATTGCTGACGCATGCCCATATCGATCATATTGGTGGCACTGCAACATTGACTCAAACCAGCGGTCTTCCCATTGAAGGCCCCCACCTGGATGACAAATTCTGGATCGATTCACTACCGCAACAAAGTCAGATGTTTGGCTTTGCCAAGGTTGATACATTCGAGCCCAATAGATGGTTGGACGATGGCGACACCGTCACCGTCGGCAATGAAACCTTAAAAGTCCTACATTGCCCAGGGCATACACCGGGACATATCGTTTTTTACCATGAGCCTAGCGCCACCGCTTGGGTCGGTGATGTGTTGTTTCGTGGCAGCATTGGCAGAACTGATTTTCCGAAAGGGGATCTTCCGACCCTCCTCGCCTCAATTAAGCAAAAGCTGTTGCCCTTGGGTGATGATATCCGTTTTGTTCCCGGTCATGGGCCTGAATCAACCTTTGGCGAAGAACGCCGGACAAATCAATTTGTGCGAGGCTGAGCCTTGCTGAACTGGCATTGCTGTGGCTCAATAAGCCCCGTTTTTTAATACAAGCCTTTCTGAATTGGAATAACTATGTGGTTTAAAAACCTGCGTATATATCGATTCAGCCGCCCTTGCGAGCTGAATGAAGAATCACTGGAAAAAGCCCTGGCCGAATTTGCCTTCACTCCATGTGGCAGCCAGGACCGGCAACAGTTAGGCTGGGTTGCGCCTTTAGGCCGTCACGGTCACACCCTATTGCACGCTGCCAGCGGTAACCTGTTGCTATGTATGCGCAGGGAAGAACGCGTACTGCCGTCTGCGGTCGTCAAAGAAGCACTGGATAGCAAAGTCGCCGAGATAGAGGAAGCACAAGGACGCCCAGTCCCACGCAAAGAGCAGCAGACACTCAAAGAAGAGATTGAGATGCAACTGCTGCCCCGCGCCTTTACTCGGAGTCAAAAGACGTTTGCCTATGTCTCACCGCAAGAGAATCTACTGATTGTCGACGCCTCCAGTGCCGGTAAAGCCGATGAACTGGTATCGCTTCTGCGTAAGACGGTCGGCTCATTGCCCGTCGTCCCTCTAGCCAGCAACACCAATCCCGCCGCCTGCATGACAGATTGGGTGAAAAATGGCCCGATGCCAACAGGCTTTAGCCTGCTTGAAGAAGCAGAGCTAAGAGATACCCAGGAAGATGGCGGGGTTATCCGCTGTAAGCAACAAGATCTAACCAGCGACGAGATATTCGCTCATCTCGAAGCGGGCAAGATGGTCACTAAGTTAGCTGTCGATTGGCGCGAACGCCTGACTTGCCTGCTAGAGCAAGAGTTAGTGATAAAACGACTCAAGTTCAATGACCTATTGCGAGAAGAGAGCGGCAACAGCGACGATGTAGATGCTGCAGCTAAATTTGATGCCGACTTCTTATTAATGTGTGGGGAACTGGCAAACTTTATTCCTGAGTTGCTGGAAGCACTGGGTGGCGAACAAAGCGACGACACCGAATAGTCATAACGCCCTGCGTTAGACAATAAAAAACGCGCTGAACAGCGCGTTTTTTTATTGTCACCAAGAACAGTAGTTAAGCGCTGAACGCTTCCTGTGTTTCAGCAAAACGCTCTTTAAACTCGTCAGTATCAAATAGCTCCAGCGATTCGATCACCCCTTTTTCCAAATAGGGCTGTAACAAATCGGCCTGCGCTTTACCCTGCCCTAACAAGCCAGCATAAACTGCGCCTATACGGATAAAGTCTATATAATCAACGCTCTTCGGCTCGTAATCATCCGCATTCCATTTGGCGATAGCGATGGCGAATGACTTATCAAAGTCCCACTTCTTAATGATGGCGACACCGATGTGCTTAGTTAACTTACGGATCGCCTGATCGAGAAAACCACGGTTCGCTAAATCGGAAGCGTTTTTCTCCGCTTCCGCCAAGATAGGCAAAATACCAATATTGTGGACAAGCCCCATCAGACAGAGAGTATCGCTCTCCAATGCCGTGCCCGGGTGCTTAAGCTTATAAGCGGCAAAGATAGCACCAGCGGCACTGGCGACATCAACCGAGTCACACCAAGCGCGATCAAAGTAATCAAACACCACGTCGTTCTGACAAATAAACATCTGCTTCATCGCCATCGATGTTGCAGTATTCTTCACCTGCTCCAAACCAATGCGATTCACCGCAGCATTTAGATTCGTTACTTTCACCGCTCGAGCATAAAACGCACTGTTAGCAATACGGATCATGCTCGCAGTTAACGCTGGGTCTTTAGCGATCTCATCTGTAATGCTGTGTAAGCTCGCTTCAGGGTTATCAACCGCATCACGCACGCGCAACGCGATCTCTGGTAGCGTCGGTAGCACCAGTGCGTCAGTTTTAATCTGCTCAAGCAGGTTGTCTAACAAAGTATTTTCGGACGACATATATAGTTCTCGAAATTCAGAAACTTAGCTAAGGAATGAAGATATACCTTAGTACTATTCAAAAGCTGTTTTTATTTCACGGAAACGGGTCATGAACATCTCATGTTCAAACGGCGACTCACCCTCTTGGAAAATCCCTTTTTCAGCCGTCAGTTGCAGAATATTCTCCACTAACTTCTCATCCTTCGAAACCTTGGCATAGATTGCACCAACCCGCACGAAATCCAAATAGGAAATAGCGGTTGGCTGAACAGACATATCACGCCAATCACGTACTAACTGAGCAAACTCTTCACCAAAGCCCCATTTTTTCATGATAGCGCCACCAATTCTGGCACCGAATCGAGCAATAGCACGATCTAAGAAGGTAGGATTAGCAAAAACGTCATCATGACGCTGCGCTTCAGCTAAGATCGGCAACACCCCGATATTATGAATGAGTCCCATCAGCGTCAGAGTATCAGCCGACACAGTGCTACTACGATGGTCTTCACGATAGTTCGCAAACACCGCCGTTGAAGCCGCAGCGACATCGACAGCTTGATGCCACGCTCGCTCAATATAAATACGAACAATGTCATTTTTGCAGACAAACAACTGTTCCAGCGCCATGGCAATGGCAATGTTCTTAATCGCCCGCATGCCTATGCGATGCAGAGCCGCATTCAACGTCGACACATTAGCCGCTCGCGCATAATGTGCGGTGTTAGCAATACGGATAAGGCGTAAACTTAGCGCAGGATCTTTACTCACCACATCGACTATCTGAGCCAATGTACTGTCAGGGTCATCAACAGCATCACGCACCTGAATAGCCACTTCAGGCAATGAAGGTAACACCAATTCGTCATTTTCCAGCTGGGCTTCCAATATGTGAAACAGGGCTTCTTCTGCGGACATTCAAAGGTTCTCTATTCTTATTGAAACTGTTAGCCAAAGCTGATTTTGGCGCATGTTAACACAGCGATGACATCTGGGTTCGGGAGCTAATTCACAGGATATGAAGGTGGTGATTATTTAACCAGCCGAGTTGCTGAAAATGCGCCTTAGGTGTAGAATTCGCCGCCCTAAACCGGTCATCACACGAGTTATTGCGCCCATGTTCGTTCCAGAATTACTCTCCCCCGCAGGCAGCCTTAAAAACATGCGCTACGCCTTCGCCTATGGTGCAGATGCGGTTTATGCAGGGCAACCCAGATATAGCTTGCGAGTTCGCAACAACGAGTTCGATCTTCCAACTCTGAAGCAAGGGATCGATGAAGCGCACGCGCTTGGCAAGAAGCTCTATGTTGTGTGCAATATCTCTCCCCATAACAGTAAGCTGAAGACCTTCATTAAAGATGTCGGCGAAGTCGTCGCACTAAAGCCTGATGCACTGATCATGTCAGATCCAGGCTTGATCATGATGGTGCGGGAGAACTTTCCCGACATGCCGATCCACTTGTCGGTGCAAGCCAATGCGGTGAACTATGCCACCGTTAAATTCTGGCAAAGCCAAGGGATTGAGCGCGTCATTCTGTCCCGTGAACTCTCCCTCGATGAGATCGAAGAGATCCGCCAACATGTGCCAGAGATGGAGTTAGAAGTCTTTGTTCATGGCGCACTATGTATGGCTTATTCTGGCCGCTGTCTGTTGTCTGGTTACATCAACAAACGGGATCCCAATCAAGGTACCTGTACCAACGCCTGTCGCTGGAAATACGATGCCCACGAAGCGAAGGAAACAGAAACCGGTGATGTTGTCGCCGTAGATCCAAAAGAAGCACAACGTCAGCAAGAGGCTATTGCAGTGCAGGAAATCACCGCACAGCAAGCTGACGCAACATTAGGTGAAGGCCCAGCCAGCAGCGAAATATTCCTGCTACAAGAAGAGATGCGTCCAGGCGAATATATGCCAGCGTTTGAAGATGAGCATGGCACCTACATCATGAACTCGAAAGATCTTCGTGCCATTGAGCATGTCGAACGACTAACCAAGATGGGTGTACATTCGCTAAAAATCGAAGGACGTACCAAAAGCTTCTATTATGTTGCCCGTACTGCTCAGCTCTATCGTAAGGCAATCGACGACGCTGTTGCTGGCAAGCCGTTCGATCCCAATCTGATGACGAGTCTGGAACATCTGGCTCACCGCGGCTATACACCAGGCTTTCTTCAACGTCATCGCCACGGTGCAACGCAGAACTACGAGTACGGTCATTCAGTCAGTACAACTCAACAGTTTGTTGGTGAGATAACCGGCCGCGACGCAGAAACAGGCTTAGTCGAAGTCGAAGTCAAAAATAAGTTTGAGATCGGCCATAGCATAGAGCTGATGACACCTGAGGGTAACCTGACCTTCACACTGGAAGAGATGCAAAATGCGAAAGGTGAGGCGATGAGCGTTGCACCTGGCTCAGGATATACCGTCTACCTGCCGATCCCCGAAGAGATAGATGTTAGCTTCGGGATCCTGATGCGCAACTTGCAAGAGAGCGAAAACACCCGCCAACCTTTCGCTCAGGCAACTTAATACGGCAACAAGAACACTTGCAGCACTTAAATCAGCAAGCGCGCTAAATAGTTAGCGCGCTAACAACCGCACTCCTATTCTTATTCATATCAAGCTAGTAGCCAATACTCTCAGCAGCGGTTTCTCAGCACTCTCCACACCGTACTCACTTTTCTTTGCCTTATATTGCTCCGCCAAGTCCCTTACCTAGCGACTCTAAATTACTTATTTGTTTTAAAAATCAACAATATTTAGAGAAATACAGAAAAATTGTTCTAACCTTATATTTACGAACATTTGTGTAGGCATTAGCACAAGGAAAGAGGTCGTGGCTAGAAAACTCAAAAACAGGAATTGTCTCAGTCAGCGGTGGTGTTATTTCATTGCTTTTTTTGGCTTAGGAAGCTTGCTACAGGGCTGTAGCGATAACGCTCCACGACCAGCCCCATCTCCCCATGAAGTCAAAGTTATCAGTGTCACCACCAAGACCGTACCATTCAAGATCCCCCGCCTAGCACAGATAGAAAGTTCGAGGGAAGTCGCCGTTGTGGCACGGGTATCAGGCTTTCTCGATAAGATAAATTATGACGAGGGAACACTCATAAAAGAGGGTGACGTCATGTTCGAAATGGACAAACGCCCTTTCATTAGCCTGCTGAATGCCGCTAAAGGTGAGCTAGAGGCGGCCAAAGCCAGACTCTGGACAGCTGAAGCCAATTTGAAACGGATCCAGCCACTGGCAGAAGCCGATGCCATGAGCCAGAGTGACCTAGATACAGCGATTGGCGAACAGCAAGCCGCAAAAGCTGCCGTGTTTGCCGCCAAAGCTAACGTCACTAGCGCAGATTTAGATTTGAGCTATGCCACCATCAAAGCACCGGCAACCGGACTGACTGGCGCAGCCGAACAAAGAGAAGGGGCATATCTAAGTTCTGTCAGCGAGTCAGCAAACCTCTCCTACGTGGCACAACTAGATCCTATCTGGGTTAACTTTGCCATCTCTCAAAACGAGATGGAAGACTACCAAAGACAACAAGATGAAGGCCTCATCACCACCCCAACCGGTAAGAAATTCAGCTTCGAAATCGTCATGGCTGATGGTTCAATTTTCCCTCACACTGGTTACCTAGATTTTGCCTCGCCAATTTACGACTCAAAGACCGGTACCGTTGAAGTGAGAGCGGTCGTTCCCAATCCTGACTTTCATTTACGTCCCGGAATGTTCGTTTCGGCAAATCTACTCGGTGCCATACGTCCTAACGCTATCGTCGTACCACAACAAGCTGTACAGCAAAGCGCTAAGGGACAAGCCGTTTTATTGGTCAATGATCAAAGTTTGGTCGAGGAGCGACCTATTACCACAGGTGAATGGGTAGGTGATGGTTGGATCGTAGAGAACGGCCTCAACGAAGGTGACAGTCTTATCGTTGATGGTTTTAAAGCTATTCGTCCCGGGATGCCAGTCAAAGCTCTCCACTACATCCCCAAAGCCAAATCGGGTGATGCAAAGAGCAAGACAGGTAGTCCAAAAGCGGATTCAGCGGCCGGTAAATAGGGAGTCACCATGGGACCAAGTTTTTTTATTGACCGCCCTATTTTTTCAGCGGTCATCTCAATTGTTATTGTGCTTGCGGGGGCGATGGCGATGACAGCCACGCCGATCGCACAGTTCCCCGATATTGCGCCGCCAACAGTAACCATATCAACAAACTACCCAGGGGCGACCGCGGAAGTGGTGGCCAATACGGTAGCGGCACCGATTGAACAACAGGTCAACGGTGTCGATGACATGATCTATATGGTCTCCAGTAGTTCATCCTCTGGTGATATGTCGCTAATCGTCACATTTGAGCCTGGCACGGATCCAGATATTGCCCAGGTAAACACTCAAAACCGAGTGAGCCAAGCCCTGCCGCAGCTGCCCGCTTCCGTCAGTGCCCAAGGGGTTACCACGCAAAAAGTCTCGCAATCTTTCATGATGGTGATCAGCTTTACCAGTGAGAATGAAGAGATCACCAAAGTAGATTTGGACAACTACGTGAATCTCTACGTTTGGGATGCCGTCAAGCGCTTGCCAGGGGCTAACTTATCGACAGTATTTCCTCTGCCAGATGTGGCTATGCGTATCTGGCTCAAACCCGACCGGATGGCACAGATGGGTATTACGGTACCCGAAGTTGTTGATGCTATCAGCGGCCAGAACCAAACTTTTGGTATAGGCCAATTGGGAGCCAACCCCGCTCCGGAAGGAACAATACAAAACTTCCCGATCACCAGTCAGGGGATGCTGGTAAAACCCAGCGAATTTGACAACATCAATATCCGCTCGGGCGATGAAGAGAATGCCGCAATAGTCCGAATTCGCGATGTAGGTAAAAGCGAACTGGGCTCAAAAAGCTATTCACTGACCACGAAAACCAATGGCATCACGTCGTCGTCTCTTGTTGTCTATCAACAACCTGGCGCCAATGCCCTCGAGACATCTGCGCGGGTAAAAGAGGTTCTCGCGCAGCTGGAGCCAACTTTCCCCAAAGGCGTAAAATACGAGATTGTTTTAGACACGACTGAATTTACTAAATCATCCATTGAAAAAGTCGTTCATACCTTTTTCGAAGCCGTTGTACTCGTTGTACTAGTGGTATTCCTGTTCCTGCAAAGCTTGCGGGCAACGATTGTGCCTGTCATCGCTGTGCCTGTAGCAATTATTGGTGCTTATATAGGTATTTACGGGTTGGATTTCTCCACCAATATGCTGACCCTGTTTGGCATGATCTTGGCTATCGGCTTAGTCGTGGATGACGCTATTATTGTGGTCGAAGCGGTCGAACATAAGATGGAAACCAAAGGCTTAGGACCAAAAGAGGCCGCCAAAGAGGCGATGCAAGAACTTACCGGTGCACTTGTCTCTATTGTACTTGTACTCTCCTCTGTGTTCCTGCCGATTGCATTTTTGGGCGGCATGACGGGTACCCTGTATAAACAGTTTGCCATCACCATAGCCATCGCCATGGTGATATCCGGGATTGTCGCCTTAACCCTATCACCAGCGCTCAGCGCCATCATTCTCCGACCACCGGATAAAGACAAAAAGAAAAATGCATTTTTTGTCGGCTTCGAAAAATACTTCGGAAAATTCACTGATATCTACATCCTTGGCGTCAGGTGGTTGATCAATCATCGGATCATAGGCATCGCTATATTTTTTGGGGTTATTTTCGCCGTCGTGGCATTGTTTAGAATATTACCCACGAGCTTTGTTCCTGAAGAAGATCAGGGCTATCTGTTTGGGGTCAGTATGCAACCCGATGCAGCAAGTCTTGAACGAACCACAAAAGTGAATGACGACATTGTTGAGCGGACAATGAAGGATCCCGCTCTCAAAGCGATCGCACAGCTCAATGGCTACAGCATTATTGACTCCCAATACCGTACAAATAGTGGCGTACTATTTTTGCAATTAAAGAATTTCGAGGAGCGCAAAGAGCCTGGCATGAGCTCTTTTGATGTCCTCAATCGAAGTCGCAAAAATTTAGCGGGTATTGATGATGGTATAGGCGTATTGGTCAACCCACCTTCCCTTCCGGGCTTAGGCACTACCGGTGGTTTTGAGCTCTATATTCAGGACAAAAGTGGCAGTACGCCAAAAGCGTTAGAAAAGGTTGTTCAAGAGTATTTAACTGCATTGCGAAAACGTCCGGAACTGGCGGGTATGAACACCTCATTCTCAGCAACAGAGCGTCAACTTTACCTTGATGTCGATCGTGCCAGAGCAGAGCTGATGAAGCTGCCAATAGAAGATATCTACCAGACGCTTAACACCTACTTTGGCTCCCAATATGTCTCTCAGTTCACCCAATTTGGGCGGATCTGGCAGGTCATTATTCAGGCCGAAGGGAAATATAGAGATGATCCCAGCGACTTCTCCAATATCTATGTGCAATCAACGACCGGTGTCCAGATACCATTATCAGCGGTTGCCACCCATCGCTTTATTTCAGGCCCCAACATGTTGCCCAGGTTTAACGGTTTCCCCTCAGCAAAAATTACCGGCGCGCAAAGCCCGGGTTATAGCTCTGGTCAAGCAATCGCGGCAATGGAAAGCGTTGCCGCCGAAGTATTGCCATCGGGCTATGACTACGCGTGGTCAGGACAAGCGTTCCAGGAAAAACAAGCAGGCAACACCGCCATTATTGCTTTTGCCTTTGGCCTCATCATGGTGTTCCTCATCTTGGCAGCACAATATGAGATGTGGACCCTGCCCATTGGGGTAATGCTGGCGGTTCCCTTTGCCATCTGTGGAGCACTGCTGTTGACATGGGGCAGAGGGCTGGAAAATGACGTCTATTTTCAGGTCGGGCTAGTGACATTAGTCGGGCTCTCAGCGAAAAATGCCATCTTGATCACTGAGTTTGCTTTAGACAATTACCGTTCAGGCATGGATCTAGTTGAAGCCGCCGTTGAGGGCGCACGCGCACGACTCAGACCAATCATCATGACTTCATTGGCGTTTATTCTTGGCTGCGTACCTATGGCCATTGCGACTGGCCCAGGGGCGAATAGCCTGCACGCTATCGGTACCGGGGTGATTGGCGGAATGCTCGCTTCTACACTGATTTCATCCTTCTTCGTGCCTCTGTTCTTCGTGCTGATCGAAACCATGAGTCATAAATTCTCGAAGAGCTCAGAAGAGCATGATGCGCCAGAAGAGCTGACCCCCAGTCAACAGGAGGGGAGTTAATATGAGACCTCTCAAACAGCTTTACCTGAGTGCCGGGCTAGCTACGTTCTTATTGTTAGGTTGTACCCTCGGGCCAGATTATCAACGCCCCGACTTAGTACTACCCGACGCGTGGCGAATGGACTACAGCTCGGCATCTGAGCTAGTCAATCAGAAGTGGTGGCTAAAATTTAATGATCCCGAACTAAATCGGTTAATCGATCTCGCTTTAGCGGAAAACTTAGATATAAAGATCGCTGCCAGCCGAGTTGAAGAATACTTGGGCTTACTCAGCACAACCCGTTCGCAGTTTTTCCCCGAAATAGGCTATAACGGTGGTGCCGAACGCAATCGAATATCCAAAGAAGCCTATGGTTTCACACCAGGCTCAGACCCTTACTACTCGCAATACGAAGCTGCACTGGGGGCTACCTGGCAGTTGGATCTGTTTGGCCGCGTGCAACGCCAAAATGAAGCCGCGATCGCGAGAGTGTATGAAACTGAGCAAGGTCGACGTGGCGTGATCATGTCTGTCATAACCGGCGTAGCTGCCAGTTATATCAATCTGCGAGGTTTAGATCGCAAATTGACCATCGCCAATGAAACAGCCGAGAGCTACAAGCAAAGCCTAGATATCTTCGAACTCAGACATAAGTACGGTACGGTTTCGATGATGGAAGTGGCGCAAATTGACTCCCAATATCAACAAGCCATCGCATCTATACCGCAACTTGAAGCTCAAATTGCAGCGCAAGAAAATTTGCTGGCTGCTTTGATAGGTAAAAACCCTGAAGGGATTGTCAGGGGTAAAGAGCTGGATGAGATGCAGCTACCCAAAGTACCCTCATCATTACCGTCGACGCTTCTGACCCGCCGCCCAGACCTAATGCAAGCCGAGCAGAACCTGGTCGCCGCAAATGCAGAAGTTGGCGTAGCAGAAACCCTCTACTACCCCGATATATCGATAACCGGCGCCCTCGGATTGGCGAGTGCCGACTTGGATGACTTGCTTGATGGTTCGGCAAAGACATGGAACCTTGGCGCTAATATCACCGGTCCAATATTTACTTTCGGACGGGTAGAAGGCCAAATCCAATCAGCAGAAGCCAGACGAAATCAAGCAGAAGCCAGTTACCGTTTAGCGGTTATTAACGCATTCCGCGATGTCAATGATGCATTGGTATCGACCAGTAGCAACGAACGAACTTACGAGGCGCAATCGAAAAGAACGTTGGCACTGCGCCTATATGCAAAGTATGCCGCCATGCGGTTTGAAAGCGGTGTCGCGAGTTACCTTGATGTACTCTACGCCAATACAGAGCTATTTGATGCTGAGTTGATCACCGTGGATGCACAAGTCTCTCACTACACATCGCTGATAAACATATACAAAGCAATGGGCGGCGGCTGGGTTGATGATGCCGCAACAGCCACTGAAACTGTTAACGTAGAAGAAAAGATGGAACAACAGCCTATCTTATAGTTGCTGTTCGGTTTACGCAGGCCTGAAGCAACCCACCCCACGCGGGTTGCTTTGTTACCCTATGTGGCCGAAAACACTGTGAGTTTTATTCATTGATAAGTTTCTTCGCCTGAGCAATCGGCAGCTTAAAATCAAAAAAGTGAGATTAGCCTAAGTAGATCTGAGACAATGCCTCACATAAATCGCCAAACCGTTTTTTATTCGAACATAGTTTATTGATATGGCATTAAAAATCCTCGATACCTGCACCAATTGCGACATGTGTGAGCCGGAGTGCCCGAATGAAGCGATCGCCATGGGTGAGGAGATCTACGAGATAGATCCCGAGAAGTGTACCGAATGTGTGGGGCATTATGATGATCCCACCTGTGTCAGTGTCTGCCCGATTAAAAATTGCATTATTCCTGATCCCGCACACCCGGATACGGAGGAACAGCTATGGGCAAAATTCGATAAGCTATACGGCATAGAACCAAACTAGCTAAATATCGCGCCTAGGCTATCAATCTGACACGCTAAAACAAGCATTAAAAAAGGAGGCCGAAGCCTCCTTTTTAGTGTTTAGCGACAGTGATTACTCACACTTGCTAACCATCAACTCACCGCCATCATTGCTTGCATTGATGCGGAAGCTATAAACGTATTCACCGGCTTCTGGGATGAAGATCGTTGACTCTGTACCTGCACCCACAGCTGGAGCCATAGTCTGTTCGGTACCGATATTTACTGCACCAGAATTTTCAACAGCAAACTCAGCACTCCAACCTGCATCCGCAAACTTGAAGCCAAACGCTGCTGGCTGAGCTTCATCAACAACAACTTGATAGATATTATCACCCTTGTAGGCGAACTTGTGGCTATCAGGGGTTGCACCGAAGTTATCTCCACCTTCGTAGTTACCACGGATAAACATATCCATGCCAAGGGGACCAACCTCTCCAGCATCAGCGGCAGAACAATCAGCCAGCGGACCTTCACCAACCAAGTTATCACCATCACCTAACGATGGACCTTCAGCTGTCGGTGATGTGATATCGAAAAACGCTGTACCAAACGCGGGTAAAGTAACAGCGTACTCGCCGGCAGCAATCTCAACTGCAGCATCGCTCATCAAGTTGACCAATTGGCCATCACTTCCGATCGCAGTACCGAGGATAGTAACGTTAGCTTCAACACCTTTAGTGTTAACCATCACCAATACGTTATTGTCACCAGCGTCTTTACGATCAATATAGATATATTCATCTGAGTGAATATGCGTACGAGAACCGTTATATAACGCAGGATTAGCGGCTCTTATAGCCATGATGTCAGCAACGTATTGCTTAAGATCGGCTTCTTCAGCAGTCAACTCTACAGGTGTCTCACCCACCAACGTCGGAACACCTTCAATGCGTCCGCTGGTACGAGCAACGTGATCGTCACATAACCCTTGGTCAGCACATGTCGTATTGCTCACCTGGTCTGCAAAACCCGGTACTTCGTAGCCAATTTCATCATTGTAATACAGGGTAATAGGACCACTGTAAGCAGCCATAAACGCAAATGCTGCTTTGTGGCGTGCCCAATATTCCGCTTCATCAGGCTCAGCCAAATTACCACGCTGTAATAGATCGCCAAAACGTAAAATATCGTGGTTTCCGATCATCAGGTTAGGCTGAGCATGATCTGGGTATGCCAGTAACTGCATCATACCTGTATCAAGGTGAGTCGCAGGACGATCCCCTGTACCACCTTCATCCACAGCAAATGTTTGCACGGTGGAGTAGCGAACTGGGAAGTCGAAATTAGAAAGCAACGCGGGCGCAGCTTCAGTGCCATAACCTTGGCTAGCAATCTCTCCGGCACTGCGCCAGATCTCACCAACCATGTAACCCAGAGGGTTAACCTCTACACCATCTTTATTGGTATAGGTGACACCAGCAGAGGCGGTTTCTACGGCGGTACGAATGTTATCCCAATACTCTACAGGCACCTGATAAGCTTGGTCTAAACGCCAGCCATCAATCTTAATTTCGTTCACCCAATAGGTAGCAACTTCGATGTAGAAGTCCAGATCATCTGGGTAAACAGCTTCCTGACCACTGCCCTGCGCAGGACCGTCAGTGCTCAGGCTTCGCCCTTCAGGCGAGCCTGCTGTATTACCGCTATGGTGGCCAAATACGCCATCCAAGAACACATACAAGCCGCGAGCATGCGCTTCGTCGACCAATGTTTTCAGCTGCTCTTTGGTACCAAAATTGTTGTCAACAGTGAAGTAGTCACCAGCGAAATAACCGGTACCATTTAAGCGCGCATCGGAGGTGTTTGATTGAAACACTGGGGTCAGCCAGATAGCGTTCATCCCCAAAGACTCAATGTAGTCTAGTGAATTGATGATCCCTTGAATATCACCTTTATGATGGCTGTTACCATAAGCGGTGTTGTAATCAAAGTTAGTGTCGCCATCAATAAAAGCTTCAACCATCACTTGATATATGCGCAGGTTACAGGTTTCTTCACCCGTTCCTTGATAGCATGACAGACGCTCATCTAAAGGACGTTTTGCAAGCTCTACTGAGATGTCAACCACGTCACCGACGGGCGGATCAATAGGCGGCTCTACAACCGGCGGCTCTTCACCACCGCCACTGCTACCACCACCACATGCTGTCAACACACCGGCGAGCGCCAATGCTAATAAAGACTTTTCGAACTTCATACTGCGTCCTCTGATTTAGCCGCTAAAAATTACAATTGTCACAAAATTGGCAGCCATTTAACCATGAACTGTAAATGTGAGGTAGCTCATATTTAATAATTGCTAGCTGGCGCAAAAACTATCGATGCTGGAACGAATAAAACGCAAAAATCAATAGGTGCAGGTCATAAAACTGCGCTTTTTTTAGCCATATACTAAGCAGGGTCACTCTCTATCAACTGGCGGCGATTAGCTGATTCAACCCAGTCTGCCGCGGTTTCTGACGATTTTTGCAACCAGCCAGGCAACAATTCCATATCTAACTGGGCCAATAAATTTTTCACTTCTAACCCGAGTTCTGTGTCCCCCTCAATTTTCAGCTTTCGCTGAAAGAACAGGGTATCAGGATCTTCTCTTCGGGCAGAAATCAGCACTAAATCATTTAGTTGCGCCGAAAAAATGACATCGCTATCAGGAATGTTTGACGACAATTTCAGCTGTTCATTCGACACACTAAGACAGAATTCCATGCCAAGGTCTGAAATGTCGATCTTTAACCAACGTCCCTCAAGGAAATCTAACTCCCCTTCAGCCAGCGGTTCAGCCAGCAGCTGATCTAATACCTTTGCCAGCAACGGCCTATAAACAGCAAAGGGAGTAACACTGAGTGGCCGACGAACCAATCCCGGTCCATGGCTGACAATCCAGTCGCGTAACTTAAGGGGCAACATAGTTAACCTGCTTATTTGATTTTTCTGTTGCGCAGTATAAGCAGCTTTAGCCAAGCAAAAGCTGCCTCAGGTCAAACCGAACACGGCTGCCGCTCCCTACAATGCAGTCAATTGTGTTCGATAGAGACAAAAACATGGAGTTATTGTGCCCAGCTGGCACCTTGCCAGCGTTGAAGACCGCCATTGACCATGGTGCTGACGCCGTCTATTTAGGGTTAAAAGATGACACCAACGCGCGTCATTTTGCGGGTCTGAACTTTAATGAAAAGCGACTCGAACAAGGTATCGCCTATGCTCATCAACGGGGCAAGAGAGTTCAGATCGCTATCAACACCTTCGCCCACCCAGGCGCTGAAAAACGCTGGCAGTATGCTGTAGATGCGGCCGTAGCCAGCGGTATTGACGCCCTTATTCTTGCCGACATCGGTGTGCTTGACTATGCCGCTAATCGATACCCAGATGCAGAGCTTCATCTGTCAGTGCAAGCATCAGCCACGAGCGCCGATGCGATACGCATGTATCAACAGCAATTTGGTGTGCAACGGGTCGTATTACCCCGAGTCCTGTCTATTAAACAGGTAAAACAGTTGGCTCAGGCCACCGATGTAGAACTGGAAGTTTTCGCTTTTGGTAGTCTCTGCATCATGTCTGAAGGACGCTGCTATTTAAGCTCTTATATGACAGGAGAGAGCCCAAATACCGCAGGCGCCTGCTCTCCCGCTAAGTTCGTTCGCTGGGAATCAAGAGACGATCAATTAGACGTACGACTGAATAAAGTACTGATAGACCGTTTTGGTCAAGATGAAAATGCCGGCTACCCAACACTTTGCAAGGGCCGGTTTGATGTCGATGGTCAGCGTTATCATGTGTTGGAAGAGCCCACAAGTCTCAATACCTTAGAGCTATTACCAGACTTACTGCAATCAGGCATTGCCGCGGTAAAAATAGAGGGGCGACAACGCAGCCCTGCCTATGTGGCAAAGGTAACGCAAGTATGGCGCGAGGCGATAGACCAAGCGAAGCGTGTTGGCAAAGCCTATCAACCCGATCCAAAGGGCATGGCCGAACTTAGCCAGTTGTCCGAAGGCTATCAAACCACCCTGGGTCCTTATCACAAAGCCTGGCAGTAACAGGAACAGAACAATGCAGATTTCACTTGGCCCAGTCCGTTATTATTGGCCTAAAACAGAAATAGAAGCCTTCTATCAGCAAGCGATAGCAAGCGAGGCAGATATTGTCTACCTCGGTGAGGTGGTATGCAGTAAACGCCGAGAGTTAAACAGCGAACAATGGTTCTCACTCGCAAAAGAGTTGGCCAATAACAGCAACAAGCAGATAGTACTATCGACACTGGCACTGATATCCGCAGAATCGGAACTGAAAGAGCTGCAACGCTACTGCGATAACGGTGAGCTATTGGTAGAGGCCAATGATATTGCCGCAGTACAACAGATGAGCGAGCGCAAACTTCCATTCGTGGTGGGCAGCCAGATCAATTGTTACAACCTCAGTGCCCTGCAGCGATTGTTAGCCATGGGCATGAGCCGCTGGGTGATGCCAGTAGAGCTATCATCAGACTGGCTATACACCTTGCTAGAACAAGCGGAAGACGCCGGTATCAGGCAGCAGTTTGAAGTAGAAGTCCAGAGTCATGGCCACCTTCCCCTAGCCTATTCTGCACGCTGCTTTACTGCACGCTCTGAAGATCGTCCCAAAGATAAATGTCAAAAATGCTGCCTGAACTATCCCCAAGGACGTGCAGTCCATAGCCAGGAAGGTGAACGTCTGTTTACCCTTAATGGCTTGGAAACCCAATCAGGGCTCAGTTACAACCTATTCAACGAAATACCAAACATGGTGGGGAAAGTTGACATCGCCCGCATCAGCCCGCAACAGATGGATATTGCACCTTTGGTCTCGGCATTCAAACAGCAGCTAACCGCCCCCATTCATTCACCCTTATCTACTGATGAGTGTAATGGCTATTGGCACCGCCTCGCTGGGATGGTGCAAAGCCAATAGAGCGCACAATAAAAAAGGCAGCTCACGCTGCCTTATTCACGATAACAGATACCTGTTACGAGCGAACGGTATAGTCGCCCTCGATCACCCACTTATAGGTGGTAAGCTCAACCAAACCCATTGGACCTCTGGCATGCAGTTTCTGAGTACTAACCGCTACTTCAGCACCTAAGCCAAACTGGCTACCATCAGTAAAACGTGTTGAAGCATTCACGTAAACGGCTGCCGACGTCACGCCATTAACAAAGGCTGTCGCGTTCGCCATATCGTTGGTTAGAATGCCATCAGAATGTTCACTGCTGTGCTCGCGAATATGCATCAGCGCCGCTTCTAGATCTGCAACAACCTTAATCCCTAAGATTAATGCCAACCATTCCTGATCAAAGTCTTCAGCTCCTGCAGCATGCACATTTGCGCTGCTGCCAGCCAACAAAGGCAAACTCTGTTCGCAAGCACGAAGCTCAACGCCTGACTGTGCCAAACGCTCGGCCAGTGCAGGCAGCAACTCCGCAGCCGCCGCTTCATGTACCAGTAACGTATCGAGGGCATTACACACACTTGGTCGCTGAACTTTGGCGTTCTCAACGACATCAACCACTTTTTCCAAATCGGCCGATGCATCGGCATATAGGTGGCAGATACCAATACCACCGGTGATCACAGGAATAGTGCTCTGCTCTTTACAGAGCTTATGCAGACCTGCACCACCGCGAGGAATGATCATATCTACATAATTGTCCAAGCGCAGCAGCTCAGCAACCAAAGCACGATCGGGGTTTTCAATATACTGCACCGCCTGCATAGGTAACTCAGCGGCAGCCAATGCCTGTTGCACAACACGAGTTAATACCATGTTTGAGTGAACAGTCTCTTTTCCCCCTCGCAAGATCGCAGCGTTGCCAGTTTTCAACGCCAAGGCTGCGACATCAATAGTCACATTAGGGCGCGCTTCGTAGATCACTCCCATGACACCGACAGGGATGCGGCGGCGGCTTAACCGCAGGCCATTCTCCAGCAAGCGACCTTCGATCACTTCACCCACGGGGTCAGCGAGTTCGGCGACACTGCGAACATCGGCAGCGATCGCGGATAGACGAGACTCATCTAACAACAAACGGTCGAGCAACGCCTCGGTCAAGCCATTAGCACGCCCCGCTTCAATATCTTTGTTATTAGCGGTCAAGATCTCGGTCTGATGTGTCACCAAACCATCGGCGATCGCCATCAACGCTTTGTTTTTCGCCCGAGTTGAGGCGGTTGCCAGTTCATAACTGGCTTGCTTGGCCTGTTGACCAAGGGTTTGCAATACGCTCATCTGCATCCTCTGCGCTTAAATCAAAACCAGGTCGTCACGATGAACAACAACCGGGCCAAAATGTATTTGTAAACGTTCACTGATCTGTTCTGAATGGCAACCCATGATCTGCTTTAACTCTTCCATGCCGTAACGGCTGATCCCACGTGCCACTTCGCACCCCTTTTCATCGCACAAAGCGACCAGGGCACCGCGGGAAAAACTCCCTTCAAGAGCGACGATCCCCGCGGGCAGCAGACTAGAGCCCTGATTACATATCGCTTTCACCGCACCGGCATCGATATGAATAGAGCCGCTCTGCTTTGGTCCGGCAAATAGCCACTGCTTCCGAGCATCCAACGGGGCTGGATGTGCCACAAAACGGGTTCCCACCGACTCACCACCACAGGCTCCGGTAATGACATCAGGGTGGTGTCCAGCAGCAATAATGACATCAATCCCCGCGCGCCTTGCTACATCAGCCGCCTGTAGCTTGGTTGCCATGCCCCCCGTACCCAGGCCACTCACACTGTCGCCTGCAATACTCCGTAGCGTTTCGTCGATAGTCTCGACTTCCCGAATTAACTTAGCGTCAGGGTTACTCCTAGGATCGGCAGTAAACAACCCGGGTTGATCAGTTAACAGCAGCAGCAGATCGGCATCCGCCAAGATCGCAGCCAACGCCGATAAATTATCATTGTCGCCTACTTTTATCTCTGCTGTCGCCACCGCGTCATTTTCGTTAATCACCGGAACAATGCGATGCTTCAATAACGTTTTCAGCGTGTCCTGTGCATTCAGGTAGCGCTCACGATCTTCTAAATCAGCACGGGTTAGCAACATTTGCCCCACGTGCAGGCCATATAAGTTGAACAAAGACTCCCAAGTAAGTATCAACTGGCTCTGTCCAACCGCAGCCAGCATCTGCTTCGACGCCACATTATCGGCTATGGTGGGGAAGTTGAGGTGTTCACGGCCTGCAGCAATTGCGCCAGACGATACCAACACCACTTCACAACCCGCTTTATGCAAAGCAGCTATTTGGCGCGTTAACTCAACCATATGCGCCTTATCGAGCAACTGACTGCCGCCGGTAAGCACACTGGTGCCCAGCTTGACAACAATGGTTGGGTATTTTGATGCTAATTCGCCCATCTAATCCTGTTACTCGCTGTAAAGGTTACTTTACCAATAAGGAAGTTGTGCAGGATACTGCGACTAAAGGGGGGCATGCAATAGGCGAACGCCGGCGAGAAAAAATATTGCTCTTCAGAGCATCAGCAACCACTTCAGGCTAACAACTGCCAATCCGCACTACGACATAAAATTGCTGAGTTATCGGGCGAGTTGCAGCCCAATTTAAAAAGAGCCAGAAACAGACGGCTTTTCCCGATAAACATGGATAAATGGCCAAAATAGTCAGTGATATTGCTAACGCTCGGATCTAACAACAGGTTTTAGTTTAAGAAAACCAATATCAGGCTATATTTAGCATGATGGTTTTATAGGATCCAATGAATGAGCAGGCTCACCACAAGGCTGTTGGGAATTTTCGTTTTAGCATTTGCCGTTGGCTTAATAACCTTATTGGCGAGCCGCTACTTCTGGTTGCAGCCCACCGAAATAGCGACACAAGATACCTTAGATCGCGCAACCATAGAGCGCTACCAGTTAGCGCTTAAAGCCACTTCCTTTCAGCTTAAGCAAAACGCCGCTCAGCTTGATAACAATTTCTTTCAACGCCAAATAAACCAAGGCTGGCATGATAAAACATTCGATGCAGCATGGCTGCTGGACAGCACACAACAGCTTTTACTTACTGCAGGTAAAGAGCCTATTTCCAATCAACAGATAGCCCCAGAAAGGCTTACTCTCCTGCTCAGTCAGATCCTCAACCAACCCTTCGATAGCAGCTCAGAACATCCTGTTTGGTTGAATACACCATCGGGAGCCGCCCTAGTTGTAAAAGCAAGAAATGAGTTATCACAACAAGTGGTCGCGATACAGCTTTGGACAGCCGCCAGAATAAACACTTGGCAAACACACTGGTCTCTACCGCTGAATGCTATTTGGTTGCATGACAACAGCACCCCTGGCTCTCTGCGACGTGCTGCCGCATCATTGATACCTTACAGCGAACGCTCTCCAGTACGAATGTCCGACAAATTACGTTGGGTCATCGCCGACAGCAGTGATACCCCCTTGATGCTGTGGGAGGTCAGCGCACCAACAACGCTACCCTTTAGCGGGTTAACCAAAGCACAAATCTGTCTGTTGATAGGCTGGCTCGTGGCTTTGGTGATCTCTGCCACGCTCATCCTAAAACAGTTCATCCAGCCTCAACTACAACTAAAAAAAGCACTACAACAAAGAAATATCGAAAGTGACTACCACCACCCAATTACTATCACCGTAGGCGATGGTCTGACCCGCGAATGTAACTTGTTAATGCGCCATATCCAACAGCAAGATAATCGCCTGTTGAAGCTTTCACACCAAGTCGAGTTATTGAGCAAAACTGACACACTAACCGGGCTGGCCAATAGGCAAAGGTTGGAAGAGTTTCTCGAACAAGAGTGGTCACGCGCTAAGCAGCTTTCCAATTACCTCTGCTTCGGCCTATGCGATCTGGATATGTTTAAGAGTTTCAACGAACGATATGGGGTTGCTCTCGGGGACTCCGCTCTTAAAGAGGTGGCTAAAACATTGGAAGGCAATCTTCATCGAGCCACAGATCTGGTTGCTCGACTCAGCGGCGCCACATTTGCCATCATCCTCACGGACACTGATGGTGCTGGCGCTAAAGTAGTTGGTGATAAATTGCTGCAAGCAATAAGTGAGTTAAACATTCCTCACGCCGATTCCGAGCATAAAATGTTATCGATTAGTATAGGTTGCCTGCCAATGCTGCCGGAAGGGAATTGCACCATTGAACTACTGCTCGCCCAAGCCAATCACGCTTTGGTACAAGCGAAAAGCAAGGGCGGTAACCAGGTCAGCGTTACGTCAAATAAGGTTTAAGCCAAGCGACACTCTGGGTAAACGCTTGCTCCATGCTGTGAATAATATCCGCTCTATCGACCATTAGGCGTTTGTTTTCGCGGCTTGCGTTAAGCATGCGTTTGATATCATCCTCAGGAAACTGCTCGTCCGCTTCCATACCCACAGCTAACATCGGCACTCTGCACTTTCGTGATAGAAGCCCCTGACGCACCAAAGAGAATGTTTGCGCTTTTACAGCAAAGTTACTTATCTCTTTTACATCAGTGTAGAGGCGGGAGGCTATCTGATCCTTGAGCATCGGCGACAACATTGACGTCATCCGCCCATTGACAAATAACTCGTGCAGCGGGCCGCCAATGTTCACCACGGCCTTAAGTAAATCAGGCTTAAGATAAGCAAGGCGTGTAGCAATGTTCCCGCCCATTCGCAAACCGATCATCGCGACTTTCTTATCATCAACCCAAGGGCATGATGGCAAAAACTCAAGGACGGCTTGATGTAAACGCGAGATATCCTCGTTAATTGGCCAGCGTTCACTGTAACCAACTCCAGGCATATCCACCGTCAACATAGCAAAACCGGCGGGGCGTAAGACATCGTCGAAAAGATGAAAAAAACCGTTCTGCAACACATCGCCACCACCACACACAATCACCACTGGCGGTGGAAAGTCGTCATGCGGAAGGTGAAGACTGGCGATAATCTTCTGGCCCTTGTAAGGCACCTCTAGCACCCGCAAGGGACAAGGAAACCAGCGCCCCGCTTCACGGTACGCATGGTTAGATCGGACACGGGCTTCTTGGGCTAGCTGATCACCTCGCAGATGAGGGTAACTAGCAATGGTGTAATAGAGCGAAGCGCGCAACAGGTGGTCACGGGCAGCAAAATGATCGCTAGCTACGACCTCTTTGGCCAGCGCCTGACAACGTGCGGCTTCCTGGCTCCATTCAAACACCCAGTTTCCGGGACGAAACCCTTCAACGGTGTCGAGCAAAGCATCAAAACTACGGGGGTTATCCGACGCCGCAATTTTCGCCAGCACTTCCTGAACCACAATCGGGTCTGCCCCAGCCATGATCCAACGCAGGAACCTATGCTCACGGTACCAATGTAACCCCTCTGGTGGGATCCAACTTTTATCACGCGCACCGCTGACCGTCGATGTTTCAGCTACCCTACTCCGTTGCACACCCACTCTTGCGGCAACATTGTCTTCCTTCATATCCATCATCGACGTCATAACTTTTGCTCCTGAATAGGCTACGCTTCCGATTCCGCAATTGGTGCAATGTAATTTAGCTGCATATCCCAAGGGAACTGGATCCAAGTATCTTGCTCCACATCGGCAACATACTCATCCACTAAAGGGCTGCCCTGAGGCTTAGCATATACAGTCACAAATTTGGCTTTAGGGAACATTTCGCGGATCGCTTTCGCGGTTTCGCCAGTATCAACCAAATCATCAACCACTAAGAAACCTTCACCGTCAGAGGTCTCTGCACCCTTCAGCACTTTTAGTTCACGCTGCGAGTCATGGTCATAACTGGAGATACAAACGGTGTCGATATAGCGAATATTCAACTCTCGCGCCAAAATCCCCGCAGGAACCAGGCCACCACGCGTCACTGCGATAATGCCTTTCCATTGGTCAGCAGGCAGCTGACGCAACGCCAATTCTCTGGTGGCACGATGAAACTCTTCCCATGAGACAAAAAATTCTTTGTTGGTTTTAAAACTCATAGCGTCCTCTTGATCGCAGTGTTCTATTAGTGAGGGACGAAAGCCAGCTTAATCACTGACAAAATAGCCAATACCCAGATAGCAACATTGACCTCTTTATGACGGCCACTAAGTACCTTAATAACTGCGTAGCTGATAAAGCCCAAGGCAATACCATTCGCAATAGAAAAAGTAAGAGGCATCAACACGGCTACCACTGCAGCAGGCGCTGACTCAGTCAGGTCATCCCACTTCACATTAGCTAAGCCAGAAAGCATCAGTACTGAAACGTAAAATAGTGCAGCGGCGGTCGCGTACGCGGGCACCATGCCAGCCAACGGTGCGAAAAACAGCGCCAGCAAAAACAAGATACCAACCACTACGGCTGTCAGTCCTGTCCGACCACCCTCTTCTACACCCGCACCACTTTCAATATAGCTTGTCGTACTTGAAGTACCCAGAACAGCACCGGCAACTGTCGCTGAGGAGTCGGCCAGCAGCGCTTTACTTAAACGCGGAAGGTTGCCTTTCTCATCAGTTAAGTTACCGCGCTGAGCAACGGCTGTGAGGGTGCCAGCGGTATCAAATAGATCAACAAACAAAAAGGCGAAAATCACACTGATCATAGCAACATCAAACGCCCCCGCTATATCGAGCTGAGCAAACGTCGGCGCAATAGAAGGCGGCATAGAAACAAGACCATGATAAACCTGCTTGTCATCAAACAGGAATGAGATCGCAGTGATAGCAAGGATCGCGATCATGACACCGCCTTTTACCTTACGATACTCTAGGGCAACGATGAGGAAGAAGCCAAGCGTAGCAAGGATCACTCCAGGTGTTTTGACGTCACCAAGGGTTACTAACGTGGCACCGTGATCAACAATAATCCCCGCGTTTTTGAGTGCGATAAGGCCCAGAAACAAACCAATACCGGCACCAATGCCGACCCTTAACACCTGCGGAATGGAGTTGATTATCCACTCGCGTATCTTAAATAAGCTAAGCAGGACAAAAAGAACACCAGACAGGAATACCGCACCCAATGCGACTTCCCAGCTTTTACCCATACCCATCACAACGGTAAACGTGAAAAAGGCATTCAACCCCATGCCAGGCGCCTGTGCGATAGGATAATTAGCCAACAAGCCCATGATGAAACAACCAATGGCAGCGGCGAGACAGGTAGCAACAAACACCGCTCCCTTGTCCATGCCAGCCAGTTCCAAAATATTAGGGTTCACAAAAACAATGTATGCCATTGTCAGGAACGTCGTAATTCCGGCAACCACCTCAGTTTTCACACTGGTCTTGTGGGCCTTAAGTTGGAACAACTTCTCCAGCATCGTCTGCTTCCTGTTCTGTCTTTAAGTTATAAAAAAATCCCGGCAACCGGAGGCTGTCAGGTTTGTTATTCGTTTTAATATGTGCGATCCAAACGTGTAGATTTAGATATAGATGAGGATCGAATGTTTCGCGAGCGTAATAAAACACATCGCTGATGGTGCGCCATTATCGCGATCTAGCCGTGAGCTTCAATAGGCACGCTTGACATGTGTCAACAAAGGCCAAAAGATGCTCCCTTTTGCTTAACGATAAAACAAAGCATAGCCAACCAAAAGCCACCCACGCAGACCCAAATAAACACTAGCAAAGTAAGCCAACAAGCGATGGGTGTTCACCAAAGTAAACACCCTCTTAACCACAGAGATGGCTCATCCCTCTGGTTCAATGATCAAGGGTTACGTAGAATCGATCTAAATGGCACACAGAGAGCCAGTTAGGAGCCTCCAGTGAAACAATTAGAAACCAGCAATGCCGGGCCTGTTTGGCATTTTTTCTCACAGATTTGCGCTATTCCCCACCCATCAAAACATGAACAACAATTGTCACTCTGGATCCAGCATTGGGCAAGAGAGAAAGGCTTGGCAGTAGATGAAGATGCCACAGGCAACTTAAAGATATCTAAACCCGCCACAGCAGGCATGGAAAATCGAGCAGGCGTGGTGATGCAGGCTCACCTGGATATGGTGCCACAAAAAAATAGTGACAGTACCCATGACTTTGTCACGGATCCGATCCGCCCTTACATTGATGGCGAATGGGTCACTGCCGATGGCACCACGTTAGGTGCGGACAATGGCATAGGTATGGCTTCTGCCCTGGCCATACTGGACAGTGACGATGTTCCCCATGGCCCACTCGAAGTGCTGCTAACGATTGATGAAGAAGCCGGCATGACGGGCGCCTTTAACCTGCAACCAGGCTGGTTTAACGGCAAAATCCTGATCAACACCGATTCAGAGCAAAACGGTGAAGTCTATATGGGCTGCGCTGGCGGTGTTGATGCCAACTTCAATTTACCGATAGAGCGGGAAGTTGCATCAGGCCAGATGGCAGCAATGAAGTTTGAGCTGCGAGGGCTCAAAGGCGGCCACTCAGGTTGTGATATCCACCTTGGTCGCGGTACAGCAAACCAACTAATGGCACAACTGCTTCGACATATAGGCCAACAGCACACGCTGCAGGTGAGCAACTTTAGCGGTGGTAGCCTGCGCAACGCCATCGCCCGTGAAGCAGATTGTGAACTGTGGGTGTTCGCTACAGAGCAGGATGAGATACAAGTTAAAGCAGAGGCTTTTTTCAGTCAGCATCAACAGCTGTTATCAGTAAAAGAGCCGACCATGAGCCTCGCCGTCAGCCGGGTGAGCAGCGACACTGTGCCACTGTCTCAGACCAGTAGCCAACAACTGATAAATTTACTTTGCGCGCTGCCCCATGGCGTGGTTCGTATGAGTGATAGCATTGAAGGCGTGGTAGAAACCTCAACCAACCTAGGCGTTGTTCGGACAGAGGCAGATACGGTCTCTGTGCAATGCCTAATACGTTCGCTTAACGATACTGGCCGCCAGCAAATTGCTGAGCAACACGCAGCAATCGCCGAACTCAGCGGTGCCAGCGTTAGTTTTGATGGTGCTTACCCTGGATGGGAGCCGGATACCAACTCTATTGCCATGACCACGGTACGTGAAACCTACCAAGCGCTATTTGGCAAACTGCCAAACATTATGGTGATCCACGCAGGTCTCGAATGCGGCCTGTTTAAAGCGGCTTACCCTGATTGGGATATGGTATCCATTGGACCAACTATTCGCTTCCCTCACTCGCCAGATGAGAAAGTAGAAATAGCCAGTGTTGATGACTATTGGACACTGCTCAAAGGTGTACTCGCAGCGATCCCTGCGGCCTAACCTCTGCTCCCTAAGGCACACAAATAGGGCTTGGATTATTCCCAGCCCTATTAATAGTTAAGGCATACAAAGCCACCGGCATCACCACTCAAACTGTAACTGTTTGGCACCTTCTTTCACTTCCGGTAAACCAATATTGAGCCCCACTAAACGGATCCCTCTGCCTTCAGCCCGTGCATAAGCCTTCTTCAGTAGATCAAGATACAAGCTCTGTCTCACTTGCGACGTGGTTTGTTCAACCGTGGTTTGTTGAAAGTCATCAAACTTTAGCTTCACACCCTGTTTATGGATCTGGCGTTTGGGATCATGTTTATCTAAGCGTTGTAGCAGTTCAGGTAGCAGATTAGCTGCAACCTCCTGACACTGTTGAAAAGTAGATATATCTTTACTCAATGTTGTTTCGACACCGACTGAGCGACGCACATGAGTTCCATCCACCGGACGGTTATCTATACCAAAGCTTCTTTGCCATAAAGCTTCGCCAAATCGACCGACTAGCTGCACTATTTCATCCACGCTTTTTTCTCGACAATCCGCCGTGGTTCTCAACCCCATATCTGCCAACCGTTGCTCGGTTACCGGCCCGACTCCAGGGATCTTGCGCAACGGCAACGCTGCAACAAACGCCTCCACCCCATCAGGTGGAACAATACAGATGCCATTGGGCTTGTTCTCGTCGCTGGCTATTTTGGCAATAAATTTATTAGGAGCAACTCCGGCCGAGGCTGTTAACCCCGTTTCATTGACGATCTCAGTGCGGATAGCTTCAGCAATCAGCGTCGCACTGCCATGGTGTGCTTGGCAATGAGTCACATCTAAATAAGCCTCATCCAGAGATAAAGGCTCGATAAGGTTGGTATAACGTTGAAAGATACTCTGGATATGCCGGGAAACCGACTTATAGGCATCAAAACGAGGCTTTACCAGAATCAGATTAGGACACTGACGTAATGCCGTCGCCGTGGCCATCGCAGAGCGCACACCAAAGCGACGGGCGCTATAGTTACAAGTGGCGATCACCCCTCGGCGATCAGATTGACCACCAACCGCTATCGGCTTATCTCGCCATTGCGGATTATCTCGCATCTCAACGGCGGCATAAAAACAATCCATATCGATATGAATGATCTTTCTTTGCAGTGTTGACTTCGCCATCTCATTTAAACACTGAGCACTGTATATAAAAACAGTATAATGGTTAGTCTAGGTTTACTCCAGTGCGCAATATAAAAACTATTAAAAATAAAAAAGCACCCGCAGGTGCTTTAATCGAACAGCTATTAATCGCTATTAGATAATCCGGTGCTTCTCGAGCATTTCGCGACGTCGTTCCTCTTTCGCTTCCCGCTTCCTGCGCTTCTCACAGGGCTCAGGGCAATCACAGACTTTATCCATCCCCAAAGCTGCGATACCACCACAACTGCCAGCGATCTTCTTACGTTGCAATAGGTAACCAATGGCCATTGCTGCAACAACGGTTAATAACAAGCCAAAGGTAAGTAAAAACACAGTCATAATACTAAGATCCTTGGGACGCCAAGTACTGCTCAAAATTTGGGCTAGTGTACTCCACAAAGCCATCATCCGTCTTTACGATCATCAATACGGGTAACTGATGCTGCTCGGCAAACAAACGACCTTTTTCTGGCCCCATCACCATCAAAGCCGTAGCCAACCCATCTGCGGTCATACAACTTGAAGCGATCACTGTCGCCGAGACCAAACGATGATTAATCGGGTGGCCAGTTTCGGGATCGATGGTATGAGAATAACGGATACCACCGTCTTCAAAATAGTTTCGATAGTCACCAGACGTAGCAACCGCATTATCACCCGGCTCGATGATACGTTGTACCATACGTGACTGGGTATCAGGCTTTTCAACGGCAATACGCCACTTGTTACCTTGCAGATTATGGCCACGGGTACGTAACTCGCCACCCACCTCAACCAAGTAGTTTCTATAACCCAAGCTATCAAGCAGGTCAGCAACGCTATCCACACCATAGCCTTTAGCGATAGCGGATAGATCAACATAGAGATCCACTGCCGATTTTTGCAGTGAGAGTGCTGCGGTCACGGTTAACTGCTGATAACCCATTCGCGCTTTCGCCTCTGCGATTTCAGCAGCAGTTGGCGTCTCTTCGGGTCTGGCCTGGGGGCCAAACCCCCACAGATTGACCAACGGACCAATGGTGACGTCTAGCGCTCCCTTGGTCTGTTCACCAAGGCGCAATGCTTCCTTCACCACCTCGCTTGTGGCTGCAGATACAGTGAATGGCTGGAGTCCCCGGTACTGATTGAATCGACTCAGCTCAGAGTCTTGCCGATAGGTCGACATCTGATCGTTAACTAACTCAAGGCGCTGATCGATCTGCTTCTGTAACGCAGCGGTATCCTGGAGCGGGTTATCCACGACCAAAGTGATGTGGTAAAAGGTGCCCATGGTACTGCCAGCCAAACGCACCGCTTCAGGTGGCGTATGACTTGGACCGCAAGCTGAGATAAAAAAGGCCAGCCCAAACAGGGCCAGCCATTTTGTTAGTGATTGAATAGGCATTCCTATTTAACCACCAAAATCATCAAGCAGGATATTTTCATCCTCAACACCCAGATCTTTGAGCATGTTAATCACAGCAGCATTCATCACTGGAGGACCACACATGTAATACTCACAATCTTCAGGGGCTTCATGGTCTCGCAGGTAATTTTCAAACAATACGTTATGAATAAAACCTGTATACCCATCCCAATTATCTTCAGGCTGCGGATCTGACAGAGCGACATGCCACTGGAAATTCGGATGCTCTTTCTGCAGCATATCGAAATCTTCCACATAGAACATTTCGCGCTTAGAGCGAGCACCATACCAGAAGCTCATCTTGCGCTTTGAATCAAGGCGACGTAGCTGATCGAAGATATGGCTGCGCATAGGTGCCATACCCGCACCACCACCAACAAATACCATTTCGTTCTCAGTCTCTTTAGCGAAGAACTCACCAAATGGACCTGAAATAGTGACCTTATCACCCGCTTTCAAGTTAAAGATGAATGATGACATCTTACCGCACGGCGCACTTGGGTTATTTGGCGGTGGCGTAGCAATACGCACGTTTAGCATAATGATGCCAAACTCTTCCGGATAGTTCGCCATTGAATAGGCGCGGATGGTCTCTTCATCAACCTTAGATTCGAGGTTGAAGAAGCCAAAACGCTCCCAGTCACCACGATACTCTTCATCCACTTCGAAGTCTTTGTACTTCACGTGGTGTGCAGGGGCTTCGATCTGAATATAACCACCGGCACGGAAAGGTACGCTTTCACCATCAGGAATTTTTAGCTTCAGCTCTTTAATGAAAGTCGCTTTGTTATCATTAGAGATAACCTCGCACTCCCACTTCTTAATACCGAAAACTTCCTCTTCCAGCTCAATCTTCATGTCCTGCTTCACATTGACCTGACAAGCCAAACGACAACCATGTTTGGCTTCCCGCTTAGTGATATGGTCAAGCTCTGTTGGCAAGATATCTCCACCACCATCATGAATATCCACTCGGCACTGACCACATGAGCCACCACCACCACAAGCAGATGAGATGAAGATGCCGGAATCAGCCAGCACATTGAGCAACTTGCCGCCAGCGGCAGCGGTAATACTTTTATCTGGGTCGTCATTAATGGAGATGACCACATCCCCAGAACTAACCAGTTTCGACTTGGCAAACAGGATCACAAACACCAGCGCCAAGACGATTAGCGTGAACATACTTACGCCAAGAACAATTTCCATCGTCTTTTCCTTAGTAACTTATCACCGTCACGCTATGTGACTTAGAGTTGAACACCAGAGAAGGACATAAAGCCCAACGCCATCAAGCCAACAGTGATAAAGGTGATCCCCAACCCACGTAACCCATCGGGTACGTCCGAATACTTCATTTTTTCACGAATGCCAGCAAGCGCAGTAATAGCCAGCGCCCAACCTACACCACTAC
Source organism: Corallincola holothuriorum (assembly GCF_003336225.1). Classification (NCBI taxonomy): domain Bacteria; kingdom Pseudomonadati; phylum Pseudomonadota; class Gammaproteobacteria; order Alteromonadales; family Psychromonadaceae; genus Corallincola; species Corallincola holothuriorum. The sequence continues at coordinate 61,193 of NZ_QPID01000007.1, forward strand.
CGAAGCCGTAAACCACAGATTCAGTGAAGTTGTAATCGCGCTCTACCATGAACATCACGCCACCAAAAATGGCACAGTTCACAGTAATCAACGGCAGGAAGATCCCTAGTGCGTTGTAGAGTGGCGGGAAGTATTTATCCAGCAACATCTCCAAGATCTGAACCAGGGCTGCAATCACACCGATATAGGTGATAAAACCCAAAAAGCTCAAGTCTGCTTCAGGTAGACCAGCCCATGCGAGCGCCCCTTCAGCCAACACAAAGTTATAAATCAGATTATTTACAGGAACTGCGATGGTCAGCACCACAATCACTGCCACGCCAAGGCCCAATGAAGTTTTCACCTTTTTCGAGACGGCGAGGAAAGTACACATTCCCAAGAAGAATGCGAGTGCCATATTTTCAACGAATACGGCACGAACCATTAAACTAATATAATGTTCCATTTTGCTTACCTCAGTCCTTCGCTTCGACCTGTTCAGGTTTGAATACCCGGATAGCCCAGATGATCAAACCGATAATGAAGAACGCGGAAGGTGGCAACAGTAATAAACCGTTCGCCTGATACCAGCCACCATTGTTGATTAACGGCATGATCTCAAAGCCCAACAAGCTACCGGAGCCCAGCAATTCACGGACCCCACCAACGGCAATCAAAATGAAGGAGTACCCCAAACCATTACCGATACCATCAAGGAAGCTCATCAATGGCGGACTCTTCATGGCGTAGGCTTCAGCACGTCCCATCACAATACAGTTGGTGATGATCAAACCAACAAACACCGATAACTGTTTCGCCACATCATAAGCATATGCCTTGAGAATTTGGTCAACAACAATCACCAGTGAAGCAATGATGGTCATCTGTACGATGATCCGCACACTTGATGGAATGTGATTCCGAATAACGGATACAAACAAGTTGGAGAATGCAGTTACCGCAGTCAATGCCAGAGACATAATAAGCGCAGTTTCCAGCTTACTGGTCACCGCTAAGGCGGAGCAAACACCCAATACTTGCAATGCAATCGGGTTATTAGCAAAGACAGGACCAAACAGAACCTGCTTCATCTCTTTAACGTTAGCCATTGTTCAGGCCTCCTTGACGAAGCTTGGCCAGATAAGGACCGAAGCCTTTTTGACCCAACCAAAAATCAAATGTGTGCTGGACGCCGTTGCTGGTTAAGGTTGCACCAGACAGACCGTCTACCTGATATTCGCTACCTGGGGCAGCGCCGCCTTTAACGATCTTGATCGCCGGTTGCCATTGGTCGTCAAACAACTTTTTACCTTGCCATTGACCAGCCCAAGCAGGGTTCTCAATTTCGCCACCCAAGCCTGGAGTTTCACCATGATCGTAATAAACCAGAGATTCAATGGTATTAGCGTCAGGGGCGATAGCGACAAACGCATACATAGTCGACCATAAGCCATAACCATGAACAGGTAATATCACCGACGTTACTTCACCTTGTTCATTCTTGGCTAAGTAAACACTGGCATCATTGGCACGACGCCGGATCGACGCAAGGTCATCCTCAGCTGTCAGCTTGATGCTAGCAGTAGGATCTTTAGCTGCTTTACGTTGATCAAAGCTGTTGCCATCGATATCAGACAGATACTCACCGGTATCGAGGTTGATGACACGAGCTTCGATGGAGCGAGCAAATACCTCGCCGACATTTGCACCTGGAGTCAACAAGCCCGCAGCACGTAAAATATTGCGCTGTTTGTCCAGTGCTCGATTCTCTTCCTGCTTAGGCTTTAAACCTACCGCAGCAGTCGACACCACCAAACTACAGACCAAACACAAAGCAATAACGACAAACAACGTTTTGCCAATGGAATCGTTACCTTTAGACATTACGCGCAAGCCTCCGTTTGATATTTGCCTGCACCACAAAGTGGTCGAACAAAGGAGCGAACAGGTTAGCGAACAAAATCGCCAGCATCATACCTTCAGGGAAAGCAGGATTGACCACGCGGATCATCACCACCATCACACCAATCAAGATGCCGTATGCCCAGCGCCCCTGATTAGTGAATGAAGCCGATACAGGATCGGTCGCCATAAACAGCATACCGATAGCAAATCCGCCAACAACCAAGTGCCAGTACCAAGGCATGTTAAATAAAGGGTTGCTTTCACTGCCGATGAAATTGAACAGGTAAGCCGTTGCGACCATGCCTATCATGACACCGCCGACAATGCGCCAAGAAGCAATGCGAGCATAGATGATAATGGCGCCACCAATCAGTAGCATGGCTGTTGATACTTCACCAATAGAGCCCTGAAGGTTACCGAAGAAAGCATCCAACCAGGTCAACGCTTCTCCCGTGGTTACATGTTGCAACGCTTCCTGACCACCAGCAGCCCACTGGCTAAGGGCGGTTGCACCAGAAAAACCATCAACAGCGGTCCAAACCGCATCGCCAGATATCTGCGCCGGATAAGCAAAGAATAAAAACGCTCGACCAGCTAACGCTGGGTTGAGGAAGTTGCGACCGGTACCACCAAACACCTCTTTCGCAATCACCACACCAAAGGTGATACCTAAGGCTGCCTGCCAGAGTGGCAAGCTAGGCGGAACGATCAACGCAAATAAGATAGAAGTAACGAAGAACCCTTCGTTAATTTCGTGTTTACGGATACTGGCAAACAAAACTTCCCAGAAGCCACCAACACCAAAAGCGACAGCATAAATAGGTAGGAAATAACAAGCGCCATACAGCATCTTGCTGCCCCAACCTGCAGCAGCGCCTAAATCGCCACCCAACATGTGGAAAATGCCCACTTGCCAAGAGTCAGGCAACGCGTAACCGGCAGCCAGTGCCGCAGAGGCTTGGTCGCCAATATTAAACATGCCGTAAAACAGCGCTGGCCAAAGTGCCAAGTAAACCGTGATCATCATTCGCTTCAAATCAATATTGTCACGAACATGGGTGTTCTTTTTGGTCACCAGACCTGGTGTATAAAAGATGGTATACGCCGCTTCAAACAGGGCGTAATACTTCTCATACTTGCCGCCTTTCTCAAACGACGGTTCGATACTTTCGAAGAAACTCTTAAGGCCCATCAGATCAGCCCTCCCGCTCAATGGTGGTCAGACACTCACGTAAGATTGAGCCGTACTCATACTTACCAGGACAAACCACAGTACAAAGCGCCAGATCTTCTTCATCCAACTCTAAGCAGCCTAACTGCTGGGCACTGTCTGTATCGCCGGAGATCAGATCTCGTAACAACAGTGTTGGAAGGATATCTAGCGGCATCACTCTCTCATAGTTACCGATTGGCACCATGGCGCGATCACTTCCTCCAGTAGAGGTGGTGAAATTAAACAGCTTCTTCGGCGCTAAATGGCCAAGAAACGCGCGAGTGAGCGAGAACTTATCAGAGCCCGGCAGTAACCAGCCGATAAACTCTTTTTCGTAGCCTTCAAGCAAGATTGTGACTTGGTTGTGGAAACGTCCCAAGTAACCTTGTGGGCCGTGGGCATGAGTGCCACTTAGCACAGAGCCAGATATAACGCGGTTGTAACCCTCTTTGGTTTCGCCAGCAACGAGCTCATCCATCGCGGCACCCATACGTGTGCGCACCAAACGAGGCTGTTTTGCCTGCGGACCAGCCAAGGCGACCACTCGGTCAACAGGGAGCTCTCCGCTGGTAAATAACTGACCAATCGCAATCACATCTTGATAGCCAATATGCCAAACCATCTTAGTTGGGCCAACAGGATCTAGCATGTGGATATGCGTACCCACGAGTCCCGCAGGATGTGGTCCAGCAAAATCATGCTGTTCTAAACGCTCAACATCCACTGCGGGGATAGATGCATCAGATTTCTTACAAAGGAACAGCTTACCTTCAGTAAGGCGGCTGAGCACTTTTAACCCGTTAGCGAAATCATCAGCGGCTTCAGCGATCACCAAACTGGGATCAGCTGCCAGCGGATTAGTGTCTATGGCGGTGACAAAAATAGAGCGAGGTGCACTATCTATGGCAGGAGCCTTACTAAACGGACGCGTACGTAGTGCCGTCCAAAGACCTGATTGAACCAGGTTTTCGACCACTTTGTCACGCGCCAGGGTGGCCAAATCATTGACAGGATAACTGGCAAACTGCACCGCTTCATCACCTTCGACTCGGATCACGACGGATTGCAGCACACGTTGCGCTCCCCGGTTCACCTCTACCACTTCACCCGTTGCCGGGGCGGTAAAGATTACACCTGGGTTCTTTTTATCTTCAAACAGAGCATCGCCTTTCTTTACCTGATCGCCAACGCGAACACGCATAGTAGGACGCATACCGACGTACTCCTCCCCGAGCACGGCGACCCTGGTAATACCAGGACCGTCATGGATTTCCTGCGAAGGAACGCCGGCTATAGGAACATTTAGTCCTTTTTTAATTTTTATCATAGCCTTAACACACTAAAGTTTAACGGGATTTATAACTGAGCGTATAGAACTACCTGCCTGCACCCACCACAGACAAGGTAGGAAAACCTACCCAGATCCTGTCGGCTTGCACATGGCAAACAGTAAATCCGGCGGATTTTAACATCATTCATACACCGCAAGCTATGGCGAATTGGTGATTAACTGCAGAGTTTAGACGAGAAAACAATTGGTTAAAAAGTATCCAGCAAGAAATTGGGATATTTAGCGATAAAAAAACCATCGCCTGCTCACTTTCAAATCATTAACGCATATAAACCTATGGATAGTGGACTTCTAAATAGGCCTTCTCGGTAATTGCGTGGTAAGCACGAACGCCTTGAGTGTAGTGCTGAAAGTGAGTATAGATACGTGCTATATCAGCGTCGGCAGCTGCCTGTTCAGCCATCACCTGATCAGTGACTTGTTGTAGTGCATTCAGCACTTCGTCAGGAAATCGACGGATCTTTACGCCTTTTTCCTGCAACGTTTGCAACGCAATGATATTTCTGACGGTATATTCATCCAGCATATCGTGATTCACAACACGAGCCGCTGCGCGAACGATCACCTGTAGATCATTAGGTAAGGCATCGAAAGCTGCTTTATTAATCAAAAACTCCAGGCTCGATCCCGGCTCATGCCAACCCGGATAGTAATAATATTCAGCAGCTTCATTAAAGCCAAATGCGAGATCATTCGACGGGCCGACCCACTCGGTGGCATCAATAGCGCCCGTCTGCAGAGCAGTAAACAGCTCTCCACCAGGCAAGCTAACCGGCACGCCGCCTAGTCGCTGCAATACCTCACCGCCAATGCCTGGCAGGCGCATCTTTAACCCTTTCAGATCATCAACACTGTTGATCTCTTTGTTAAACCAGCCCCCCATCTGCACACCCGTATTCCCGCCGGCCATAGGCAGTAAATCAAACGGCGCATATAGCTCCTCCCATAACGCCAATCCACCACCATGATGGAGATAGCCATTCATCTCTTGGGCTGTAAGACCAAATGGTATGCTGGTAAAAAACTGCGCTGCGGGTACCTTACCCTTCCAATAATAAGCGGCGCTGTGCCCCATCTCGACACTGCCAGAAGAGACCGCATCAAACACTTGAAAGCCCGGCACTAGCTGATTAGCTCCGTACACAGTCACTTGCAAACGCCCTTGGCTCATCTCATTCACCAGCACAGCAAATTTCTCCGGTGCCATACCTAAACCCGGAAAGTTCTTTGGCCAGGATGTCACCAACTTCCATTCATATTGGGTTGCCGCAACCACAGTCCCGTCATCACTCTCGCGAGCAACAAGGTGCTGCTGTGAACTGGGCGGAAAACAGCCACTTAACAACAGAGAAAAAGCTGTCACAGAAATCAACCAGCGAGATGTCATGAATTGCCTCAAATTAAGAGTAAAGAACACTAGGGAGCCAAGTCGCTAAAGCTGGCCAACAAGCCAACAGCAGTAACATCAACAACTGCAAGCCGATGAATGGCACCACCCCGCGATAGATATCAGATGTCTTGATGCTGTCAGGGGCCGCGCCACGGAGGTAAAAAAGAGCAAAACCGAAGGGCGGGGTTAGAAACGATGTTTGCAAATTCACCGCTATCATCACTCCGAGCCAAACGGGATCAATCCCCATTGCCAACAACACAGGACCCACGATCGGCACAACAACAAATGTGATCTCAATGAAATCGAGAATGAAACCGAGTAAGAAGATCAGCAACATCACCACTGCCATGGCGGCTATCGGGCCACCGGGCAAAGAGTGGAACCATTGATGAACTAGGGTTTCACCACCCAAGGCGTAAAACACCAATGAAAAAAGGGCTGCACCGATCAATATCATAAACACCATGGAGGTGACATGCAGACTACTGCGCCCCACCTCTCTTAGGGTATGTAGATTTAATCGCCCCTGCACCGCGGCTAACACGGTAGCGCCAAAGGCGCCAACGGCGGCAGCTTCTGTCGGTGTTGCAAAGCCAAACAATATTGACCCTAACACCACAAAAATCAGTGACAGTGTGGGCACCAAAGCTCGGAACAGAAGCCAACCAAGCGCCGCACCTGTCGCTAAATCCAGTACCTTGTCAGTTTCCTGTTGCTCGAGATCCTCTTGAGCCTCCTGCTTACATGGCACAAAAAGCACATACGCCAAATACAACAGTACCAGAATCAAACCCGGTACCAGCGCGCCAGCAAACAACTCACCAACGGATACTGTTTTAGGGCTAAACACTCCTAGCTTTAATTGTGCCTGCTGGTAAGCAGATGACAGCATGTCGCCAAGTAACACTAAGGCTATCGACGGTGGCAAGATCTGACCCAAGGTTCCGGTTGCAGCCACAATCCCAGCAGCACGCGCGGGGCCATAACCGCGATTTAGCATCCCTGGTAACGCAAGGACGGCGAGGGTTACCACAGTAGCCCCAACAATACCGGTACTGGCCGCCAGCAACATACCAACCAATACGACAGCCATACCCAACCCGCCGTTGACATGTTTAAGCAGGTGATTCATCGCCGCTAAGAGCTGCTCGGCCAATTGCGACTTCTCTAACATCACCCCCATATATACAAATAAGGGCACTGCCAATAACGTCTGATTATTCAAAATGCCAAACAGCCGATTCGGCAGAAGCCACAAAAAGCTGGCATCAATGACGCCAAACCAGGCGCCTATATAAGCAAATATCAACGCCGATCCCGCGAGAGAAAAAGCGACGGGATAGCCAAGCATTAAGACACAACAAAGAAAAGCAAACAGTAAGGCGGGAAGGTAAGCGATCATTGCGCTCTCCCCTGCGACGGCCCAAACAAACATTCCAGCGCGGAAATGATCCAGGAAACGCCTTGCAGGTATAACAAGGTTGGCAACACTAATAGCAAAGATTTAAACAGATAAAGCCCCGATAACCCGCCAGTTTCTTGCGAGCTTTCATGGTGAAGCCAGCTATCCATCACATAGGGCCAGCTAACGGAAAAGATCATGCTGCACATCGGCATGAGCAAGCAAAGGGTGCCGCCAATACTCAACCAGGCTCGCTGCCGCGCGTTGAAGCGGCGATAAAAGATATCCACGCGCACATGCTTATCCTGTTGCAAGGTATAAGCCGCGCCGAAACAGATAGCGGTAGCATGTAGATACATGACGCTCTCTTGCAGGGCGATCCACCCCAGATTAAACAGGTAGCGCAACACCACGATCAGCATAATCAGTAACATCATGATGCCGCCGCACCAAGCCACTAAATCGCCAGCGTAACGGATACCACGATCGATAATACGGCGAATATTATTCAGCGCACTAAACAGTGCTGATGGCGAAGGAGCATAGGATGGCTGCAAGAAGTTGCCCACACATGTTACATAAGTGCAGGCATTGATAACAAATATTTAAAGATTTTGAAACAGATAGAGGTCTAACCAGGTCGCAGAGAAAAGTAAACACTCACCTTTTATACCTAAGCCGTACTACTGCCACCCATGCATTTAGGAGAGTTAGGAATATCACCGAAATTAGATTCCCACTCACTTTGCGTATAGGTGTGCATGGCTAATGCATGTATCTGCCCGTTGAGCTCCTGAGCCAGAGTTTCATTGACTGAGCGGTGGCGAGCTAACAGCCGATTGCCCTCAAACTGCGCAGAGACAATAACGACTTTAAAGTGAGATTCTGCCCCTGCAGGGACATTATGATTGCCACTTTCATTAATCACCTCCAAGTGCACAGGGGCAAATCTCTGCAGTAATTTTTTTTCTATCGTATTTTGCACCGACATAATCTATTCCTTGTGCAGTAAGTGCGATTATCTTAATGCGGCTATGGCGCATCAGAGAGATGACCCCTGCTATTTTCCATGGTTTTCATCACCACGTATAGAACGAAAAGTTAGATTAATACGAGGATCAGTTACTTTTTTCTGTTTCGGAATGGCATGCTGCCAATGGTGCTGCGTCGAACCGGTCATCAACAACAAACTGCCGTGACTTAGCTCTAATTCAAACTTATAAGCACCGTTGCGATGGCGCATCTGAAAACGACGGCTCGCGCCCAAATTAATCGATGCAATAGCCGGTTCCACGCCAAGTTCAGGTTCATCATCGCTATGCCAACCCATACTGTCGTTTCCGTTCCTGTACCAATTCGCTAACACCGCATTAAAACAGCTGCCGGTATCGACTCTCAGCCGCTGCTGAAGCGCTAACAACTCAGGCTCCCAAGGTATCGGTTCCAGCCATAAGCCTGAATAGCGATATCGTGCTTCGGCCTCCCCATACCAAGCCTGCATCCGCGGAATCTTAATAAGTTTGCCAAACATACGGATCTGCGGTTGCTGCCAGCGCAACCGCTGCTGAAAGTGATGCAATAAACGATTTGCCTCTGGGTTTTCCAACCAACAGCGATAAAAATGCATTTCTGCATCAGGTAACTGAATAATTTGCGGATAATTCGTGCGTTCGACCGAGGAATTCACAGATAAACCTTTATCTCAGTTGCAAATGAAAGGCGGCAGAGGTATCACTTTAACGGATTTTACTCAGATAAAAATTACCAAACATATGACGGCTCCCGATAAAGGCAGAATTCTGGTGGTTGATGATGATCTTGAAATTCGAGATCTACTAGCAGCCCATCTCAGTAAAAACGGTTATGACGTAGATACGGTAGGCGATGGCATAGAGATGTTTAATACCTATCAAGAGGGACATCATCATCTGGTGATCCTCGACGTTATGCTACCTGGAGATGACGGCTTTACCCTTTGTCAGCGCCTGCGCAAGCAATCTGATGTGCCAGTGATTATGCTCACCGCTTCGTCCGACGAAACAGACAGAGTCATCGGTTTAGAGATTGGCGCCGACGACTATATCGCCAAGCCATTCAGCCCAAGGGAACTGCTAGCCCGGATCAAAGCCTTGTTACGCCGCGTTCGATACACACAACGGCAGCAACCTCGTTTGCTCAATTTTGCCAATTGGCAACTGGATATCACCACCCGCCAAGTAACCCACTTGGATGGCGAAGTGTTGGAGTTATCGGGCGCCGACTTCAACCTGCTGCAGCTGTTTCTCAAACATCCAAACGAAGTGCTCGATCGGGATACCATCTCAGATACGATCCGAGGCCGCGAGGCATCCCCCTTTGATCGTAGTATCGATGTACAGATCAGCCGTTTGCGCCAACGCCTCAGAGACAGTGGTAAACAACCGAAACTAATTAAGACGATCCGCGGTTCAGGCTATGTCCTTGCTGCAGAAGTAGCCTATGAATCTTAAGTGGCCAGAGCGGCTGACACCAAGAACCATGATGTCACGCATGGTACTTATGCTGTTGACCGCGATCCTGATGTCACAACTGATTGTGTCAGTGATCTGGAGTACTCAGTTTGAACACAGAGACGAAGAATCGCTCACCGATGTATCCAACTCTCTGGCCCTGTCGATGGCGTCAACGATACGTTTCTTTCGCTCTCTGCCCTTTGAATATCGCCACATCGTCCTAAACCAGTTACGTAATATGGGCGGCACACGGTTTTTTGTCTCCCTCAATCACGAGCTTATCGATATTCACCCAATCCCCGATTCTCGCCGCAAACATATGGTGATAAACGAGGTATCCAGAGTAATGCAGCATCAATTTGGCGCAGACGCTGGCGTAAAGGTCGAATTCAGCGCACCGAACAACCTTCACGTGCTTAATAACGACACTTTGTTAGCCGACCTTCCCCCGAGTTGGGCACAACACACCCTGGTACTCGAGCCCTATAACCCTCCCATTTTGGTCATGCAGTTCCCATTAGATGATGGCGAATGGATCTATATGGCGGCGCTTTTACCCGAACCGCTGATGACGCTGGAAACCAAATACCTGCCTCGCAGCCAATTGGTGTTCCTGCTTGTGGTTTCCACCGTCTTATTGCTGACCATCGCGGTCATCGTGCGCTGGTTGAGTGCACCACTGAAACGGTTTTCTACCGCAGCAAAACAGCTTGGGCAGGACATTCACCGCCCACCATTGGAAGAAACGGGCCCCGCCGAAATTGCTGAAGCGGCAAAGGCAATGAACGCCATGCAGGAGCAGCTAAAGCGTTACTTAGACGACAGGGAGGAGCTTTTTTCTGCCATTAGTCATGATCTAAAAACCCCCATCACCCGCCTGCGCCTGCGGGCAGAGCTGCTCGATGATGATGAGCACACAGACAAGTTTATTAAGAACCTTGATGAACTGGAGATGATGGTAAAAGGCGCACTGCAGTGCGTTAAAGATACTGATATCCATGAAAATATTGAGTCAGTGGATATCATGGAGCTGCTGCAATCGATCCAGGAAGAACTCGCCGAGCCAGAAACGATGAGTATCAGTGGCTCAATCAAAGCACCGTTTCGTGGTAAACCACTGGCGCTAAAACGATGTCTAACCAATTTGATCGACAACGCGATTAAATACGGCGACAAAGTGAAAGTCACCCTACTCGATTACGAACAGCGCCTGTATATCCTGTTTCGTGATTACGGTCCTGGGGTATCACTTTACGATCAGAAGAAGATCTTTGAACCTTATGTTCGCTTGGATAGCACCCGCAACCGTAACGCCAGTGGCAGTGGTTTAGGCATGGGCATTGCGCGCAACATTGTGCGGGCGCACGGTGGCAACCTGGACCTGATGAATCACCCACAAGGCGGGCTACTGGTGAAGCTGACCCTACCGCGGCAATAAACTCGTCATTATTGGCCTGATGCTTAAGAGCCCGGAAATTCGTCAATGATCGCAAACGACAGAAAGGTGGCAAATAAGCTGACCGCGAGCAACATGTAAAGCGCCGGGTGCAACAGAACGACGCCCATACTCGCCAACCAGACTCGCCGAATCACCCGGCGCTTATGCGACCAAATACGCTGCTGCTTAGGCGACAGATAACCGTGAGAAGGTAACGGGATCCATTCTCGCAACCCACTTAATACCAAGTAGAGATAGAACGTCCATGGTTGTTGCATCTATCACCCCCTCGCTTTGCCTATATTCAAAGGCTAGACGAAAGCCACCACTGCGCGAGCAAAAATCAGTCAGTTTTTCAGCCCGACAACCATGATCTCAATCAAATCAGCGTGATACCGACCCGTACACAGATCACATTTTTATAAAATACAGGCACCAAGCAGTGTCTATTTTTCACCCCGAAAAGCACCGCAACATTAGCAAATACAGGTATTGTAACAGCCTTGTTACAATACCTGTCCATTTGTTACCGCACAGTAACGCTTCTCTTCATACACTTTCAGGGGTTAATCAAGGCGCTTGCAGTACGCTTTGATTAGCACAGCAACAACTCATACTAATAAAAACTAAGGAAAGGCTAATGAAACGCAAGACTCTGACCTCTGTTATCTCTGCAGTCGCGCTAGCAACCAGCGCCGGCTTAGCCCATGCTGCCGATAAAGGCGAAGTGGAAGTGCTGCATTGGTGGACATCGGGTGGTGAAGCTAAATCAGCTGCAGTACTCAAAGAGATGCTGGAAAAACAGGGCTATGGCTGGAAAGATTTCGCCGTCGCCGGTGGCGGTGGTGAAAGTGCGATGACCGTACTAAAAACCCGCGCTGTATCTGGAAACCCACCTGCCGCTGCTCAGATCAAAGGACACGATATTCAAGAGTGGGCTGATCTGGGATTTCTAACCACCCTTGACGGCACCGCCAGCGCTGAAAAGTGGGAGCAGGTGCTGCCCAAAGTGGTCAGTAGCGTCATGAAATATGATGATAAATATGTCGCTGTTCCGGTCAATGTTCACCGCGTGAACTGGCTATGGGCCAACCCTGCCGTATTTGAAAAAGCTGGCGCCAAGATCCCAACCACATGGGACGAATTCATAGTGGCTGCAGACAAAATTAAAGCGGCCGGTCTGATCCCACTGGCTCACGGTGGCCAAGCTTGGCAAGACGCGACTGTGTTCGAAGCGATCGCTTTAGAAACCATGGGCGCAGAGCTTTATATGAAAGCGTTCAAGATGCATGATCCTGACGCGCTAGGCTCTGTCAAAATGGTCGAAACGTTCGAAAAATTCCGCACACTTAAGCAGTACATAGATAAAGATAGCCCTGGCCGAGACTGGAATATCGCTACCAACATGGTGATCGAAGGAAAAGCCGGTATGCAAATCATGGGTGACTGGGCCAAAGGTGAATTCGCCGCTGCAGGTAAGAAGCCTGGCGTCGATTATATCTGCGCACCCGCCCCAGGTACCGCAGGCATGTTTACTTTCAATATCGATAGCTTCGCTTTCTTTAATCTGAAAGATGCTAATGATGCAGCGGCGCAACAAGCTCTGGCGAAAACCATTCTTAGCCCCAAATTCCAAGAGGTGTTTAACCTCAATAAAGGGTCTATCCCGGTGCGTCTGGATCAAGACATGAGTGCCTTCGATCAATGCGCACTCGATTCCATGGCGACATTCAAAGCCGCGAATACCTCAGGCAAATTAGTGCCCAGTTGGTCTCATGGATTGGCAACCACCAGCCAGATCCAGGGCGCGATCTACGACGTGGTCACCAATTACTTTAACGACGACAAAGTCAGTGCAACCGAGACGGTTGATAAGCTGGTTCGCGCCGTTAAATCTGCGATGTAATTCGATATAGCGGGCGCTTCGCCGCCCGCTTTTCGAACCAAATTATGCCTAAAGAGAGCCCAACCCCGATGTCGACTTCACACGTGCTATCAGAGCCAGTGATCCGGCCACAGTCCAAGCGCTTTTCCTTGGATGGCCTGCAAAAATGGCTACCGAAACTGGTGCTGGCACCGACCATGTTGATCACCATTGTTTGTATCTATGGTTACATGGCTTGGACAACGCTGATCTCCTTCTCCAATTCGAGTTTTCTGCCCAGTTATAAGCTGGTTGGGTTTAAACAATACATCAAGTTACTGGATAACGATCGCTGGTTGGTTTCCAGCACAAACTTACTCATTTTTGGGCTGCTATTTATCGCTATCTGTTTAGTCTTGGGGATATTTCTTGCCATCCTCCTAGACCAACAGATACAGCAAGAAGGTGCCATTAGAACCATCTTTCTTTACCCCATGGCAATCAGTTTTATCGTCACCGGCACCGCCTGGAAATGGATCCTTAACCCAGGCCTGGGTCTCGAAAAAATGCTCAACGATTGGGGCTGGAGTAGCTTTCAATTTGACTGGCTAGTCGACCCTCAGATGTCAATCTACACGCTGGTGATCGCCGCGGTGTGGCAAAGTTCCGGTTTCGTTATGGCACTGTTTTTAGCTGGGCTGCGTGGCATTGACCCTGCCATTGTCAAAGCTGCACAGATTGATGGCGCAAGTAAACCGACCATCTATCGCAGAATAGTCCTCCCGTGTCTGCGCCCAGTATTTTTCTCCGCCATTATCGTGTTGTCGCACATTGCGATTAAGAGCTTCGACCTAGTGACGGCATTGACTTCTGGTGGCCCCGGATACAGCTCCGACCTACCAGCACTGTTTATGTACTCTCACGCCTTTACGCGTGGCCAAATGGGCTTAGGTGCCGCATCGGCAATGATGATGCTGGCAGGGGTGCTCGCGATCTTAGTGCCCTACCTCTATTCAGAGCTAAGAGGGCAACGCCATGACTAGTACGACGGTAAACACCGAGGTGATGAAAAAACCTCTACAGCCAGGTCGCTGGTTGATCTACGGCATCCTTATTCTGTTCGCGTTGATCTATCTAATGCCCTTAATCGTGATGCTACTAACCTCTTTCAAAACCTCGGCTGATATCCGTTCCGGTAACCTGATGTCGTTACCCACTGAGTGGGTCTTCGACGGCTGGATAAAAGCATGGGGAAGTGCTTGTACCGGTGTCAACTGTGATGGCATCAAGGGCTACTTCTGGAACTCGATGCAGATGGTGATCCCTGCGGTACTTATCTCAACCATGATGGGCGCTTTTAACGGCTACGTGCTGGCCAAATGGCGTTTCCGAGGATCAGATCTGTTTTTCAGTCTGATGCTGTTCGGTTGCTTTATCCCGTTTCAGGTGATCTTGTTACCAATGGCGCAAAGTCTCGGCTACGTCGGCTTAGCCAACACCACCGCGGGATTAGTCACTGTACATGTGATTTACGGTGTTGCATTCACCACCATGTTTTTCCGTAACTATTACGTCAGCATTCCTGACGAGCTAGTTAAAGCAGCAAAACTCGATGGTGCAGGTTTCTTTACTATCTTCTTTCGCATTCTGCTGCCTATCTCCAAGCCGATCTTTATGGTTTGCGTGATTTGGCAATTCACCGCGATCTGGAATGACTTTCTGTTTGGTGTGGTGTACTCCGCTGGCGATACCCAGCCGATGACGGTAGCCCTCAACAATCTGGTCAACACCTCCACTGGCGTCAAAGAGTACAACGTGGATATGGCCGCAGCGATCCTTGCTGCGTTACCTACGCTGCTGGTCTACTTCTTTGCCGGAAAATACTTCGTGCGTGGCCTCACGGCCGGTGTGGTTAAAGGATAAAGCGCACCGCGCTTACTGAATTAGGAATTTAAGATGGCAACGCTAAATATCAAGCAGATACGTAAACGCTACGGTAAATCAACCCAGGAGATCCTTAAAGGGATCGATATCAGTATCGACAACGGTGAATTTCTGATCCTCGTCGGCCCTTCAGGTTGTGGCAAATCAACCTTAATGAATATGATCGCTGGATTGGAGGAGGTCAGTGGTGGCCAGATCTTGATTGATAATCAGGATGTCACCCACGTGGCGCCTAAAGATCGGGATATCGCCATGGTGTTCCAGTCATACGCCCTCTATCCCAACATGACTGTCCGTCAAAACATTCAGTTTGGTCTGGAGATCCGCAAGATGCCAGCAGCCGAGATCGAAGCGGAAGTTGAGCGGGTCGCCAATCTGTTACAGATTGACCACTTGCTTGACCGCAAGCCGTCACAACTCTCTGGTGGCCAACAACAACGCGTGGCCATGGGGCGAGCACTCTCTCGGCGGCCAAAAATCTACCTGTTTGATGAACCGCTTTCTAACCTCGATGCCAAACTGCGGGTAGAGATGCGTACCGAAGTGAAGAAGCTACACCAACGCCTAGGCACTACCATTGTTTACGTTACCCATGATCAGATCGAAGCGATGACATTAGCAGACCGGATCGCCGTGATGAAAGATGGTGAACTACTGCAACTGGGGACACCAAAACAAGTATACGAAACCCCCGCCAATATGTTTGTTGCCGGCTTTATCGGCTCCCCTTCCATGAACTTTATCGACTGTCTGATCAAGAAGGATGAAAACGGTCTGTTCACTGAGTTAGCCAATTCACAACAACAGATCACACGGCTACCTGCGCCAGACTATATGATCGACTACCTCGGCAAGTCGGTCGTATTGGGATTAAGACCTGAGCAGATCACCACCCCACAGCCCCATAAGCAGACCGATAAACAAGTGACCCGTGGCCAATTCGAGGTGTTAGTGACTGAGCCAACCGGCCCTGACGTTATCGTTGAAGTACAGGCCAATGACCAGGAGATAAGCTGCCGTATCGATCCTGAACACCCGTTAGAGATAGGCCAACCAATAGAGCTGATGTTTGATTGCAACAAAGCGGTCTACTTCGACAAATCTACAGAGCAACGTATCTGTCCGCAAAACAGTACATTGCCAGCACCGACAAAGGCATCGGCCGCCTGAGTATGTCCTTTCCCATACAGGCCGATTGGCACCGCTTATGCGGTGCCTTTTTTTAATCTCTGACGTACAATCCCCCCATCTTACCGCTACCTCTGCGAAAACAGCCGCTGCCAATGAACAGATATGTTGAACTCATCGACCAAGCACTGACCCTCGAACGCTTCCCGTTCAGTCAGGATCCAAATCTGCAGGCGTGGGATGCAGCCGACGAATACCTTTTAAATCAACTACGAGAAAGAGGTTGGCTGCAACAGGGAGGGACTATCCATATTTACAACGACACCTTCGGCGCGCTAACGACCGCCTTAGTCAGTTGGTTCGCGGAGCAAAACTGTAGCGATTACAATATCATCAATCGTGGCGACAGCTTTCTTAGCCACCAGGGATGCCGTAACAATTTGCAGGATAATCGGCTAGCCGATGACAGAGTCGTCTACGTTGATAGCTTGCAGGACGTCGCAGAAGCCGCTGATCTTGTGCTGTTGAAGGTGCCGAAAAACCATACTCTATTGCAGCAACAACTGGCACAGGTCAAAGCCACAGCCACTGAACACACCAAAATGCTAGCCGCCGCCAAAGCCAAGGCATTAACCCGTAACGTGATCGACATGTTTAACCAACTAGGCGCAGCCAACCCGTCTCTGGCATGGAAAAAATGTCGAGTGGTCGATTGCCAGATAGAGCCAACATCCGACCTGCAAGTGCCAGATCTGAATGTGTGGCCACTTGAAAACACCGAATATAACCTGGTAAATCACGCTAACGTATTTGCCCGCCAGTATTTGGATATCGGTGCACGATTCTTCCTGCAATACTTACCGAAAGAGCAGCAATACCATGAAGTGATCGATCTGGGTTGCGGCAACGGTGTTCTCAGCCTGATGCTGTTAGCACAAAACAAAATCGACAAATTGATCGCCATCGACGAAAGCTACATGGCGCTCGCTTCCACCGAACAAACCATCAAAGAGAACTTGCCTGCACAGCTGGTGCATTGCCAGTTCCAAGCAAACAACTGCTTAGATGGCTTCGAAGGCGCGCGGTCTGATCTGGTAGTGTGTAACCCGCCGTTTCATCAGAACAACGCGATCACTGACGATATCGCCTGGCAGATGTTTAGAGATGCGAAGCGTGTCCTGAAACGAGGTGGTAAGCTAATGATCGTTGGTAACCAACATCTCGCTTATCACATCAAGCTGCAGCGTTTGTTTGGGAACTGTGAGACCCTAGCCAGCAATAAGAAGTTTGTTATTTTGGAAGCGGTAAAATAATGTTGAAGACTCTCTCTTTGAAAGCACTTTTGTTCGCATTCTGCGGTGTACTCATCGCTGGTTGTAGCAGTCAGTACAGCCCTATTATTATCAGCCCCCCGGTTGTTTTTGCCGATGATGTCTGGCCTGATGCCCAACCTATCGCACTCAAAGTTGAAGATATGCGCCCGGCACAGTACCTGGCAAAAATCCAAGGCAGCGGTGAAAAAGTCACCCTGGTACCCGGCAACAATAGTCTGAGTGAAGTGGTTAATGTACGAGTTGCTGCGGCCTTTAATGAGCATGGCATCGATGTGAACCCATTGTCACCGATTGAGTTCAATATTGAACTGCACAGCGCATTAGTGGACGTCACTAAACCGGGGCACTTTGACTACGATATCGACACGCACATAAAAATCGAAGTCAACATCAAAAAATCAACCGGGCAATTTACCAAGTTGTTTCGTGGCAAACGGCAAACCATCATCGCCATCAAACCCGATACGGCAAAGCTAGAAGAAGAGCTAAACGCACTGCTCGGCAAAGTACTTAACGAGCTAGTGAACGACGGTGAGATACATCAGTTCATTGCTCGTCAACCGACTGATATTGTTCATTAACAGGGGGCTTGCATGCGTATTATCTGGCTATTGTTGACCCTGTTTATTGGTTCAGCACAAGCGGCACATAAGGGTCAACTGCAACCCTCTAACCCGTTTCCCAAAGTGGCAATGAAAACCACCTTAGGCACTATCGTTATTGAGCTTGATCGTACAAGAGCGCCGCTCACCGTGGATGCCTTTCTCGCCTATGTGGTGGACGGCGATTATGACCAAACATTATTTCATCGCATCATTCCAGGCTTCGTTGCCCAAGGCGGAGGAATAGATACCAGATATTCGCCCAAAAATGAGAAAAAGAGGCTGGCGAATGAATCAGGCAATGGCCTAAAAAATAGTGAAGGCACCATTGCCATGGCGCGCCAAAACGCTCCGCATTCTGCAACCCGCCAATTCTTTTTTAATCTGGCAGAGAATGATTCATTAAATCCTAGCCGACGCGGCTGGGGCTATACAGTGTTTGGTGAAGTGGTTGAAGGTCACGATATTTTACTGAAATTCAATAGTGTACAGACCGAATACAGCGATAAGCTTGGCTGGCCCGATGTCCCCGTTGCGCCGGTGATTTTGGAAAAAGCAACGCTACTGCCAGAAGAGTAAAATGAATCAAACCAGCAGTTCACGCCCCTCGCCCGCCGTTGCTCCTTCTACAAAACGGCGCTGGCAAATGAAAGCTAATCTCACGCGTTGGCGTGCGGCGGTGGCAGTCTATGGCCAACGCAGCATGCTGCATATGCTGATCTTTGGTTTTAGCTGCGGCCTGCCTTACATGCTGGTTTTCGCTACCCTCTCTTTTTGGCTCAGAGAAGCAGAAGTCAGTCGCTCGGCGATTGGTTACTTCAGTTGGATCCTAGTGGTTTATGGCATGAAGTGGTTATGGGCACCATTAGTAGACCGCCTAAAACTGCCACTACTGCACCGACTGCTAGGGCGGAGGCGATCATGGATAGGCCTGGCACAAACGGCCATCGCACTTTCGCTACTTGGATTGGCTTGGCTTGATCCAGCGCTATCACTGCAGAATTTTGCACTCTGCACGCTACTGGTCGCCTGGTTTTCAGCGACACAGGACATCGCAATTGATGCCTACCGAATTGAGATAGCCCCTCAGGAAGAGCAAGGCTCTCTAGCGGCCGCCTATATGCTGGGATACCGCTTAGCCATGATCCTCAGTGGTGCCGGTGCACTCTATTTAGCCGCTTGGTTTTCAACGGGCGAAGGTTATGACCCTGTCGGCTGGTCACACGCTTATATCGTTATGGCTGGGATCATGGGGCTATGTCTGCTGAATACCCTGCTCTCCCAAGAGCCGGTGCAATCCTCGGCCAGCATAGAAAAAGATGAAGAAGATGCAGCCCTCGCATTAGAACGCACAGCCCATCTACCATTGCCGATACAGCGTATGCTCTCCTGGTGCTATGGAGCCCTGCTTTGCCCATTTATTGATTTCTTCCGCCGTTATCGTTGGCAAGCGTTCTGGCTACTCCTGCTAATCGGCACTTATCGTATCTCTGATATCTTTATGGGGGTGATGGCCAACCCGTTTTATGTCGATTTAGGTTACAGCAAAGAGCAGGTCGCATCGGTCGCCAAGGTGTTTGGGGTCATCATGACCCTCATCGGCACAGGCATAGGCGGCTTACTGGTTACGCGGTTTGGTTGTCGCCCAATTCTTACCTTGGGTGCAATTCTCGTCGTCGCCACTAATCAGCTATTCGCTGTCATGGCTTGGCTGGCGGCAGCGCTTACGCCTGAATGCGCCAATATCGCGTGTGAAGCCCCTTCCATCTATTGGCTAATGGCTGTCATATCAGCAGATAACATCAGCGCTGGCATCGCCACAGCAGCGTTCATCGCTTTTCTTTCCTCACTCACTAACGTCGCCTATTCAGCAACGCAATACGCCCTGTTCAGCTCATTAATGGTGTTGTTCCCGAAATTTCTCGCTGGCTTTTCTGGGGTACTCGTCGACGACATGGGGTATGTTTGGTTCTTTACCATCGCATCGCTGATCGGTTTACCGGTACTTTTACTTATCTGGCTAACAAAACAAACCCAGCTTGCCCCCGTTAATGCGGAAAACAACAGTAAACTGTCCGAGTAGATTGCTGATTTGTATCTCAGTTTTAATCATTAACAACCGCTAGCCGTTTGATTCAGCTACTATTTATCTATCACTATCTGTTAATTAACTAAAAGGGGCTGTCGTCCGTGACCCTAGTTCGCCCTGCCGACAATCAACAAGCGCCTATCATCATCGATGTCGAAGCCTCAGGATTTGGCTCAGGCAGTTATCCCATAGAGATAGGCTTAGCCATGCCGGCAAATGAGCGTCACTGTTTTCTAATCAGGCCAGCAGAACACTGGCAGCATTGGTCCGAGGAGGCAGAAAAAATACACAAAATATCGCGGCAGGCGCTGCATGAGCATGGCCTAGAGATACAAGATGTTGCTTATCAACTAAATGAAATTCTAGCCGGATTGACCGTCTATTCAGATGCCTGGAGCCACGATAGTAGCTGGGTATACAAACTGTTCGACGAAGCAGAGATCTACCCAAAATTTAAAATTGAGACGTTAAGAAAACTGCTAACGGAAAAGCAACTCTCTCTATGGGATGCAACCAGAGAGAAGATCGAGCAAGAACAGCAAACCATCCGTCACCGTGCCAGCGCGGATGCCCACGTGCTACAACTAACCTTTCTCAGAACCCAATAAACGCTCACTTTTCATACGAAGTAGAAGTAAGTAGATACCCGCATAAACCATCCCGAAACCAAATTAAATTAATTTTTACTAATTTAGACAGTCAGTTATAGATGTGCGTCACATTTATTTACAACCCAAAAGTTCAACAGAGCAAAAACTCAATTATATCAAAAAGCTATAACTTGGATTAAATATTGCTTAACACCTTACGTGGCTTTCTTAGCTACAACATTCACGGAAGTAGTACTACATAAAAAATAAAAGGTGGAATCCAGATGAAAAAGCTAATCGCACTCGCTGTAGCGGCGTCGACACTCGCGATCTCCGGCCATGTCTATGCCGGGCCGCTAAGCAACCTGCACTCCAGTAACGTTGCTCCCATGGTTGTAGCGGGTAATCCAAACGACCCGGTTAATCCAGACTCACCGGGTGACCGCGTTGATCCAAACGTAGCAAGCTCGCCTTTTGCTGGTGTTGTAAGCATCTATATTCAATATGAAGATGGTGGTTATATCTGTACTGGCGCGATGATCGATAAATGGCATGTCGCCACCGCGGCACACTGTGTCGACGAGACTGACACAGGCGTTGCTATCGATCTCACCAATCCAAATAACAACCTGTCCATTCAATTAAATAATGATGGTTCATATCGTGATGACCGCGCGGGTAGCATTATTTCAGCACGCAATGCCACCATCCATCCTGACTATGAAGGCTTTGGGATCTGTCCAGATGGTTCGTTTGGTTGTGTTAATGATGACATCGCACTGATTGAATTGAGCAAGCCTGTCGGCGACGACATTCCAATTTATGAATTTCTTGATCGCCCTGTGATGGCCAACGACCAGTTTGTCATGGTCGGCTACGGTACCTCTGGTGATGCCGTCGATGGCTATTACGTGTCTCCAGACTTTGATGTTAAGCGTGTCGGCGCAAACGTCGTCGACCTATTTGAAACCGATGACGAAGGTGATTTCGTTTTCGGCCCTGATAATAGCGAAGGTTTAGCAGAAGTTTGGTACGCCGACTTCGACGGTGATCGTGACAGTGATGGCGTCGTAACCGGCGACGAAGATGCACATTGCTTCTACTACGGTATCTGTAGCGAACAACTGCCAAATGCCAATGACTGGGACAACATGGTTTGGGGTGAAGCCAACATTGGTGGCGGCGACTCTGGTGGCCCATCATTTATTTATGATGAAGCAACCGGCAAGTACCTGTTAGCGGCAAACAACACGTTCGGTATTCCAATCTATGATGGTGCGGGTGGTGACATCTTTGGTGGCATCGTTTACGGCGCTTACAGCGACTGGATAAACAACTATCTGAATACTACTAATGTGCCTGCGCCTGCGCCGTTAGCCTTACTTGGGCTGGGTCTGGTATGCTTGATGCTTAAGCGTAGAAAAGCGTAATTATCTACGTAAGATTCAGTTAGGCGCCTACCATAGGCGCCTTTTTTATGTTTAACGTGCAAAAACTAAATTTACCTTCGCCATGAGGGACTATTATGTGACCCCAAGATACACCTCTGTTAACATGCTGATTGAGTTCACCATTTTTCCGATATCAGACCCATGGCTCTGTTGAAGTCTTTGCTACAAAACCGCTGGATCTACATAATAACGCTGGTTATCTGCGTTATTGTTATCTCAGTTCTGGCATTTAACGACCCTCCAAAACAAGCCTCGATGCCCAACGATAAAATCAGTCATTATCTGGCTTTTTTTGCCCTGGCATTGCTTATCTCCCATGGCCTGTTACTGAAGATCCGTTATCAACTGGTGCTGTTGGGAAGTTACGGGCTGCTCATTGAATGGGTGCAGAGCTATCTTCCTTATCGCACCGCCAGTATTGCGGATTTTGCAGCGGATATGGCTGGTGCCCTCACCTATTATCTGATTGCAGCCATCATCAGCTTAATCTATCGACATTTTTTCCAGCAGGAGACCAACCATGCCAGTTAACCCACATATCACCGTACTCGGCATGGGTGCGCTTGGTCAGCTTTATGCTGGCTCTTTAGCAAAACTAGGCGCACAGGTGACGGGCTTAAGCCGCGCAGGCACAGTGGAGTCCGTTAGTTTTATGACGCCACAAGGGTTGCAGAAAGTCGCCCTGTCGACAGAGCTGCCTGAGCTATATGACATTTTGCTTGTCACGACCAAGGCATACCAAGCCGTTGATGCGGTACAGTCCCATGCCAGAGCGATTGGCCCGAGTACCACGATTGTGTTGTTACACAATGGCATGGGTACCCTGGCACCGTTGAAGAAGCGTTTTCCAGACTGCACCATCTGGTTGGGAACCAGTAGCCACGGTGCCCTGCTAGAGCACGGCATACTCAAGCACACAGGCGCAGGAGAAACCTGGCTAGGATTTGGCTATGGTGATCGTAACAGTGAGCAAGAATCAGCGTTCGCCGAGCTGCTCAATCAAGCATTAACGCCCTGTCAATTTAGCGACAGCATTAACCACAAGCTATGGCTAAAATTAGCTATCAACAGTGTCATCAACCCGCTAACCGCACTGCATCAATGCCGTAATGGCGATCTCAACTCGCAACGCTTTGCGCCACAGATCCAAGCATTGTGTGAGGAGTTCTCCCTCTTAAGTCTCGCAGAGGGGCTTGATCTGAGTCCTGAGTTTATTCAGCAAACGGTTTATCAAGTGATAGATAAGACCGCGGCCAACTACTCCTCGATGAATAGAGATATCTCTGCGAGACGCCCCACGGAAAACAATCAAATATCCGGTTATGTGGTCTCTCGGGCGGCCCATTTTGGCATCGCTGTTCCTACCCACAGCAAGTTATTTGAGACCCTTTGCCGGCTTGAACGCAGACAAAACAGTACCAGCTTACTGTAGAGAATAGTCACCAACTGTCACCGGCCTGTTATTGACATTCTTCTAGCGACCGCTAAAGCTTGAAGCTCTGTCGACAGGAGCCATGTGTTATGACCATCAAGGTGTTAGTCCCGATCGCAGACGGCAGTGAAGAGCTAGAAGCCGTCACCATGATTGATCTGTTAAGACGCGCAGGTATCGATGTCACTGTCGCCAGCTGCACAACTGATGGTGGCTTAGAGATCTGCGCATCGAGAGGCGTCAAGCTGGTCGCCGATCATCATATATCCACACTGACAGATGAACGGTATGCCATGATCGCACTGCCTGGCGGCATGCCGGGCGCAGAGTTATTACGCGACAGTGCCCCGCTTTTAACTCTGTTGACACAACAACAAGGCAACGGCTGGATCGCCGCTATCTGTGCCGCTCCTGCGGTGGTTCTGCACTCCCATGGCTTAATCAAGGGGTCTGCCACCTGCCATCCGGCTTTCCAGGCGCAATTACCAGCAGCGAATTTAATGTCTGATCAGCCCGTGGTCATTGACCATGACAACAGGCTGGTTACCAGTCAGGGACCAGGTACGGCAATGACGTTTGCACTGACGTTGATAGAGATACTCGCCGGTGCAGATAAACGTAAACTCACTGCAGCTCCCTTATGCCTAGCCATCGAGTAACCGGCGAAAAATGCGCCTTAGGGTTTTGCCGGTAAACGTACCGCACTGACCTCTGCAACACCTTTTAACGCGCAGCGTCCGGTAACATAGAGTTGCACCGCACGTTCAGCCAGCATACTCCGAAGCAACAGTTGATAGGCTTGTTCTGCCCCAATCGCTTCGAAGTCGATATAGAACAGTCGCGGATTACTGCAACCGCTGATGTTCTTTTCAACTTCCATTTCAATGGTGTAACGCCCTTTATTGGAAACGGACAACCCTTGCAATGGTGCCGCAACTAACCAGCCAGAATCCGCATAGCTGGAAGGTGCATGCATGATTAGCATAAGTAGCAGCGGCGCAGCACAATATCTAACGCACTTCACAACGAACAGCTCCTAATTCGTCAATATCTAAACTCACTCGGCTGGCCAATGCCCAATCCCCAAGTTTGCCACAGCGCCCCAACGTCGAACTACCATCAGCAAACTGCAAAGAGAACCTCACCACAGCGGCGTTAGATAGTGGCAGGTGGTAAATGGTTTGGCTGTCGAAAGCCGCGACTTCACCGAAGCTGATATGGGTATGCGACAAATCAAACTGCACTGCAGATAATGGCTTAGCGCCGCCATTATTCACTGATATCTGGGGGCGAAGATCCAACAACAACCAAATCACACCCGCCATAATTAACGTCACCAGCAAGCCAAGTCGACGGTAATGTTTTTTGGTTAAAGGAGAAGGGGGATGTTGATTTTTATCACTCATGAATACACTTGCAGTTGCTGACAATCATCTGCTGAGACTAACAGAATTAATAGCAAAAAGAACAAGTAGGGCTAAGCAATTCAAGCTGACGGCGTAGACAAGTGTTGCTCGAGCCAGACAAGAGCCTGTTGTTGGTTTTTAAAAATACCAAAACGCGGCTCTACGCTCAGTGACTCGAAAAGGTGACCAAACATATTGGCATTGGGTGAAACAACCGCTATCGCCTTAGCCCCGTGCTGCAAGCACCAGCGGTAATGTGCTGTGATCAGCTCAATCCCTTGCCTCGTCGTCATGACTTGCTCGCCCAACACCTCAAGCCGGACAAATTCATCGCATGCCCTGTGTTCTATCGCCGTAACACTTTGCGCAACACCCTGTTCGATGCCCTCACAATTAAACGACTCGTTGGCAATAACCGTCAACAGCTGATCGTGCCAGCTTAGCTCAACATACCCATGGGGCTCCACCTGCACACTCCTTAGCCAAATAGTGAACTGCTAGCGGAAAGTGAATAAATGACATTCTAGCTGCCATATCACAGCAAAATATCAGCCAATCAAACCCGTTGACCTATCCCCAGCGCATGAGATTAAACCGCAACCAACTGCAGTAACTGACCACAGAACCACGCCATATAAGTCCCTAATACATATCCAAGCACAGCCAGCAACACACCAACCGGCGCTAATGCAGGATGAAACGCCGAGGCAACAACTGGCGCAGAAGCGGCACCACCGACATTAGCCTGGCTCCCCACCGCCATATAGAACAGTGGTGCTTTAATCAGCTTCGCCACTAACAGCATCAACAGGGCATGAATGACCATCCAGATAGCACCGATCAGGAAATAAAGCGGCGTTTCCACAATAGCGGTGATATCCATGTGCAAGCCTATGGTTGCGATCAAGATATACAGCATCACCGAGCCCACTTTCGACGCGCCCACAGCTTCCAGTTTTCTAGCTTTAGTGAATGACAGCATCAACCCCAGTGTGGTGGCGATAATGATCAGCCAGAAAAAGTGCTTATTAAGGCTTAGCCGGTCGGCAAAACTGACATTGTCTGCAAACCAGGGAGCCAACACATCGGCTAACGCATGACCAATACCAGTCACACCAAAGCCGATAGCGATCATCACCATTAAATCCTTCATATGTGGGATCCGTCCATGCTCAGCGTGGAACTTTTCTACCCGTTCTTTCAGTGCTTCGATAGCCGATGTATCAGCACCGGTTCTTGCATCAATTTTCTTTGCATTACCGGCCATCAGCAGCAGAATGGCCATCCAAATGTTGGCCATGACCACATCCACAGTAGCCATCACAGAGAAGATATGGCCGCCGACATCATAGACCTCTTTCATTGCTGCCTGATTGGCGCCACCGCCGATCCAACTACCAGCAACCGTTGTCATGCCCCGCCATACGGCATCAGGGCCATTACCACCAAGCACTTCTGGAGCAAACACAGAGACCAGCAGAATGGCAATAGGTCCACCGATGACGATGCCTACAGTACCGGTCAAAAACAGAATCACCGCCTTATTGCCCAGCTTCGCAATCGCTTTTAAATCAACACTCAGCGTTAGCAATACCAAACAAGCAGGAAGCAGATAGCGGGACGCAACAAAATAGAGATTAGAATCATGACCATCCACCACGCCAAAGGTGTTTAAAAAGGAGGGTAGGAAATAACACAATAAAATGGCCGGCACATACTTATAGAACTTGCGCCAAAACGGGTGAGAAGAGTAAGCGGTGTAAAAAATACCCCCTAGCATAACGGCCAGGATCCCTAGGATAGTTGCGTCATTGGTAATCAATGCGGTTTCTGCGTGCATGGAAAGATCTACTTCTATTGAATTTTCTATTTATTTCACACCAAAGCGGTAGGAACACTGCCCCAACGCCGGCATGAGCTCTGGAATTTTCGCCCAAGCTTGCCACAATCAATGGCAACATAAAAATCTACCCAGAAATCACTTTGTAAACGCGCCACTAATATTGCTTTCTAACCGTAGTCGCAATCCCCCTAACTTACTGCTAAACATCGCCATTTACGAGTAAACTCTAAATAACACTGCCACCAATGAACAGCTTGGCATTCTTCTTATCTTAAGGGGCCCATAGCATGTACCAAAAACGGCTAACTTTTCTCTTCGCTACCACTATCTGTTGTTGCCAACCAGCTTTAGCGGATGGATTCATTGTGTCAGGCACAGTAATGTTTGCTGGTGCAGGTGATATTTATGTCGCGCTGGTAGATAGAACCAACTTTGACGCACCGAACCAAGCATCACATCAGCTAAAGCTCACCCCGACAAAAACACAGCGTTCACACGGTTCAATAAGATTCAGCTTTGAGAATGTGGCGGTAGGGAGCTACGCCATCAAAACCTTCCTTGATGAAAATGGAAATGGTGAATTAGACATGGGGATGTTCGGCCCACAAGAGCCCTGGGCAATTTTTCAACCTGCAAGTTCCAGTTGGGGCGCACCAGACTTTGAAGAAGTGAAGTTCCTATTAGATAGTTCTATGAGCAATATTGAGCTGCTGCTGGAATAACAGTTTACGCAGTTCTTTTGCAGACGCGTTAATCGAATATACGGCAGAAATTTAATCGAAACACCAAGCGTTGATCCGGTCCATCAATTCACCATTGAATACACACTGGCCAATGGTGAGCAATACGTGATGGCAAGCCCACAGGTGACTTTCGTCGCCGAATAAACAAATATTTTTTCATTCTTCATTTTCAGGGGAGCTCGAAGCTCCCCTTTTTAATAGCTCCAGCCTCTTACAGACATAGATAAAAACCACTAGACACACCAAATGATAATAATTATCATTTACATAAATAAACAAGAGGAATGAAGAATGATTAAAACAATCACTTTTGCTGTAATGCACTTTAGCGTGGCTTTTGCCGTAGCTTATTTACTAACAGGTGACATCATTGTCGGCGGCTTAGTCGCCTTAGTGGAACCAGCGGTAAACACTGTGGCTTACTACTTTCATGAAAAGATCTGGATACGCATCAAGCGTCAGCAAGCGAACAAGATGTTGCCAGCGGTAGAGGGGATATAATGCAAATAAGCCATTTTCAACAGATGGACCCGGATCTGCTGTATAGCTTGATCAATATGAAATTAAGGAATGATTATTCTTCGCTAGCCAGGTTATGCCAAGCGATGGATATAAACGAAGCGGCTCTCATAACAAAGCTCTCTTCTGCCGGTTACCAGTATCAGTCAGCGCAGAACCAATTTCGGCCGACATAATGGCAAATATCCCCTGCCTATCTAGCCTAATGCCGCCCTTAATTTAAAGAGGCTACTGTCACTTCCTTATCAGCCGACTCGCAGTTTTCCCCAGCTCTAAGCATTGACGACAACATAAAACCAAATAACCGTGGTTATTCCCTTCCATGGTAACGACACGGTAGAGAACGTTACAAAAAAGGCGAGACAACTATCGAGTAGGCTATTCAGCCTTTTCTTAACTGTGCGGTGCACTGATTAGATAACACCAATCGCATATAAATAAAGCCCGCACCTATTAGCACGGGCCATGTAAAACCGGTAAAACGGCGGTTACTCTCCCAAAGAGAGAAACACTATTTCCCCATACAATTAGCGTAGAAAGTTGTCGTGGCTGGCCAGTCAGAAAAGACACCTATCACACCTACATCATTCGCCAACACGTGCAACACTTCCAAAGTATCGCCATCGCGATGGATCACATCTAACCCGCCCGTGTCACCATTGAGGGATTGGTAATACCAACCACCATTGTCTTTCAACAACCCCGAACGCTCCAATTTCCAAGTAATGAGCTTGAGCCCCACGGCTTGCGCGTTCAATGCGTATTGTGACGGTACAATCGCTCCCTCAGCATTCACATCAAGCAACATCCACATTGGCGGTGCCAACACGCGCACACCCTGATCTACCCATTGCTGCATCTTAGCTTGACTAACATGGGTATCGTAGACGCCATCTAGCAGCACCGCTTGCTGACTAAACTCACTGTGTTGGTTAATCCAATAGATCACATCGGCGTAGTTAAACGACTGTGGCCAGACTCGCTTAGGATGAATCCCTGCAGCCACATATTCGTTGATCATCTGTGAAGCATATTGCTGCTGCGTATAATCACCTTCAAATGGCATTGGCACTGAGGGAGACTTAAGCTCAGGAGTGAAATCAACATTCAGTGAGTCTAACAATACAATGCTTTCTGCATGGGTTAGAAGCGTGCCTGGACCGGTATAAATGTCAGTACGCCAATCCGCGGTGGCATTCATATACTCCTCAATACTGGTGGCATCAAGGTTGGCAGCATCCATTTTACCCTGCAGAGATTTAAACTCGGCAAGCGTTATATCACTGGTACAACATTGAATATCCGCAGCGTTCGCCAGCTTACCATCAACATCAAACAGAGGCGGTACGGCACACTTATCGGCTAACGGTGTCGCTAGAATATTGGTGGTGCTATGCAGATCACACTGAGAATGGCGACATACCAGCTCACGGTCTTGAGTAAAGGTCACGTCACACTCAACGATCCCCGCTCCCATTTTTGCTGCGGCCACATAAGACTCTCGGGTGTGCTCGGGAAACTGCATCGGTGCACCACGGTGGCCGATAGAAAACTTAGAAGGGTGAAAAACACCCCGTTTACACCGCTTCAATTTCTCTTTCAATGGACTCTGCGCCATATCATCCAGCAGAAAGAATGGACGAGGCCCTAACTGCACGTTGCCGTTTAAGCGGCTGAACTGCGGCGGCACGTTAACAACGATGGGGTTATCAGGATCTTTGACGATAGGTGGCTCAATCTGTGGCTTAACAGCTGCATTGGCCCAACATGTTACGGTTATAGAGACCAAACCAAGGAGCAGGGCCGAAGCCACTGTCACTAAACGCATAACGCCTCCTAAATAAGCTTAGTTAAATGGAAGTGATCGACGGCAAACTGACTGCGGCTAAACATACTTTGCCGATATGACGTAGTGATGGCATACGTTTGATAGAAATAAGACAGGGGCCGATAAAAGCCAATAATTTACAAAAAAAAAGGACGCAAATGCGTCCTTTTATTCAGTGCCTAATTAAATTTAAGGCGCTGTAGCTACCTTAGGGTTTGGACCGAAATCATTCTCACCTTCAGCGCTGTCAATCAGCATGAAGATTAACAGGATGATACCGCCAACCATAGGCACCAAAACAATCCAGTACCACCAGCCGGAGCGACCAGTGTCATGCAGACGACGCACAGTGACTGAGATGCTAGGAATGATCAAACCGAGCATAGTCACAACAGTGAAAATTGGAATCCCGATCACGGCATCAATAACAACAGCCACGATAACAGTCAGGAGATAAAACAGGGCAAAGTACCAATACTCACAACGACGCGCACGTCCTGCAAAAGTTGCATACTTCTTAAGTGCGGCAAGAAACCAACTCATAACAACATCCTATTGTGTATTACTAAATTCTGTAGAGGATAATTTAGAGGAAAGTGGCATTCGGCGGCAATAGCCTGAGCAAAAGTGTGTGAACCACGACTAGAAATAGCTCGCAATAAGCCAATGTTGGGCACCTTTTACCAGCAATAAAAGCTATAAACATCGGTTTCATGCTAAAAATAGGCTCTTCGCCCTGTGATCCACTCATTACATGGCGCCGCAGAGCTAATTTTCAGCTAGAAAGGCAACGTTTTGATGACCACGCGGATCGAAACACCACGGTTAATCATGCGAGAGTTCACCCTTGAGGATGTCGAGGCGGTATTCGAGTTTGGCACTCATGCTGAAGTCTCGCGCTATACCGGCGATGCGGGAGATATGACAACCTTGGCGGATGCTGAGCAGGTGATCCGTGATGTCTGGCTCGCAGAGTACCAACAATATGGCTACGCCCGTTATGCCCTGGTACATAAGGCGGATAATCGAGTTATCGGCTTCTGTGGCCTGAAATATATGCCACAGTTCAATGCACCAGACATCGGCTATCGCATGCTGCCGGAATATTGGGGGCAAGGCATAGGTTTAGAAGCGGTTGCAGCCACCCTCACCTACGCCAAAAACCAACTCGGCATCAACCACATCGTAGGAGAGGTCGTTACCGAGAACCATGCTTCCAGTAAGATTCTCATGCGCCTTGGCTTCAAACATACTGAGCAGTATGAAAAGTTAGGGTTCACCATCAATCGCTATGACTATAAGACGCAATAACCAAGCCAATTTTTGCGCAAGTCGATTGTTTAATCAGCTGTTTTTATTGCAAAATGGTTGAGATTAAACGCCCACTATTTGATAACAAGGACGACAGTTCATGAAGTGTACTAGCTGTAAACAAGGCAATTTAGTGCCCAGTTTTATCGACGGCCTATTCCGCGCTCATACCTGTAACCATTGCGAAGGTAATTGGCTACTCATCGAAGACTACGTCAGCTGGAAAGAGCAACATCCTGATCACCCATTTGCATCTAATGCATCTTTAGAAGCGGAAGACAGTAAAACAGCCCTCTTCTGCCCTGTCTCGGGCACCATCATGCGCAAGTTCAAATTATCCGCTGACACTGCCCACCGCATTGACTACAGCGCTGCTGTTGGTGGTGTTTGGCTAGATAAAGGCGAATGGGAACTGCTGAAAAAAGAGGGGCTGGCAGGCTCACTGAATAGCGTACTGACCCAACAATGGCAGCGCTCTATTCAGCAACAAAGCAGTCAGCAAACCTTTGCCGAGCTTTATCGAGAAAAATTTGGTGAAGCCGGTTACCAAAAAGCAAAAGAGCTCCGCGCCTGGCTCAGCGAACAACCTAACAAAGCCGATCTACGTGCTTATCTGTTAGCTGAAGACCCTTACTGCGCAGAAAAATAGTGCCTTTTACGCCATTTCATCTGGGGCCGGGGCTGCTTATCAAGGCTCTGTTTCAAGGCAGCTTCAGCCTGATGGTGTTTGGCTGGAGTCAGATTGTTATGGATATCCAGCCCCTCATTGTCTTACTGACGGGAGAGGGGCACCTGCACGGTTTTAGCCATACATTTATTGGCGCCAGCCTGCTCTCCACCCTGTCTTGTGTCAGCGGTAAATACCTTGGCGAGTGGGGGCTCCGTTTGCTCGCTTTGCGCTCGCGCTCTGCACCCCATTTACCCATTAGCTGGCCAGTTGCTGCGATATCAGCAGCGATAGGCTGCTACAGCCACGTACTGCTAGATGCGCTGATGCATGGTGATCTGCAACCTTGGTGGCCGATATCTCTCGAAAATCCGATATTGGGCATGATATCGGCGTCAACCTTACACCAGGCATGCCTCTACGCTGGTCTATTGGGCGCAGCGGGATTGGTTACTGTTAACTCTTGGCAAAAGAGGTCCACTCAGTAACGAAACTGTCGCTGTGCCGCCGTTAACTGAGCTGCAGCTTAAGAGCCGAAATTGTGCGGTGATCATCGATGGAGCTTTTCTCACTACAACGCATCGATATAACGCTTATAAGTCCCCTCACCGAATGCGACCAACTCACCATTTTTAAACAACAAAGGCGTGCATTCATCCTTGGTCGTTTTGGCGTCCGAGCTGACATGTTGGGTACGGTAGAATACAACTTGATAGGTATAGTCTTCGAACGTGATCGCCTCTGCGATATCCGGTGCGCCAAGCTCCTCAATGATTGTGGATTGTAGTATTGGTGTGTCTAGGCTGAGACTGTTTATATAATTACGGTTATAAACCTGCCGGTCTTCCCAATCCATATTTTCAGGATAACTGCCCATCACTTTATCCCAGGAATACACACCCAGCCCGTAAACCAGTAGGCCAGCAATGACGATTTTTCCAAGTATGCGATTGTCTTTGTTCATGGCCATCCTTACTGCGCTCTGCAACTATTACCTGTCTCCCATTTTAGATTACAGGGTCTCGCCCAGATTGCACTGGCTAACCCCGGCTAAAATGTTTCAAATTAAAACAAACGCCAACCCAGCCCTTTCAAAACAGCACGCGCCGTGAACATGAAAAGGAGTGATTACTCATCAGGACGTTCAATTGTAATGTAATTGAGTGCCTAGATAAGGCTGGTCGATTCAGGGTTTCAGTCAGCCAATAACCCAATTTGCTGCTTCTTAGGCAAGGTCGCGACGACTAAACTGAATGAGTTATCAATCATTCTAGACAGCTCACCTTGCGGTACACTGCCGTCGCATATCACGGTATTCCAATGCTTTTTAATCATATAAACACAAACACTATTACTGTATAGTTGAGCAATTAACATACAACAAGTGACTATAATATGTTTTGCTACTCATATGCTCGTGTTTCTAGCCGCCACCAAGTGGATAAACATGGCATTACTCGACAGGTCAAAGCAGCGCGAGTATGGGCTGAGCGTAATGGGCATGAGTTGATAGAGATATCAGATAAAGGCTTAAGTGCGTATACAGGTAAGCATACCCAAAAAGGAAACCTTGGAAAGTTTATTGCGGCAGTAGGTGCAGGCGAAATTCCTGCAGGCTCAATCTTAATAGTTGAAGCATTAGACAGACTATCTAGGCAAGATATTCTTACCCAACTTAATCAGTTCATTAACCTTCTCGACAATGATATAGAAATTGTCACTCTATCAGACGGTATGCACTTTACCAAAAAGTCAGTTGGAGATAACTGGGCTGAGTTAATTATAAGTATTGCGATGATGGTAAAAGGTAATGATGAAAGTAAACTTAAAGGGCAACGAATAAAGTCTGCTAGAGAGAACAGCCACAATAAGGCTGACCAGGGTCAGCATATTATTACTAGGCAAGTTCCTTTTTGGTGCGAAATTAAAAATAACACCGTAATTGAAAATCACCACGCTGCAGCTGTGAGAAGAATGTTTGAACTATCACTCGAAGGAAAAGGGGCTATCACTATTGCCAGAAAACTGAACGAAGAATCTGTACCTTGCTATACTGGGGCTAGAAAATCGAAACATAACTGGAATATGCAGAAGGTTCATCGAGTATTAAAAAACCCTGCCACTTACGGACTATTTGTACCGGAAGGCGATTATCAAGAAAAAGAAAATTACTACCCACAGGTTATATCAAAAACGGATTTTATGACGGTTCAAGGGCTTATAGAAAAACGTAGAAAAAATAAGGTCAAAAGTGCTTCTCCAAATAACCTATTCAGCGGCGTATTAAAATGCCAATGTGGTTCACATTATTCTTTTGGCACATCAAAAACTGGTCGATTTGAAGGAAGCCAGAGGTTTCTAAAATGCAACCGTAAAACTTTTGGTGAAAAGTGTGAAAATCCGAGGCTTTGGTACTTCCCTTTTGAAAAATTAATGCTTAGTTCTGTGTTAGAACTCCAATATCACAAACAAGCCGGCACAATTGATGAAACCATTGCAATGAAGGCAGAAATTGAAAGATTAGAACAACAAAACCAAAACCTTGTCGACCTTATTATTGCAGGCAATGGCTCTGAATTAATGGCAAAAAAATCGAAAGAGATTGAAGAAGCAATATCTAAAATTAAGTGGGATATTTTTACATATCGCCATAAGAAGTCTATTTCACCAAACTTGGCATATAAACAAGATGAAATTGTAGAAATTCAAGATTTAAAAAATGCTGATTTACGTGAAAGCGTTCAAAACCAAATTCTATCAGTAGTAGAAGAAGTAATAGTATTTCCAGAGCACTTTAAAGTGAACCTATCAAATGGACTTACTTATGAAATAACCCCTAAAGAAAAAAATAGCAGCAAGTTGGCAAATAAAAGCCTCACTTCAAACAAAAGATTGTTTTAATAATTTTACTAGCCGTAGCCTTTATCAAGTGAGTCTTGGATTCGCATACATGTTTCTTTTAGACGATTCATATGCAGCGCCTTATAGTAGTCTTCCTCGCGCTCCGCATTACGTTGGCGCTTTTCTTTTTCAATGTCGGCTAACTGCTTCATTTTCTCTTTTTCCAATTCACCGCGCTGTTTTAGTTTTTCTCGCTCTAATTCACCGCGTTGCTTAATCTTTTCTTTTTCTAACTCAGTGTCACGGTCTAGTTTATCCTTTTGTGCTTCTATTGCTGTTTGTGTGGCGGCTTCATCTTGGTTGCCATACATTAGGTGAACAAACTTTTTATGGTCTGCTATTTCTGCTTTACGGGCATCGCTTTTATGGCGCATCTTTCTAAGCGCACGCAAAGTAAGCCTAGGCCTGCGAGTGTCTGGATAATCATATTCCTGTGGCTTCTGATTGTCGTATTCAATTTCATTAGTGTACTGATTAATAAGTTGCCCTGACGTATATGGTTTAGGTGATAAGTCTATTTCGTATAGTCTCATGAGTTGTCTCCTTTCCATTATTTATCAGGCAGTTCAAGCGCGTAACAAATCACATGAAAGTACACAAAGATGGGATTATGACTAAAGACTTTGATTTCATTAATGAAAATAACTGACCTAAAAAGGCTGCCCGATTAAATCCCAGAAAATATAATAAAAACCAGTAAATGATGGGATTTAGAGGTGAACATGGCAAAACAAGCAGGCATATTAACTAACGCAGAATTTAAGCGTACTTTGGCAGTAGCAAAGGCTGGTAAGCACGGAGAGCGCAACGCTATGGCGCTTTGTTTATCTTTTTATGCTGGACTTCGCGCTAAAGAAATTAGCAGTATTAAAATTGGTGACGTGTTTACCAATAAGCAAGAAGTTGTGTCACTTGCCAATTTAACCAAAGAGCAAACCAAAGGCTCTAAATCGCGCACGTTTGCCGTTAACAGTAAATTAGCCGTAGCATTACGCACTTACCATGAGCAAATGGACTTAGCACAATATGACAGCAGCGAGCCGCTACTACGCAGTCAAAAAGGCAAAGCAATTACGCCAAACTCTATGACTTGTATCTTAATTAAACTATATAAAGACGCTGGACTTGAGAAAAAGTCTGGTCATAGCGGTAGACGTTCATTTTTAACCAACTTAGCCGACAAAGGCGTTGGCATTCACATTTTGAAAGAGTTGGCTGGACACCAAAATATCCAAACTACGGCTAGGTACTTGGCTACCTCGCCAACTAAATTATTGAATGCGGCAGAATTACTTTAATCACTAAAAGATCAATGCTGATCTTTTGGTAAAACAAAAAAACGAAGGTAATTAGCCTTCGTTTTTATCTGTTCACAAAAGAAACCAGTAATCTATCGCTATTTTTTGGCTCTGGGTGCTTTGGTTTTATTTACTACCTTTGACACATCATCTAACGCCCGTAAATTATCACTATGGTTATACAGCAATGCTTCGGCTTTCTTCGGGTCTTTTTCCGTAATGACATCCCAAATAACTTTCCGTGCTTTGATTAACGTGTCAGGAAGGTATTTAGCCAAGTTATTTTCATGCTCTCCCTTACGAAGTCTATCATTGGCTTGTTTAATGGCGTTCATTTGAACACCTAAGTTATGATTAGCAATTAAGCATTTACCTGATTCGTACATAGTAGGCTTACCGTAAGGGTCACTAATAACAACGTTACCTTCAGTGATGATTTTGCTAACGGCAGATGATTGGCTTGGAAAGGTTTTATTGCTATCCACCCAGTCCTTCACCACAACTTTATCTTTGTTAATCGTCCAATTATCACTCAAATCAATATCAGTGTAGAAATCACCTGATTTAGGGTTCATAGTAAAAGCGGTTGAACTATCATAAGAGATATTCAGTGCTAATTTGGGAAACCTTGCTCGTAGCGCATCCAATAACACAGTGAGTAATACCGCGTAAGTTAAATTACCTACACCTAAAAAATGAAGCCAAGTTTCATCCCGATTAAACTTACCACCTGCAATAAGGGCAAGCATTCGGATTAAAAGGTATTTCACCGAGTCTCGTTGAATACCTGAGATGGCATAACCAAAACAATCGTATTGCTTTATATCTTCATACCAAATATCGCCTTCGGCTTGTGTTGCGCCTTGTATTACGTTTAAGAATTTGACAGGCTCCTGTTGTGCTTGATTCAACTCTTTGATGATTTCTAATGCGCCAACGGTGGTTTGCAGGCAATCATCAAAGGTTTTGTATATTACGCTGGTTTTCTGCTCTACCGCAAAGGTGGGTATATCGCCAGCAATCGCAATATCAATATAGTTTTTTGAAAAGGCAAATGACTCCTCAATAAATTGCCTGTTCATGTCAACAATATCTCTGGCAGCAGAGAATCCGCCACTGTCTGATATTACCAGCGCACTTTGCTTTTTATCACGGCAAGTTATCATATTCTCTTTGGGGTTTTGTAAATTACTAATTTGAGCAACTGACATTAAACCAGCATCCACACTAACTAGCGGAGAGTTGGGTTTAATAAAATTCAAATCTTCTTTCGTCACCGTTGATGGTAAAAACGTATCACCAACATCTTCAACAACAAATTGAGAATAATCAATGGTCGTTGCTGGTGTGTGTATCGCATCACTTAACTGCTTAAAATAAGGCATAAATTTCTCCTACGAGGTTAATTAGACAATTGTTTTTTAACAGTTAATCGAATTAAATCTTCATCAGGAATTTGCTCAACCACCTCCATTTGACCGTTAATAATACGACCCAGTAACAAGTAGAGGTTGGATTGAGTTACTTTAGGTGTATTGGTTATTGCGTACCTGCCATCAATATCCGTTGTTGACTGATATTTTTTTAACTTGGCATCAATTTGTTCTTTTTTTGGTGCTGGTGTAGGTGGTGTTTTTTTTCTAAACAGACTCGCGCAACCGCTTATGCCGCCATGTGTATTTACATACGCCAAGATTTCATCAACCAGTTTATCAGTGATATTAGGGGTAATGCGGTGGCTGAATTTTTCCTCTAACTGCTTCATCGCTAACGAGTATTTAGTGATAGTAGACTTTTGTTTGTATTGATGAAGTTCTAAACAATACTTAGCAGCATTGGCGTATTTGAATTCGTCCTCGTTATTAAATGACTTGAATGCATCGTCAATATACTTTGTATCGTGTTTGGCTAATTCATACCAAATAAAAGTTAATACCACGGCTTTTCGGATGGCTTGTTGACCCAGATGAAAAGAAGTTAAGGCTTCGGCTTGAATTAATCCAAAAGCATCAGCATTGTTTAACTTAACCGTTTTACCTTTATTTGACTTAAACAAATTAACCACATTAAGAGAAGCCTTATTGTTAGTCGTGTTTTGGGTTTTTATTGCGGCTGTTTTAGCAATTGCTTGTTTTCTTTTCTGGGTGATTTTTCTTTTTTTACTGCGAGATTGAGTATTACTTTGTTTGGTGGGGTTATTGCTTTTTTGGGCATTAGTTTTGCTGTTAGTCATAACGGACTCCTTGAATAAAAATTAAGTACCTGTTGGCATCAATGATTATTCTCTGAGTTGTTATGAGTCTCACGGAACAAGCAAATCTATTCGTTACTCCTCAGTTAACCTCCTGAATATAAGCCTATTATTCAATAATTACATTACCTGCAAGTATTTGTTTCATGTGATTTTTAGCCTGTTTCAAAAGTGGTGATAGCATCTTAATTTCACTTTCTAACACATCAGACTTGGAGTTGGCTTTTAGCGTAATACTTTGCTTTTTAACCATAAATGATTGTGTAAGTTGCTTTAACTCGTTGACTTTATTCTGCCCCCAACCAAAGAAATGATAATAAGGAGATTGATTTTCATCTAATACTTGCCTGCTTATGTCAAATGCCAGTTCAGTTGGTTTTTTATTGAGAATTTCGATTTCATAATACACCAGCAAACTTTTTTGAAAGGCGAGTAAGTTTGTATCGTTTAACGCTCTACTTGAGGTGATTTGATATTTGGCTTGGCTGGTTGTGACTGGTTCATGGTGATTGTTAAGGTACGCCTCAAATGCTTTTTTCAAATCAGATTTTGAGGCGTTTTTGGCAATCCATAATGGTTGGTACTGTGATGTATTGCTTGGCGTTGCTGTGACTGACTCAACCCCATAAACCGAAAATAACGGTGTTAGTTTATTTACTAAGGCGTAAATATCCTCTACCTTTGCCAAGTTTAATATATTACCAAAATCACCGTAGAGTGCTTTTAATTGTTCGGTTTCCAATTCATTTTTCAGGTGAGTGATATTTTGCTCTACCGCCTGACAATACGCCCCGTAGGTTTCATTGATTCGTAAGTAACTTACCCAACACCACACCCATTTTTCAAGTGCAGTTAAATTATCGAGAATTTTTTTGTCTTTGATTTTCATAGTGAGTCGAATTTATTGTGTTCTCTTTGTGAACTGGCATTGTGTTACTAAATTGATATGGGGCTAGTCATTTCAATAAGCAAGACAGCAGTTGGCTTATCGGGTCATTAAAAATTACTGTGACCCTTTATATTATATTAAGCACCACAGTAATTTTTAATGACATCTCATGTACCCCCACCAGAAAAAAAACAAAAAAAAACACCGCCAATAACACTCAAGTGATAAATACATATAAGCAACAAACCAGTTGCTAAACAACCAACGTCAATAAGGAAGAACTCATGAAATTTGTAACAGAACTACCACAAGACGTAATAGCAATACTCAGACAAGAGTACCCAGATAAAAGTTATCCGGCTGCGATAAAACTCTTTGTCAGAGCCAATAATCCAAGGAATGGAAAAAATGTTAAGAATAACAACTATCAAAAGTCCACAGGCGCGCAAAGCCTACACGCTTAAAAACAACCAAATTGAAGCAGACGGCCAGCCTCTATCCAAAGGCACTGCACAAGTCATTAACTTAGATTCACTTTGTGAACTGCTCAACTACACCAACCAAGATATAGCCGTAGTGCATGGCATACCCGAATATGACCTTAGATGCCGCCAAAAGCCATTTAATATCACCACATTGGCTAAGGAAAACATCAAAACGAAACATATCGCCAGAGCAAAAAAGAACTTTATTTATAATGACGAAACTATTGTTTTACTTGATGTTGATGATTTAATTAATGCTAAGTATCAATTCACCACGATAGAGAGGTTACTGGATTACCTATATAAGATTTATTCGTTTTTAAAAGGCAAAGAAGTTCTCGCGATACCATCAAGCAGTAATGGATTAATTGACATTCGCACCAAGCAGCCACTTAAAGCCAACTCAAATCAAAAATGGCATATTTACTTTCGTATTAAAAAGCACTTAATCCCAGCCTTTAAACGTTATCTAATTGATTTTGCTTGGCATCATAAACATGGCTATGTATTTGTATCAAAAAGCGGTGCCATCTATGAACGCTGCTTAGTCGATACAGCCGTATTTTCACCTGAACGACTGGATTACATTGGTAGCATTGACGACCAAACGGGATTTCTTAAAGAAAATAAACCGAATGCTGTTTATCGCTCAGGAAATATAATTGACGCTATTCCATTTAATCCTTATTCAGCACAAACACAGCAGTTATTTACAGCACAAAGGCAAACAGAAGCCACTAAGTTAAAAGTTTACAATAATGTTGTTACATGGCTTACAGATCGCGTTAAGGAAGGAAAAGAAACTCTTTCACCAGAGCAAATACACGAACGCGCTAAAAAGAAGTCTGAACAAGATTTTCAATATGACGTATTGCCTGACACAACAATTATTGAGGTTGATGGAAAAGAATTAACCGTAGGTGAAATTGCCGAGGACTTAAAAAAGTACCAAAAGAAGTATTGTGCAGATCCGATCACGGACAAACAATGTAAGTGCATAATTCTACCTGCCAGTTACGCCAAATACGGCTTTGTATTGAAATCTTACGTGACAGACAGTTATTACTTTTTTGGCGAAGAGCCTGAAAAGGTTAGCCAAGCCGAAATTAACAAAATCCTGCCGCAATTAAAAAAGTACCTCGAAAGCATCAACAAAGAGTTTCAAGGTATTTGCTCATGGCGACAAGCGGCTTTAATTAATAATGAGTGGGTGAACTTTCATGTTCACTTTAACGGCTTTACTACATTGATTGATGTGATACGAGCCAAACAAAACACTGAATCAGTCGAGGTAAGGGTTAATCAAAATACTGATGACATTTTAAACCCTGCTGATAGGTATTTTGCCTATTACAATGGCAACAAAGAAAGCCTAACAAAAGCACCGCCAAAGGTTTTGTATTTTGGAGGCAATGCAGGAATTGCTAAAAGTTATTCCGCGCAGAAAGTCACGTATCAAACATCATCAGCCGTTACCTACGTTACCAACACCAATAAAAACAT
The DNA here is from genome assembly GCF_003336225.1 of Corallincola holothuriorum. Classification (NCBI taxonomy): domain Bacteria; kingdom Pseudomonadati; phylum Pseudomonadota; class Gammaproteobacteria; order Alteromonadales; family Psychromonadaceae; genus Corallincola; species Corallincola holothuriorum. Next base: position 102,444 of record NZ_QPID01000007.1, read on the forward strand.
TGATGATTATAAAATCATGTTTGGGCGTCCTATCGTTCAAATTAAAAGTATGACTAACATCCTGTGGGATTTACTGGTTGATAAATACGGACATCAAGCAAGCGACAAGGCTGATTATGACGCAGACGTAAAGCGTCATTTTGAGCCGCCAATGGAGTTTGGTGTTTCAATCTTTGAAAGCCTAGACCATTGGTTTGACTACAAGCACGGTTTTTTAAGCCTAAAGCGAACAAGACAACTGAGCAGTGCAAAACTAGAACAAACCAAATCTAGGATAAAATCAAAATGCTTTGTTGAAATGAAGTGGTTAGCCGACTGTGATTGCCAGCATCAAATCCTTACCTTAGCCAAAGCAAAAACAGACTTTAAGCACTTCAAAAAACGCATAAACAAACAGTTGGAAGAGTATGGCTCAGTTATCGTCTTTATTGACGAAATGGATGCTGTAAAAGCAAACCCGCAATCAGGCTTTGTTTCGGTTTATGAGCATATCAAAGGTGGAGAAGACACGAGTTTCAATAAGCCTGTTAATGCTGATTTAGAACAAGCCGTTTTAATGGATTACCTTTATAACAAGGCTGGCGTGTTTGTTGTGTTGTTAAGTGCCGAGCGCGGTATTGACCAAGCACTTAATGCAAGAGGCGTAATACATATATTTTTAGACCGCTTCCAGCCTTTATTTGATAATGACCTTAGCGTTGCTTATGTGAAATCAACATCAGCACAATTAAGAAATGGTACGTCAGCCAAATTAGAACATATCGCAAATGTAAAAGAGCATTGGCCTGATTATAAATTAACGGTTGATGGTTTGAACGAGAATCAAAAACAAGACTCGATTAAGCAAGGCTTATGTTTGCATACCCATGAGGGGCTAAAAGGTCACAATGACAAACAGGATGACAACTTCGCTAGTATCTTTACCTACCCACACCCAGCACAAATACAGCGAATCTTATTATCTTGGGGTATTGATGAAAGTAATAAAAAAGACGGTGACGAGCAGTATGCAGTAAGCATTTTAATATCGAATTGCTTTAACCAAACCACTGGTAGAAATACAGGTTATCGTAATCGCAGTGACTCAAAGCACCTAGCAATAATTCCTATTGGTCTTGCTCCATTAATAAAAAGTGATGTTGTTACTATAAACCATGATGTGAAAATTGAACTTGTTGAAGAACCAAAGGATACCGCTTTTGTAGCAAAACTTATCGAGTCAAAAATTGAAGCAGAAAAGCAAATTAAAAATCAGGAGATTATTGAGGGTAACAAGTCATTTTTTAGACAAGAGTTTATCAAGCCCGTTGTCGATGATTTTAACAAGAGCAATAAGCAGCAATTTAAAGCCAACGACGTAGCCAAGTATTTATTTGGTGACGTGTTTAGTCGAACTAAACGCACAATAGATGGTAAGCGAGTGGATTTGTTTTGCTATTAATCAGGTCATTAAAAATTGCTGTGACCCTTTATATTATATAAAGCACCACAGTAATTTGGGCTGACCGCTTTCAGTGTCAAGCAAAGGGCTTTTGGTAAACCTATGTAACCTGTTCGGTGTCCGTCAGTTTTGAGGTGATGGATGCCGTTCTCTTTATCCTTGAAACCCTTTGATTTTATTGGTGATTCGTGGAGATAGGTGTGAACACCACAATGACCTTGTGAAAAATTGGTTTATACCACTCGCTCATGATAGTAAGATTACTATCAGTACCATATATAACTGAGTGAAAAATTAATGAATGAAGCAGCGCCAACGCTGGAGTTATTTGACGACCGCGAATACGTTTACAAAAAATTTCTTCCTAAAATAAACCACATAAAAACTGATTTTCCTCCAATTAACGAATGGGATATTCCTTCTACCATAAAAGATCTGTCTTACCTTACGCACAGTGACTATCGCTATTACGGCAAATTCCCTTCGGTAGTTGCAGGTCAACTTTTAGAGCAGTATAAGCCACCAACTAGCAAACACTACGTGTTAGATAATTTTTGTGGTTCGGGTACAACTTTGGTGGAAGCAAAATTAAGAGGGATTGACTCATATGGACTAGATATCAGTTGGTTATCAATGATTGCTTCAAATGTGAAAGCAAACGTAATAAGCACAAGCGAAGTTAGAACTTGCTTATCGGACTTAATCTCTTGGTTTGAAAATAACAAAGAGTTATATACTGCACCTGATGATAACTTTGTACAAAAATGGTTTTCAAACGAAGCCGCTAGAGATTTGAAAGTCATTCAAACTTTTATTTTTAACCTTCCATCTTCAGATGTTAAAGACTTTTTGTTGGTGGCTTACATAGGCATCGTTCGTAGAGTATCCAAAGCATATGACGGTGAAGTACGTCCCCATATCAATAAAGACAAAAAACAAAGAGAAGTGATTTCTGCTTTCTCAAAAAAAGTTAGTGATATGTGCGTTGACCATGATTTGTTTAATCAAAGTGTTAATAAGGAAACAAAGGCGGAAGCCGTTTTAGGTGATAATCTCAATTTACCAGAACGATTTAATGATAAACATTGTCACTTAGTTATCAGTCATCCACCATACCTTAATAGTTTTAATTATGCTCCAGTGTTTAGTTTAGAGTTTTACTGGGGCGACGTGTTCGAAGAGCAATATAGCCAAGGAAACAAAAAGGTTTATAAGCAAGAAATGAAGGCTCACCCAGCGAATGAGTCTATTACAGAGAAATACTTTAATCATCTTAAAAAATGTTACGAAGAAACATATAAAATACAAGAAAAAGGAGCATATCTTGCTGTTGTTATTGGAGATTGCACCAGAAAAGGTGAGTTAATTCCTGTGGTGGATAAAACGATAGAAATTGTTGAAAGTATTGGGTATTCGCTACACGAATTAAACTACAGAACAACTCACTACGGTTTAGGAAAGTACGCTTATAAGCACCGTGCTGATTATCACGGTGCTCACGAAGAAAAAAGAGATGGGATTATAGTATTTAAGAAGTAGCAATAAACTTATCGTTTTGGATGGCGAACTTTTTGAGTTCGCCATCTTCTATATCTCTAAAAATCAATCCATCGTGGCGGTTTACTACTTCAATAGCCAACTCTCGTACTTCTGTAGATTTCTCAAAGTTTTCTTTAGTTATTTTGTTGTAAAAATCAGCACCAAACCTTTCTTCGAATAATTCAAACGCCTCTACAATGATTGAATCACCAACGACAAAATTCATATCAATATATGCTCTAATCATGTTTTGGCTTTTCTCTTCCCAGTGAGCAAACTCAGTCATTACTAAAACGCTAGGCATTTCTGATTCACCTCCACGCTTATCGCAACTATCAAACCTTTTTTTCCTAACATCTAAGGCTACAAAAGAAGATTGCTTGGCTTTTTCTGGAGTTTGAGGACCTGACAGGCAATCATTTAAAAGCGCAATTACGTTGTCATCTGTTGAACCGTAAATTTCTAAAATTTTACATTTGTGAAGGGTTGGTTCATACATCCTTAGACTGCTGTTGTTAGAAATGACGGTTGATTCATAATCATCACTTAAGGCGAATATGATTCGGTGATCTTCACCTATTTCTTCTGAAAAAAGAAAGTCTGGACGCTCTAACCTCGTAATGTTTATTTTATTATCTTTGGAGAATTTTACGGTATAAGTATGCTTTTCTTGTCCTCTTGGCGCAAAAGATATCACGTAGTCTTCGTTATATGGCATTAGGTAATTCTTGTTGCTACCATTTTTTTTAAATTTCTTTTTGAACGGTCCGTTTATAGTTTGCTCTACACCAACTTTCTTACACTCGATAAAACTAATAACCTCACTTGGGTTTGTTATCGCACCACCATTAATGACATTTGGGTTGCCGTCATCATCGAAAGATTCATTTTCCAACAGTATAAATTCTACTTTATGCCCAGCATCAGAATGGCCGTGTAACTTTGGTTCAACATGCAACCTAGCAAGCATATTGTTGTCTCTTGCTATTGCTGCGTATGTTAAGACTTCGAGCATGTCACCAACTTTTCTTCCAACTTGATGTCCAGCGTGCCTAAAATGAGAAATGTACTTAAATACGTCTGAAAGATTAGCCATAAATATCCTTAAATAATTCGTCAATGTTAATGTTTAGTGCCTTAGCCAAATTACTTATATTTACAAGGCTTATATTCCTGTCTCCTCGCTCGACACCACCGATATAACTTCTATCTAGATTTGCTAGTTTGGCTAACTCTTGTTGAGATAAACCTCTAGATTTTCGAAGGGTTTTAAGTTTAATTCCGAATACTTGAGTGATAGTTAAAGTGTGGGCGTCATTCATAATCACATACGCGAGGATTTGGCACTTAATAGGGACTATAAGTACCATGTATCAAATCAATTTGATACTTCTTTTTGAATAATGTTCTGAAAATTCAACGAGTAGGTTGCCGACCCTCGACACATGGCTTTACCATGTGTTCACTTTATGAACAATAGGTATAGCCAAATGACAAAACTACTTAACCAACTCACAATCACCGCTAAACCAGAAAAAACTAAACTTTCACCAATCGAAAAGCGGCAACAAAAACTTATCGCGAAACTTACCGAACAGCAGGAAATGGCAAAGTGCCTGTTAGAAGGTGTTGAGTTTACCGCTTATAAATTCAAGTCCATCACAGACCCAGAAACACATATCAAAAACAGAGTAAAAGTGCCTAAGCGCATTCGTCCTTGGTTTTATCAAATCAAAGACAGTTATTTTTTAGAAATAAAATACGGTAGCAAATCACTTGAACTGGCTAAAGGTAAAACGGCTATCACTGTCAGTGAAAAAGAAAATCTACCCGATGTTATTGCTACCGTAATCAATGCAGTTAAAAACTCAGAACTAGATGCACAACTTAACGCTATCCAAGCACCAGCACGGAAAGCAAAGTAATGGCAGTCATGGGAAATTGTCCACGCTGTAATAAGTGGGGGCAATTAAAACAATGCGTTAGATGCTCTACCGTGTCTTGTAGCAAGTTATCCTGTCGCGGGGCTACCGTATGCCCTAATTGTAAAGGTAGGAAGGAGTAAAAAAGAATACAGAGACATTATTCCGGGTAATGTTCAACGATGTGTTCTTCAACAATTTTAATCGTCGCATTGTTTAAGTTTTTAAAATGCGTAAACATTACAATCATAAACTTGAGTGCTGCGACAAATTCAATTTGGAACAATCCCATAAAGCCAGAATTTACCCAAGAGTTATAGACTCGCTCTTTGTCTAATTTAGAATGCGCTAAGCCGCCGTATATAATAACGTCCATAATGGAACGAATAGAAAAATACTTATCTTCGATACCAACAGTTGCCGCAGAATCAAGGTATCTATTTACTTCTTCTCTAGCATCATTGAATTGCTTGGTTCCTCCTTCTGGAAACCAAGGAGCATTATATATTTTGGATAATTGCCTTAAGCAAACTCTATCATTGTTTTGTGTGAGCATGCGGTAAGTTAAAACTACCGCATCAATTTCATCTTCATTGTAATCTGGCACCCAAGCAGTCATAGGCCCCATAAGGTTAAACTTACCATCCCCCAAGTTTTCAAAATGAACTTGGTCAAACTTGGCAATTACCTCTGGCGTTTTATCACCAAACCGCTCAGTGAAACCAGACCTTTCAAGCCTTTCTACTTTGGCATTAAATGAGCGAAGTAATTCTAAGATTTGGTCAGAGTCATCTACTTGTAGATTATGTCTGTCTGGCATTATTAATTACCTATCTAAAAAAGGGTGTTTAGTCGAAAATTTTTCGAATATCACTATTCATAAGTGTATATTGATAGATGCTTGGTCTTTCTTTGTCATTTTACTAACAACAAGGTTAAATGAATTATCAATTAATCGTTCAACCTCACCATCTGGAACTGTTCCATCAAAATATACTGAAACCCAGTGCTTTTTGTCCATGTGATAACCTGCGGTTATTGCGGGGAAAATATCTCTCAATGCCACGGCTTCGTCAGGGTCACATTTTAGATTTATCATCATTAAGTCATCACGCCAGCCAATCAATGCAAACATCTTATTTTTTACTTTGAACACATGGACATCATCACCAAATGGAAAACCTTCTGTTGTTTCCGGCTTATTGAGTAAGTAGTTTTGAAGTTTACTAAAGTCCATTTTTATACCTTTATGCTTTTCAATTAGTAGCGAATAAAAATAATAGTTTTTGTGTTTATATGCATTTATTCATATGGTATCCCGGGATCACCGAGGGGTAGATATCCCGCAATGCGCAGGCTTCGTCGGGATCGCATTTCAAATTTAATCTCACCACGCCCTCTTCGATGCCAAACAGAGCAAACATCTTGTTGCGCACTTTGAACACGGCGACATCATCGCCAAATGGAAATGACTCGGTTACATCTGGCTTCGCCAATAGGTATTGGCGAAGCGCTTTCGGTTGGTCCAGGTTTGCCAATTAAAGCTCCTTTTTGCTAGCTGCTAAATCGCTCTTTGGGTACCACCACTGGGCGCTGTATATGCTGGAACATGCTGCGTTTGCTTTCCGCTAGTACATGTTTTTTCATTGACGGGTAACAGGCGCCGATGGCAAGAAAATTAATCCGTGCATCAGCCAGTGCCATTCCCAGATTAGCTGATGACGCTTCACGCTCATCAAGTAATGGTTCATCTTCCCAATAACAGACGGGGCAGATCTCATATCGATCACGTTGGTCGAGAGTAAAGTAATCACAGCAGGGACACTGCATAAGCAACTGCGGGCATGTCGCTTGGTCGGCATTACGAGTCATCTGGAGCCTCCTGTTGAAGATCGCATTGTTATAAAACTGACTAGCGCGAATTGTCTGATACCACCAACTATTCAGGTGATATCAGCGTCTCTCCTCCTCTGATTGAGATAAGGGCTCAGTACCACTGTCACCGCCATATTTTGGCAGCGCATCGGTATCGGTGAGCCAGGGAACATGAGAATCAAAATAGACATGGGCGCTGACCGGGCGGTCTATCGGCTCTTGCATTGCCGCCAGAGCGATGTGTAACTCACCGGGCCAACGTTCGGAACGAAAAAAGAGTGTACTACCGCAGGTACTACAGAAGCCGCGCTGGGCATTTTCGGAAGAATCAAACCAACGCAGCGTATTGTCTTCATGCATCAACTTAACTTGCTGCGCAGATACGCCAAACCAGGTCACAAAGGCTGCGCCATGCGCCTGACGACAGCGGCTACAATGGCAATGTGCGCTCCACTTGGTGGGCGACGACACCTCAAACGCAATAGCACCACATAAACATTGTCCGTACATGCCAGCTCCCCAAACCCATTGGCAATATCTTCATAAGATTGCCAAAGAAGTGTCTTAGGTCGATTCCGTTACGATTTAAGTTAGACGAAACTCAACGCCGACGGTAGCTTTTTTTATTGGCTTTGGGTTGACGGCTCAAACGCAGCAACAAGTTTGTGCTTTGGTCACGCAGTTCTCGCGTTCACAGCAAACACCAACAACAAAAAAGCCCGGCCTAGATGGTCGGGCTGATTGCGAGAGCGACTTATCGCATAAAGTAAGGCGTCTCAGCGCTACGAGTTATTTCAACCCTTCTTGTTCTAACAAGGTTTGCAACGCGATAGTCATTCGCTCAACCACAGCGAGTAGCTCCTCGCCTCCCGTGGCTGCACCTTCCAACAACTGCTGCAAATCATCTTGTAGACCGACAGGGAACTTGTTCCCCTTGGCTAACAGCAGTGACAACATGCGCTTCTCGCCGGGGTGGGGGATCTCATTGACCGCAAACAACATGTCAAAATAGGCAGCTAACATCTCGGCGATACGATGATTGACACTGATCCTGTCTTCTCGTTTCAGCGCTTTTTTCAACTGATGATAGTAAGCAGGGATCTGCGCTTTCATCAATGGAAAGCACTTGTCGACAATAGCCTGCTTTAACAGTGGCGGGTATGGCACGTTAAAACGCGACTGTAACTCAGTCGCCTTACCGGTGCGATCAAACAGGATCTTTGAATCGAGTAAATTGGCCCAGAAACAGGTGGTGTAGCCAACACCGACCTGATGAAGTTCAACCACGCGACTTAGCTCGCCTTCCAGCCACTCCAGGCCGCGATATATAAGCTCGATCTCGACGCCGTCATTGAGCACGCCATCATCTTCTGTTTCCCAGAACTGATTGTTTAGCTCCATCATCTGACAATGACGATCGGTAATCGCCTTACGTTGCTCTACCGGCAGAGCGCGATTGAGGTAAACGTACACATCATAATCTGAATCGGGATCCGCACGCTCCGCGCCACGGGAGCCCGCCAGTAAAATAGCATCCACTTGCGGTAATTCGGAGAATTCCCGGATTAAGTCATTAAAGCAGTCTGAATATGCCATGGTCGTCCTTAAAGTCGTTGGCTTGATCATCAAATTAAAATTGGCATTACTGCAGCAGGGGGTGCTCTGGCGGTAGTTTTTTCATCACCCAAACGGCCAATCGATGACGCAAAGACTGGGCATCTTCTTGGTCTTCAGGAAGTGGCGTCACCAAGCCATCGGATACTAACAGGCGATAGATACACTCGATTTTTTCCTTCGCGTGCGCCGTTTCTGGAAAATCTGAAAAGCCGCGATTGACCGCATAATTCTGGCCAACCTTCAAAGCAAGCTTCACCAACTGTTGTTCATTTTTTAGCTTCTTCAAGGGCCTCTCCATCCGCAGTTGTGCAGTTCCTATATGAGCCAGATGCTCACGATTGCACGCAGCATAGCGGAACTCGCCAATGACAAGTTAGTACCCATGTCAAAAAATGGTGCACCAGGGATGGAATTAGCCAACGCTTAAATAGTTAGCAACACAACGACCATGAGCTAGTAGAGATAAGCAAACAACTCACGCTTCTGCTGCTCTGTGAGATCACTGACACAACGGATATTACGCTCTGGGATCTGCTCGGGGTTGGGATAGTGACGCAACACCCTTTCCATCTGTTCTTCGCGGATCAGATGTAAGATCGGATACGGTGCGCGGTTGGTGAGGTTTTCGGCATCATCAGGGGCTGCGCCGGCAAAGCAGTAATCAGGATGGAAGCTGGCGATCTGATAAATGCCGTCACGATCATATTGTTCAAGTAAACCTTCAGCAAGATCCAGATATTGATTGTATTCATCAAAACGTTGCAGCATCTCCGGGATAACCAGAAGCGACGTTTCTAACTGCTCCACCGGAGACTCATCCAGCAAGATCATCTCATCGAGCAAGGCGTCCGAGAGCCCAGCGTGGGAGGTGGCTGTTGTCACCTGGATCCGCACAGCTCCACGACGACTTGGCGCGGCAGCAAATGGGCACAGGTTAAGCCCAATAACCACCTGCTGCAGCCAATGCTCAACGGCCTTGGTAATAACTCCTGTCTGAGGGTGCGCAGCGACGGTATCCGTCATCCCTTCTCCCCCTGCGCCAGTTGTTTATCTTTCGCTCGCCCTAACAGGTAGCCATCAACTGCAGCAAATATCCAGCAGGCCAGCAGCAGCCACAATGCCCAGCTCATCCAAGCCTCTTCGGGGGCGTAGATCGCCTGCCGTACCGACTCGGTGATCAGCTGCATATCCGGCATGATGCCTGTACGGGTAAAAGGCTCCAGCGCTTCTAATGCCAATGACACCGCATTGATACACACGGCTGTCACCAGCACCACCACCAACGTCATTACTACGTATCCACGGATCGGCTTACCGAGCTGCACTTGTGCCAAGCCAGGCAAAACCACGCCCGAAACCAATAACGCTTGTGTTGCATGCTTCATCCATTAGCTCCCAACGAATGAAACAGATAAGCGCCCATACTTAACCAAGACAGCGACAGTAATATCCAAGGTAGCGGGTGTTGACGGTACCCTGACTTAGCCTCATCTGGGCTTGCACTATCTGCCTGGTCGGCCGAGGCGTCACTGCGTTTGGCCCTTTTCTTACGTTTGTCCTGCTCTCTCAACTTGGCTTTATGTTGCTTCTTATAGAGCTCGATCCCTTTTTGGATCCCTTGAGCAATCAATTTTGTCTGTTCTTTGGTTTGTCCGGGCCTTTGGGTCGCTTTTGCTAACGCGTCCGATTCTTGAACAGTCTCGGAGGAAGGCCCTCCTTTCTTATACTTCGTCATTACATCGCTCAACTAATACTTGGCTGACATTATCCGTCTAATTTACCCAACCAGCGTAGCGCTGTGAAGTTGCGCTTCCCACAACTGCGGCCTGCCAACCAAAGTTGTTTTATCACTGTCGTAAGTGGCTTAAATATTTCGTCACCGTGTTAGGCAAGTGCTGCCAACAATAATCGATAACTCCCGCTTCATGTTTTTGCCAAAGGATCCCCAGGTAAACCACACAACCCCCTAATCCAGTTAATGCCAGCGGAAAAAGCCAACTGTCTTGAAATACATCGCTGGCCAAATGCCCGAGATATAAGCAACACCCCAACGCACCACAAACAACAAAGATACGCCTCATCAACACTATACCAACCACCATCATACTTAAGTTTATCAGCAGGTAGGTGACGGTCTCCCACTGCTCCCCATCTCCGAGCGCGGTGAGCCCCAACCAAAACGAAATGGTGCCCAACATATACAACCAGAAAGAGTAATCCTGATGAGAGCGGTTCTTGATATCTATGACGAGTGCCAGCAACAGCATTATCAAACCAGCCCATAATGAAGCCAGTACTCGGAAGTCCCAATCATTTGAGTTATCGGAACTTACAATCGCCAAATACACCAACGAATACCATAGCGTCACGGTCATGGGCATGACCACAAATGGATAACGAAAGCGCCATACCAACACCAGCCCCATCACCAAAGCTGAGAGTGACAAAGAAAGAAAAAGCCACTCTGTCGACCACTGATGTTCACGATAAAGCGTATGGTCTGGCCACAAGCCTAGAGCTTGCTGCAAACCATAAAAAACCATCGGCGTCACCACCACGATAAAGGCGCCACAAATACCAGCGGCAGTAGACTGTTGCTCTGCGGCAAACCGCCTTAACAACCAAAAAGCGACCGCCATGTAGCAAAAGCTGACCACTGAGAAGCCAAGACCACCGAACGTCTCTTCTGCCAAGATGACAAAAATCACCATGGCGCCAATAGCGATAAGGCCGCCGAAGTAGTAAAGAAGGTGCGTGAAACTAAATTCTGCTTTGTCACGTTGGCTGTTCAGCAAAAAGGACCACAATGCATCCACCTGATCGCTCGAAACAATATCGGCGTGCGCCGCATCCTTTAAATTCTGTTTAGATATTCTCATATTTGTTCCCAAAAGCGCGTCATGTTGCCTCACATCAAAGCAATGAACGAAGCACGGAACCCATCGTTCAAAAGAGGGTCGATACACTACTCAACACTCATGTGCCGTAACAATCAATGAAATACCATACTAACAAAATAAGAAAATTGCCTTGCTTCAACAGTTACTTAAAATCAATAAGCCAGAATAGCGAAAGTGATGAGTTGGTCCGTTCATTTCAAGTCAACGGTCAGCGGTTCTGGCTCAAGCGTGCAGGCGAAGATAAACATCGTTGGTACCATCGGATGCTTCCACTATTGTCTAGAGGAAAACTAAAAGGCTGGTTAAATAGCCATGCCTATATCCCACCCAATGCGCGCCTGTTCGGCGAACTAAAGCGCTTGCTTGCCTTATCCTTACAAGGTCTACCTGTGGTTCAAATCACCAGTTTCACCGACCATAGTTTCATCACTAAAGATGCTGGCGTTGATGCGAAAACCATACTAGAGCAAAGCACAGAGAAACGAGAAATTGTCGGCCAACTATTTGATGCGCTGGGGACTCTTCACCAAGCGGGTGTCGTTCATGGCCGCCCCGCCCTAAGAGATATCGCCATCAGTGCCAGCGGAAAAGTAACCTTTTTAGACTTTGAAGAGAGCCCAACTCAAACCACGCCAGAGCTAATGGCTAGGGATGCCATCATACTCATCAATGAGTGTCATCGGATCCCAGACCTTACTGCAAGCGATGTTCAAGCAGGGGTAGCTAAGTGGCGAATGAAGACTAACCGCTCAACATGGCATGCCATGTGCTCTGCAACGTGGTGGCTATTGGCGTTGTTAAGTGTTCCCGCCAAACTATCGGCCCGTTGGAGTCAGAAACCTCGTAAACAGCGATTAAGGCGTGCCCTTGCCACGCTGTCACGATTAACCAAAAGCCCTTTACCTAACCACTTTTTTCCGAGAGGTTTGCCCTTCGGCTTCTGACATTAGAGCAGGATAAAAGACTAGCCTTTAGCGTCTGAGCTGCCCGCATTACGTTTATTCACCACTTGTGCGGTTATCTTCTCGGCAGAGCGACCTGCAACGTAGCCTCCAAGACCGATCTGCAATAGCAGCCAGGCCTCGTCAGCTAAACGAAACGCCAACAGATCAAAACTATCCAGCACCACGAGTGCCAAAAACGTTAGCATGGTGATCGGTCGCCAGTTCCGCTGCAGCCAAGATTGCCCCGTCGCTTCCGCTTGCACAATCGACGCCTGGTTGTCTAACAGCTTGGTCTCATAATCCAAGACTTTGCCAAGAAATTCATTTTCTACCTGACGCAGCTGACGACGCATGGTCAGCTTTTCTTCTTCACTGGTATGTAGCTCATCCACCAGCTTGGTGGCCGGTTCGAAGATGCTACTGATAAAACTTAAAATGCTCATGGGGCTCTCCTTGCTACGCTATTACTACTGAATTGAATTAACTGAACTGCTGCTTAAATGCTTGGTAGTGGCGACTGATAGCCGCCCCATAAAACGCCTTCTGACCACTGCCGTTGTAGTAACCGGCAAAACGTTCAAAATCGAGTTGTTGCAAGCTTTGGAGCATTGCCGGAGAAAAGAAGGCGAACATGCCATCGATCTGTCGATCAACATCAATACAGAACTCTGCAAACATCTGCTGTACAGTGGCATAGCCAAGGGTTTGATAATGAAACCCCATGATCTGCGGCGCGCCCATACTGATCGAAAGTAACGCTGCGGTATCATCCAAATTGCGAGCAAAACTAAGCAGTTGCCACTCTTTTTCTTGATTACCGTGAAAGCTCTGCCAAGGATCTTGCCGCGATGCACGCCACTGATGGCCTTTCCACACTTTGTCTTTTGCGTAAACAAAATGGGCGTTGAATATATCCGGGTTAGAACGTCCCCAATATTTCCAAAACTTGTGGTTTTCAAACCGAATAATCATACGATCTTGATTGCTTGGCTCGAAGCCTTTGCCGCCGCTTTCTACACAGATCACGGCAACCACGGTGGCAACATCCAGTTGATGTTCGCTGGCCATCAACTTGAGCGCTGGCCCGAACTTCTGCCAAGCATTGACGACAGCCATCTGTTCTTTGGAATGGGATGCCACTGGCGCAGCGACGGGTTGCTGCATCTCTAGCTGCTGTTCGCTGAGAGGTTGAAGGTAGCGGCTGGCGACATATCCCCTTCCCTTAGAAAAAACAATCTCACTCCAGCCATCAAGTTGTCCGGTCACCGACACCAACTGCTGCGCAACGACTTGGCCAATCAACGTGCTGGCAGCGTCAGGTTGGCCACGTACGTTCAACACCGCCGTGATCACTTTTGCCTGAGTAGGCTCAGGGGAAAGATGCAGATCAACGTACTCTGCCAACACGTATCCAGTTGCCTGATTGAAACTCACTTCCAACCAATCGCCATGGGAGCCTTCAACCTCCAACACACTCGCTTTTACCAACGAACCTAAGATCGGCGCATGGCGATCAGGGCGGGAACGAACATTAAGTCGGGAAGCATTGATAACGCCACTCTGTCTCGGTGACGTATCGGCGATACGAAGATATTCTGAGGAGACAAATCCGCTATGCTGCTGATAACGGATCTCATACCAACCATCTCTCTGAGCCAACACCGGTAACACGGCATTGCGATTAACCACGCCCAACTTGCGACCATCGGCAGCAGGACGATCACGCACGTTGAGTCTCTGTGTGTTAACTATACCTATCATGACCAACTCCCTTTGCGGGAGGAAGCAGTTTACGACTGCGAATACTGCTCTTCATCATTGAGCAGTACACTCAGGTGGATACGGCGTCACCTGTGCCGAAGCCATGCTTCCTGTTCCAAGGTGTTTCCTACGCCATCCACAACAGGCGTGATAAGTATCAGTCTAGTCTAAATTTTTGGCAGGCAAACAACCACCTACCGACAATTATCGATTGTCAGATGATTTCGCGACTAGTTCCCACTGGGATAGTTTTCTTTGTCAATTACCTTCTTCTGACCATCGTTGTCGATTGCCACATAGGTAAAGTCCGCTTCCGTCACCTTGATATGGGCACAATCACCATCAGTTGCCCGTAAAATGGGCTCGATCCACACTTCAAGATTGAGCGTCAAAGAGGTATTGCCAATTTTCACGACTGAGCCATAGCAGCCAACAATATCTCCCACCTTAACCGGCTGAATAAACTTAATAGAATTTACTGCCACAGTGACGGTACGACAGCGAGCGATCTCTTTTGCCAAGATCCCACCGGCAATGTCCATTTGCGACATGATCCAACCACCAAATATATCGCCGTTGACATTGGTATCCGCAGGCATCGCCAATGTTCTTAAAATAAGACTACCCTGAGGCACCGGACAAATTTCGCTCATATCACTCTCGCTCAAAAAAATATTGTAAAAAAAATCAACAGTCACGATAGGGCGCAAACCCAAGCCCTATGCACCAAGTAAGAACACTCTAAAAAGCGCATATTCATTTTGGCCACTTTAGCCCACCACAAAAGGGATAGAAACGGCTACGCTTGTTAGATCTCCATCTACATCAGCAGATATCATGCCGTTATTTCTAATACTCGATCAGGGAGGCCAGAGTGTTCGTGCGCTGGTTGTCGATCATCAGGGAAACGTGGTCACCAGAGCACAACATGCCATTGCCACTCATTATGGTAGCAAAGGTCATATCGAGCAGAATGCTGACGCCATTGCCCGTGATATTAAGCAGTGTGCACTGCGTGCAGTTCAGAAACTCAGCATCATTCAAAGACAACAACTAAGATCCGCCGGGTTAGTGACTCAACGCGCCAGCCTGCTAGCTGTTAATGCAAACAGCCAGCAAGTGTTAACCCCGGTAATGAGTTGGCAGGATATCCGCGGCGGCGGCAACCTGCGAAAAGTGGCGATGACACCTACGGAGTTGCGCTCAATAACCGGTTTACGCCTCAGCCCCCATTACGGCGTGGCAAAAATGCGTTGGAGCCTGAAACATAACCGCGCGGTAAACAAAGCAGCCGAGGCGGATGAGTTGATGTTCACCCCGATAGCCAGCTTTCTTACCCAGCAGCTAACCGGCGGTAAGCAGTACCAGACAGATGCTGTCAACGCCTCCCGCACATTACTGATGGATCATATTAATTGCCAATGGTCAGCAGAGTTACTGGAGAAGTTCGCCATTAAGCAGCAATGGCTACCGACCATCTGTGCCAATGATGAGTATTACGGAGAGATACAGCTGGGTAACCTTTCCCTGCCCCTCCACTACGTCAATGGTGATCAAGCAACAGTGTTATTCAGTCGTGGCAAACCATCACCCACCACTTTATCCATTAATGTCGGTACCGGCGCATTTATCTCTCGGGTCACCGATGGCGATGACACTGCACTGCTACGTAGCTTGGTGCACCATGGCAAAGAGCAGTTTCGCGTATTGGAGGGCACAGTCAACGGTGCCGCGACTGCGATCCAACAAGTGATTTCGGAGGTGACGACCAAACAAGGATCACAATCCGATCTCCTCGCCCAGGTTAATGGCCAGATCAACAACATTCCTCTGTTTCTTAATGGTATTGGTGGTCTTGGTGCTCCCTTTTGGCTACCCGGCTTTAACAGTGAATTTCAACACCCGGAGTCACTAGATGGCGTAACGCCAGTAGCGAAACTGACTGCGGTTATCGAAAGCGTAGCCTTTCTATTGCAGATCATTATCCAACGCCTGTCAGCGCATCCTCCCACCCCCACAAAAATAGAGATATGCGGTGGTCTGAGCCGTCTTGACTACCTTTGCCAAACACTGGCTAATATCAGTGGTATGGAGGTGTTTCGCGAGCAAGAAGTAGAGGGCTCGGCCTTAGGCTGCGCATGGTGGTTAGCAGGATCTCCCGCAGACTGGCGCAATACAGAAGTAACTAGCCAATTTGTGCCACAACATGCCCCTGCACTATCGCAAAGGTTTAGCGCTTGGCAGGAGGCGATGCGACAGCGTTTACCGGCGGATAAAGCGGCAATGATGGATAGTCAGCCACAGACTCTCTCGCCCCTAGACGCCTGCAGCTCCAGTTAAGTACGCGGGATGCCGTGTCGCGGTAGGTGGTGAGTTTACCGCCATACACGCTCAACAGATCCGGATGTTGGGGATCGGTGAACAGCAAGGTATCTCGTGGACGAGAAAAGGCGTCACTGTCGAGCTTAGGTAACACTCTAAGCCCGGCAAAACTTGCCACTGTTTTGGCTTGGTTATTCGGAAAATAATGACGATAAAGCGTTTCCAAGTAGCAGATCTCCTGAGCTGTCGGACGGATCTCCTCTGGTAACGTCTGAAAAACAGTTTCCGTGGTTCCCACCATGGTTTGTCCCTGCCACGGCATCACGAACACGACGCGATGATCCGTTGGTGACTCCAGATAATAGACCTGCGATGGCGCGGGATGATCGAGGATAATATGGGCACCTTGCACCCACTCCACCGACACCTGTTTGCTGTTTGGCGTGACTAAAGAGATCACTTCATTTACCCAGGGGCCAGCGCAGTTCACTACCGCAGCGCAGGTCAATGACTGTTGCTGCACAACCTTGTCTGCAGATAGCAGATCACAATCAATACGATAACCACCATCAACCTGCTGCAACGCCGTCAGTGTCGCAGGGCACAGCAACTCCGCACCACAACGTAAAGCACTTTCCATCACCGCCACGGTTAGTACTTGGTCATCAGTGCTGGCATCCCAATATTGCAAGGCATGACTCACACCATCGCAGTTCAAGCCATCTTTCGCCAGATCCGATATCGCCAGCTGTTGAAATCGGCCAAGGGGGTCGAACCCTGATAGCAACGCATACAGACCCAAGCCTAAACGCAGGGTGCCTGCCTGACGTTGAGAATGGGGGTAAACAGGAATAACAAAAGGCGTCGGCTTGACCAATTCAGGAGCCAGATGTAACAGCGTTGCTCTGGCCTTTAGTGCTTTCCTCACTAATCCGAACTGCCCGGACTCTAAATACCTAAGCCCACCGTGGATCAATTTGCTGGAACGGGAAGAGGTTTGGGTGCCAACACCGCTCTTTTCAACCACCAAAGTTTTGTAGCCAGCGGCAGCAAGCGCCTCAGCCACACCGACACCATTGATCCCCGCACCGATAACCACAACGTCACAATCGGTTGCCATGGCGGTGCCTACTTCGCCATCAACTTAGCGGGAAAAAAGCTTTCAATCATGGTGATCCCTCTCCTCGCCAAATCATCCCGCAACGCTTCACTGCCGACCTCATATATAACCCACTGTGGATGCTGCGTGGTAAAGCACTCCTCCTCTGGAACCCGTTCAATATTGCAAAAGATATATTCTGGAGCGATCTGCTCAATGGTACGGTCCTTTAACCACTCCCAATCCCCTAGCACCACCCCCAAACGCTGACCATGATGGGCGCGAGCGTAGCGTAAGAACGGCAGAGAAAAGCTGATCAGCACGCTTTGTAATAGGATAGGCCGCAATGTCTCCATCAAGGTGTCAAACAGCTGGGCATAACTGAAGCGCTCCAGTGCAGCCCTTTTCACTTCGACAAACAACGTGACATCGGGGTGATTCACCAGCTGAGTCACTACCTCGGACAGCAAGGTTAATGGCGCACGGATAGCGGGTAGTCTTTCATGCTCTTCAATCTGCCATTGCTGCAGTGTCGCTATCGGGTAATCAGCGATGGCACCCGGCATGGGGTTGCGCAACAACCGCTTGCAGTCACGATCATGGAACAGCACAGGGACACCGTCACTAGAGAGCTGCACATCGATCTCAAGTAAGCGGCAACCAGAATTAAGCGCTGCTTGAATACTGGCTAACGAGTTTTCCGGCGCGGCAGTACAATCTCCGCGATGGGCAATCACTTGGATAGCAGCCTCCCTCAATGCACTAGGCCTTAAATCAGTACTTGTTTAAAGAACTTCATCAGATTCAGGTCAAACTGCTGAGGCCGCACCGATGTTTCAATCTCCTCCGAGCAATGCTTATCAGCAAGGTCAATCAGTTTGGGTTCGGTATGGTGATGCTGGCGGGTGCTGTAAAACACCATCACTTTGGGTTGTAGCGGATTAGAAAAATTACCCTGCATCACGATCGCTAACTTGCCACTCTTGAGTTTCACCAAGGTGCCCACCGGATAGATACCGACGCACCGAATAAACTGATTCAAGAGGTCCTGGTCAAACTCTCCCGGCGTACCATTTTTCATAATACTAAACGCCGTCATACTGGTGACTGAATCCTTGTAGGGGCGATCCGACGTCAAGGCATGGTAACAATCAATGATCGCCGCCATCCGCCCATAGATATTAATCTCCTCACCGGCCAGGCCATGGGGATACCCTGAGCCATCCATACGCTCATGGTGGAGTTTGATCACATCCAGCGTCTCACTGGAGATATGCGGTATCGACGACGCGATCTCCCAACTGATATCAACGTGATCTTTCACTAACTCAAACTCTTTCTCCGTCAGTTCGCCGGGCTTATCAATCAACTCCCTGGGGATATGGATCTTGCCGACGTCGTGGAATAGCATCCCCACCGCCAGGTTTTGTATGGTGTCGCGATTAAAATCCATATGGCGGGCAAACAGGGTCATCAGAGTCGAACAGTTAATCGCATGCTGATACAGATATTCATCTTTGTCTTTCATCTGCACCATAAAGCACAAGGCGTTTTGGTTGCGAAACACCGAATCTATGAGCTGATCAGCTAAATCTGATGCCTGATCTAAATCGACCGGTTTACCTTCACTGATTTCGGTAAAAAGCCGCTTCTGATAATCTCGCGCTTTCTCATATAGCTTTAACGCCCGTCCCGCCTCTTCATCAAACGAAACATTGTCATACTCAACGGCCTGCGCTGTATCATCCAAGGGCTCGTCAGCAGTCTTACTCGCTATTTCACTACGAGTCATATCGACCATTAAGCTGGTAACACCGGCGCGTTTCAGGTTCTCGACAGCAGAAGGGATCCGAACCAGGCCCTGTGTCTTGACCGTCACGCCGCCCTTCTGCGCCAACACATTGACCACAAACATGCCTAGTTCAAGCTCATCGATATCGATGCGCTTCAAAGAGTTATCACCCATTTTAGATCCTTAACTGATGCAGCCTTAGGTAAGCGTAGTTGGTATCGCTAAGAAGTATCTGCGGCGGAGATCAATTATTACTGAAACGGGCGCTGAAAAGTGCCGACGCAAAACACCAGCAATCACCTCTGCAAAAAATCTAAACGCCCAGCACTTTACTGGCAACCACTACGCCAGCAGGCCAAAGCAGAACAGCGATAATCGCCTTTACCCATGAGGGTTTTGCAGGGGGCGTACCATAACTGTTCTTATCCCGTTCTCCTGGCCAGATGAATAGCGCAAAGTTGGGTCCCGGTAAGCAGTAGAAAAAGGCCAACACTATCGGCCAACCCAGATCTTTCACCCGAGCCATGGTATAGAACCAGCTCAATACGACAGCCACCAACAGTATGATTAAATGCAGCGGTGATGGATCAGCAACACTCATCGTTGCGGAAGATGTAGGATATTGAGAAGTAGCGTTAGGCAGGATCTTGGCAAGCAATATCGGAGCCGCTATCCAGGCAAGAAATGAGTTCAAGATATAGTTGATACGCCCCGCTCTTGGAGTCACCAGCGCAGTTTCCCGGCTTGTTTTTATTTTTTTAGCCACCTTTCCCCCCAGAGATGCTTTGGGCGGCGCAAACAATCTGGCTTCGCAAGTCTCACAGTAACGGCTGGTTTCAATGATGCGTAACTTGTTGGCGGGGAAATTACCGGCACAGGAGGAGCACTTCATATATCTGTCTATGGCATGGTCAACGTCAAGTAATCGAAACACCATAACCGTTTTGGCTAAAAAATCGAATCTGTAATCGATCGCTTTAAAGTAATAGTTCAACAAGGCCCTAGCTAAAAACAAAAAAGCCAACACAAAGGTGTCGGCAAAGAAAGGCAGCTCAAGAAGTATGAGTTATAAAATCGTCTAAACGATATGGGGCAGCGACTCTTCCTGCGTCTTGTTAACAGGCAGATTCCAAGCGGCAATCAACTGCATAATTGCAGCTATCAGTAATCCAAACGCTTCTCTGGTTTCTTCAATATAGGGGTAGCTAAAGCTCATGCCATTGGTCATCCCCATACCGTCATTGTTGAAAAGATACTCGATGATACTGGGTGAGTACCAGGCACAGACGATAAGCGACAGCATCGCCCCAAGCCAGAGAGGCAGCTCTTTACCATAGCCCAACGCCACAGCAGCAAAGTTAGCCGAAATAGCCGCATAACCAATAAACCAGATAACACCATCTGGATCATTTAGCTGCACTACCGCAAATAACAAGAATACCAACGCACAACCTGCAGCAAACCAACGCATCTTCCACTACTCCTTTTTGCATTCCGACTACTTGTCGACTTCAGGTCAGTATTCACTCGCGATTAAAAACGGGCGACCAGCAGGCCGCCCAAACCTCACATGCCGCTTACTCTATGCAAGGAAACCAGGAATACCGCCATTACTATTGCCATAATTCGACCAACCTAACCCCATCGCTTTTGCCAAGTCGAGGAACAGGTTAGAACTACCGCGGTTACCGGCATCGACAACCACACCTTGGTTTATCGCACCATTACCACCACCCACAACATATACACCGGGGTTTTCCTGCTGGTGGTTACCGCCGCCCATCTCTGACATCATCAGGATCATCGTGGTATCCAACAACGTACCGCCACCGGTAGGATCTTGTCGTGCAGCCAGTTCATCACACAGGTACTTAACCATCATGTTGTACCAACGAGTCTGAGCATCAAACAGATTGTTCTCGTTATGTGAACTTACATGGCTCTTCGTTTCGTTGTAGGTCAGCTTTGGTGGGAAAGCGAAGTCACCCATGTAGGGGTGAATACTTTCAAAGTTAACCTTCAAAGACTCATCTTGAGCCGACATAAACTGGAAGGTAGCAACGCGCGTCAAGTCATACTCCATGGCATAAGCGATATTTCGCATCTGTGCCTGGGCGACTAACTCCGCCTCATCATTGATACCTGTCATACCGACTGAGGGGCGATTTAAGCCACTCAGGTCGAGGTTACTGTTCAATACCCGTTGTAAGTAGTCCAGCGACTCTTCGTGAGTTTGCAACTTAGCGGTCTGCTTGGCATTCAGCGAGTATGTCTGCATCACATCTAAGTTCTCATGCAGAGTTTCTAACACCCGCTTACGGCTTTCAGTGGCGGGATCAGTCTCGCCGCCACTGCCGCCCCCAAGGGAGGCAAAGTACTTGTCGTAGATAGACTGAGGATCATCATTTGGAATGATTTTATTTCCATTTTTATCAGTAAACGGATGATATTCCTTGTCCGTTTTCTGCGATGACCACAGACCCATGTGCAGATTGTTGTTCAGCGTACCGGCATTGAGTGCTTCACCAATGGCCACATCAATGGTCGGCGAATACTCATGCCCGCCCGAAAACACGCCGCGACACGCCTCAGGGTGGCCCGAGCTACCGCCATGCCCAATGAAGGACAAGTTCTTAAACGCCACCATGCGATCAGCATAAGGGGCAAGAGGCAGTAATGGACTATTGGCAAGGCTGGCCTCATTTAACTGGTCACCATAGCTGTGCCAGCTATCTCGCTTACAGCCGTTGGGGTAAAACACCACAATTAAGCGCTTGGCACTGTTTCCAGCTGCATGTGCTTTGCCTGCCACCAAGAACTGACTAGCAAAGGGTACCGCCATTCCAGCCATAGCTAAGCCACGAAGGAACTCACGACGCTGCATCTTATTCTTTAATACGTTCATCTTTGTCGCCTCCGTTACTTACGCAGTATGTAGTTTTGAGTTTGGGTCATATCAACCATCAACTCGAGAATAGAGCGTTCACTGTCAGCCTGCTTGAACTGGTCGCCAAACACCTGCAAGGTACAGCTATCATCTCGTTCTTCGCGCTGCCCCCGTGTTGCTCTATACCACTGCCGCGCAAAACACGCTTTACCATGTCGACTATCAGCAATCAGGCCTGATAGCTCAGTCATACTGCTGAAGTTGTAGATAGGGTCTGATGCGGTCAGGAAAGTTTCGGCGGATGCCAAACTACCAATGTAGCCACTCGCATCGACAGGCTTAACCGTACCATCGGCTGTCGTTTCGGTCGTTCTGAACAAGCCACGATTATCATAGCTTTCCAAACCAAAACCGATGCCATCTATGTACTGGTGACACGCTGCACAAGGCTCCTGAATGTGGGTCTCGAAGCGTTCGCGTACCGTCTTCGATGGATCCGTTACAGGTTTAAGCTCTGCGCCCACAGGTGGTGGCGGGAAGTCCTGACACATTAAGTTGCGACGAACAAACAGACCACGTTTGACCGGGTGAGTCGCCTCACCGTTAGCAGATGCGGCCAGCGTAAAGGCATGCCCCAAGATACCTGCCCTATCTGAGTTATCACCGGTATAGGTCACTTTCTGCCAACCATTGCCGCCAGGCCAAGAGAGGCCATAATGCGCGGCCAGTTCTTGGTTCATATAACTGTAATCAGCCGTCATCAGCTCGTTATAAGAGCCGCCGCTAAATACAATTTCACGAACAAAGTGATGAGTCTCTTCACGCATCGACTCCTTCAGAGATTCACTCACCTGACCGTCGATCTCACGGTTGGTGCCTAACCAGCCTTCAATAAAGCGATCAAAAGCCAACTTCGCTTTATCATCAGCCAGTAAACGCTCCACCTGAACCTGGATCTGACTTGAACTGCTTAGCTGACCGGCATCGGCAGCACTCATCAATGTTGCGTCAGGTGTCGTTGCCCAGAAGGTATAACTCAGTAATCCGGCAACTTCATAATCAGTCAACTCAAAGAAACCGTCGCGGTCACCCGAAGTAATCTCTTCACCCACCTCAGAGCGATACAGCATCAGTGGTGACGAGAAGATACCTGTCAACAGTCCTTTATCGCCCTCCGCTGAGTGCAGAGATTTCAATTGCGCAAACTCAGTGGCAGTCAAAGGACGACGGAAAGCGCGTTTACCGAAACTATTGATAATACAGTCAGTTTCACCACTACATCCTGGTGCCAAGTCATTCAAGCTAGTCACCATATCAGCAGCCAGTTCGGCGGCATCTAGGTAGCCCGATACATGCTCGTTAGTAAACACAGCATTGGCGTCAGTTTTGAAACCATTGACGGCAATATCTTGCGGCACTGAGTCCGTCACATTGATGTCGTTAGTCAAACCTAACAGGTCACGAATTGAGTTGTTGTACTCATAAGCGGTGAGCAGACGGAATCCGCGATCAGGTGGCACCATGTCATTCAGACTATCGGCATCACAAAGTTCATCAGGCACCTTATATGCTTCTTCAAACACCATGGCGGCCACTTCTGTTGCACAGTCGCCGACACAGGCACCAACATTCCCTTTCGGCATGCTCACTTCGATATAATCAGCCAGGTCTTCCAGCGTCATACGGCTAGCGATATTGATTAGATTTGGATAACCACCACCTTCAGAGCCGTGGCAACTTGCGCACATCGCTTGATATTGCTCCCGACCTGCTTTGTGAGTGTCTTCGATGCTCTCAAATACAGCCAACAACGTAAGAGAGACCGTATCTTCGATAACTAACTTGGTTGCCGCACTGTTTGGATCGAGCAGCAATGCAATGCCAGTACCTTCCCAGCCAGAGAAACGCTGCCCTGGGCCTGCGTCGATTGCCACAATATCAGCCACGGTGCCAGGAACGAACAGCTTACTGGTCAGATTGACCGTGCTACCCGGCAGACTGATACGGCCATTTTGCACCTGCACTTGTGTACCGGCAGGTGCGCCATCAACTTCAGGTGCTTGTGCTAACCAAGCATTGTCGGCAAACCACACGTTGGTTGAACCGCGGGTCAGCACCAAGTTGTCAGTCTGACACTCTGCACTGCCACAGTTGAAGATCAGGTTGACGTTATTGCTGCCGCCGAAGAACTCCTCTTTAATCAGCTGACGCTTCCACAAGCCGCCGTACTCTGGCGCCGCTTCCATACTGGTGCCAGGCCAATCGCCCAAGCCTTTGGTTTCGCCACCTTGCGGGCCGTACCAGGTATACATGCTGGCTTCAGCCCAATCCCCTGGCTGTTGGAAGTAGACATAAAAGCCTTCGCCCTGATTTACCACATCAACCGACGTTTCATCGCCCTCAAGGGTGGTGATGGTCAAGGTCGTAGTACCGGCAACACTGCCGCCAGTCACTAAACCAGATGCATCCACAGTGGCAATGTTAGTATCAGCAATGCTCCAGGTGACGTCATAGGTGATACCGTCACGGCTATCCGCTGTTTCGCCAACAGCAACCAGCTGCTGCGTACCACCGGCGAGCAACGTAACAGCACCCGGTACTATGGTTAACGCGTCGTATATACCACTGCTACCGGACTTGGTTGATACGCTACTAAATACCGCTGGCGAGCTGCCTTCGGCATTATTCGCCACAAGTTGATAATAGTAAGCGGTGTCAGCTATCAAGCCTGAATCAACATGGCTAATGGTATCGCTTTCCAGCTCAACGAGTAGCTCCCAAGTATCGTTTGGCTGCAGACGACGATAGAGCAGATAGTTGCTTTCATCATCGGCATTATCATTCCAGGTCAGGCTGATTGCCGACGTGGAAAGCGCCAGTGCAGAGAAGTGAGTCGGTTTCGCTGGGCCGTTACCGACTACCAAGGTGATGCTGTCCGAAGCGCCACCGACAGTCGCCATCAAGGTCACTTCACCTTGAGCTAAGGTAGTCAATTGCAAGCTAGCAGCAGAAAATCCACTCACATCAAGAATCGATGGATCACTGGAGTTCCAAATAACTGAGCCCGTTACCGGTGCGGTAAAGCCATTGTCGAACAGGTCGGATACCGACAGACTGACCGTCGCCCCGAGCTCTGGCGTCAATGAAGAGACATTGAGCTGCAAGCCGGTCACAATCGCATTCTGTGCTGATATCCATTGATCAAAAAGGCTCAATGCCAGCGGATTGGTATATTTCGAGCCTTTCGGCATACGGTTGCCATCCGTGGTCTGGAATACATACACCACACTGTTTTCCGGGTGGAATGGATCAACCCGGAATAGATCACCACTGGTGGCCACACCAACGATATTTTTGGCACCGATCGGCGTCTCATATCGCAAGTCCATAAAGCCTTCGCTTTGGTGGCAATGGGCACAGTTTGTATCCATGTAGGTGTAAGCGCGTTCGTTTACATCTTCACTGGTATCAGCAGGATCGACATAAGCAGGATACGACGCAGGCCCAGAGATATTCTGATCAAACATACCGATGAAATTAAGTGTACGTAACTGGTTATCGAGCATGTTTGGATACTGCATATCGCCATTTAGCTGGCGGGTAAACATCGCCAACGGCTCTTTGCTTCCGTTACCCACATGACAGCTGGCACATTCGTTACCCGTACGGATCACACGCTCGCGACTCACCAACGCGCCATCTACCCACTCTGTCACATTGATAGTTTCAAACTCAGCCACCAGATCAGCATCAGTATAGGATTCATTCCACTTGTAGTTCGCCGCTTCCCAGCCGGCTTCTTGCTTAAACAGCACCGCGGTATTCAATGGGCGAGTGTTGCCATCAGCATCAATGGTCACTTCAATCTGCTTAACCAAAACCGTACCCACCGGGAATGTCCAGTTACCATCATCGGAGAAGCCGATAACCTGGTCGTTTGGTATCGCCATATAGTGACGAACAATCGAGCCATCGAACCAAGCATCGGAGTTCAGTTCATAAGCGACGACGCCAGAGACAGGGATACGCTGCGCCAGGTCACTAAAGATACCTGTCTGGGACAGCTTAGCTGGCACCACGGCTTGCTCAATATTTTGATCAACCGCTTTATAGATGCGCGAGCTACCATCACCAAATTCAACGCCGTAAGTGGTAATGAATAGGTCTGAACCATCAAGGCCAGTACCAAACGAGGCGATGTTCTCAGGGAAGGCATCAGACAACACAACTTTCTCTTCACCTTCAGCGATCGACCAGATCAACTTCGAGTTGTAGTCACCAAAGATAAAGCGACCATTCAGTCCTGGGAGGTTACTGCCACGGTAGACAAAACCACCGATAATCGAAGAGCTGCCGGTGTGATAGAAACCGCCAACCGGTGGCACAAAATCACTATTACAGTCGAGATTAGATGTACCGTCGCCACCAAGCGCACCGCGGTTAATCACACCTTCACAGATCGGCCAGCCATAGTTTTGACCCGGCTGAATAATGTTGACCTCTTCATAACCCTGTTGACCCACTTCAGTTTCCCATAGGGTATATGGCGCAACAGTATCAAACGCCCAGCGCCATGGATTACGGTGACCATAGCTCCAGATCTCATCCAGCACGTTGGGATCACCCACAAATGGGTTATCTCCAGGTACACGGTAGTATTTACCCGCCTCTGGGGTATCCAATACTTCGATACGGATGATAGAGCCGCGCAGATTATCCGTTTCCTGTGGACTGTTATTAGTACGCGGATCTTCTGGGAATGACTGTGTGGCACTGTGGCCATACGCGCCATCACCAATACTCAGGTATAAGTAACCTTCAGTTGGATGGAACTGCAGCATGCCACCTTTATGGTCAGGGCCGAACTGCGGCACACGCAATACTTCAGCTTTTGATCCAGCAATAGCCGCCGTCGGATTAGCTGGATTGTCCATGGTCCAACGCTCTAAAATCGCATCACCATAAACACCACCATCACTAGAATCATCATTCAGACCATAGTTGTAATAAACATAGAAATAGCCGTTGTTAGCAAAGTCGGGATCAAATGCTAAACCAAGCAAACCCTGCTCATGGTTATCACGCACAACACCACGTATGTCGAGTACGGTTTTCACCTCCAGCTGTGTCACATCTTCCCTATTAGGAAAGGCATAAACACGGCCAGGCTTATCGACGACATAAAGTAGATCGTTGAAGCCGTCATGCAGCACCAACACGGCGGCACCGAATAAGCCCTCTAGGTTAGGAAAAGCATTTTCAAAACCGTAGTTTCCGTTTGACACCTGACCTGAGGTCGGGAAGTTCAACGGCGCCGCTAACAAAGGACGGGAAGCCAAACCATAACCACTGTCCACAACTGAAATAGTAAAGCTATCAGTCGCTGTCCTACCGTCTGTCGCCGTGACGGTAAGGGTGACCGAGAGATCACCTTCATTCGTCAAAGCTGGGGTCGTCACCTGCGCACCATTCAAAGTACCCCAGGCAGAAGACGTCCAGGCGTAGCTGGCAATGTCACCGACGGAACCATCAGCGGAAAGTGTCACCGTGCCATTGACATTGACAGTGCGATCTCCGCCCCCGTTTGCTGACAATGGCGAGGGCACACCACACGCCTCTTCCGTCATCCACTCACCCTGCTTGTAGCAGTTATTGGCGCCAGTAAATACTTGGTCGGTGGTTTGATTGTTGCCTGCGTCACTAAAGATGACGTTACTGCTAACCGCTGCGGCTGAGATATCCAAGAAATACAAGTTATCGCCAAACTCGGTTAACGCTTTACCTGGCCAACCATCACTGACAACTGAACCAGCTGGTGTTTCATTCCAGGTATATGCCGTCGGAGTTGCCCAGCCATCTGCGTTATAAAAGTAGATGGCACGCCCTTCGGGATAGTTGTAATCCTTAGGTTGACCAAATTCACACTGCTCCATGGTTACCCAGGCACCATCTTGATAACAGGGCGCTTCATGGGTGAAGGTTTGGTCCAATGTTTGATTAGCGCCGCTATTACTAAACACCACACCGACAGACTCGACATGGGTACCAAAGTCATGGCTGTACCAATCGCCACCTTCACTGGCCAAGGTAACACCAGGCCAAGCCGTATCAGCGACCGATGCTACAGGTACCGCATCGAACAGATGTGCCGTTGGCGTATTGAAGCCTAAACTGTTCTTAAAATAGAGAGTTGAGTTGTCATTCATAGGCACAGTAATCACGGTCACGGTAACCTGTGTGGTCGCCGTTAGCCCGTCATTATCTGTCACCGTCAAGGTCACCACATAGGTACCTGCGGTATCGTAGATCCGGCTGGTTGTTTCGCCAGTTAAAGTGTTACTCCACGCCCAAGAGACAATGTCGCCATCACTATCATAAGACGCTGAACCATCAAAATTGGCCGTATCGCCAGCGTAAATAGTGATATCCGCGCCGGCATCTGCGATAGGCGCAATTTTCGGCACAACAATTTTGAAGTTACACGCCTCTAATGTGCTCCAGGCACCATTTTGATAGCAGCCCTGGCCGGTAGAATTAAGTTCTGCTCCTTGATTGGCACCGCTATCACTAAAGATCACATTAACGCTGGAGAGCTCGACAGCGAAATCGTGACAGTAGTAGTCACCCAGCGCCACCATGGTTGCACCCGGCCAATCACTCGCGGCAAGAGAACCCGCAGGAGCTGCCGCCCAGTAATGGACAGTTGGCGTATTAAAACCAGCCTCATTGTCATAACAGATGCTATTCGCTGCGATATCGATAGGATCGGGAGCGACAATGACCGTTTGCTTAGTTGCAGAGATCGCCTGCGTCGCATCATTGAAAGTCACTAAGTAATCACCAGCACCTTCGGTGATCAGGAAGTCTTCAACAGGATACGCCTCTGTCCAATCTGCAAAACGGGTGATCTTAAAACGTGGGTTATCGGCAGCAAAAGTGGCGTTAACTTCCCACAGTCCGGTCTCACTATTTTGTGCCAGCGCCGTTGTAGCCCAGCCATTGCTGGTGCCACGAAGGTAAGCATTGTCCCAGTTAAAGCCACCACAATCGGTACAAATACCTGTTGAGCTTGCGCCAACATGGATCGCCGACGCAGTAAAGGCTGCCACAGTGAAACTCGCATTCCCTGCCGCATCAACAGTGATCTCGGTACCGTCACACTGCCCTGTATCCTTATCGAAATCACTATTCACTACATCACAATAAGTGCCAGCAGCCATGCCAGTAGCAAAGCTCTGGTTGATAACGCCTGCTTCACGGTTAATTACCACAAAGCCTTTGCCGCTGCGGCCAAAAGCGATCTGATTTCCGCCATTGTCCCACCAGTTACTCACAGCAGAGCCAGCAGTAAAGTTACGGAACGACACCATATTGGCGATCGGACGCCAGCGGTGTTCACACTTCCACTGATCCGCAAAACAGTTGAGGTTGTTGCCGTCATGTACCGGAACTCCCGGCGGTCCCATGTCGGTTTGCACCTTGTCATTAATGTCACCGAACTGGTAACTGGACATCACTTTTGGATAGCCGTAAGGCCAGGCCAACATGTAGACGTTAGCGAGATCGTAAAGCGCGCCATCTTTAAAAGTCAGTACATTGGCACCGCCCGCCCCATGGCCACGCTGATTATCGTGGTTATCGGTAAAGACCACGGCTTTATCGTCGGCCATAAAGCCCCAAGGGCTACCAAAATTGGCTAACCAACTGAGTTGGCCATTCTTAAAGGTATCGCCGATTTTCGCTGAATACTGGAACTCAGTGACATCAGCAAAGCCGGTGTATTCATCGCGGCTGATTTTCTCACCGCCGAGATCAATCACTTCCTGGAAGATATAAACCGGCGCACTCAGCTTCGCTTGGATCGCCTCAACATCGGCGGGCTCCATATGCTTCGCGGCATCAATACGAAAGCCGGTCACACCCAAGCTGATCATCTCGTTCATGTAACCAGCAATAGTATTCCGAACGTCTTCCCGTTCAGTGGCTAAATCAGGCAGGCCAGGAATAGAGCAATTACGTACCCGCCATGCGTTGGTACCGTAATCCTCAGGGGTGATATCACAATTGTTTTGGTGCATCTGCGCTGCACCATAATCAGGATAAGTATTAGGCGAGCTGAAGCTACTGCCAGCGGTGCCTGTACCACCGCCGCCGGCCATATGGTTAACCACCGCATCAACGTATATTTCGACACCAACCGCACTACAACGGTTTATCATGTCGATAAATTCAGCCCGTGTACCACTACGACTGTTGTCTATCTTGTAGCTTACAGGCTGATAACGCGTCCACCAGGCATCGCCCTGTACATGCTCATTCGGTGGAGAAACTTGAACCGCCGAAAATCCTTTCGGTCCCAATTCCTCTTCACATTCAATAGCAATATCCTTCCATTGCCACTCGAAAAGATGCACGAAAGCGGTTCGCGGCTCAGCAGCTGCTTGAGCTGAGATGCTCAAGACGCTTGCGCCTACGACGCCAATCAGGCTTTGCCTTATGGTTTTTGGTAACACGGCTGCCTCCTAGCCAAGGTAGCTCAGCCAGGAAGCGGTCCCCATTGGCTAGAGCTTTGTAAGGTACAGGATGTAAAGACGACGGCTTATGTTATCGATATCTTTTTGTGCCGTTTTGTCTTCTCTATTGCACTGTGACGGATCACCAGCAGTACAATTTCCACTCTATTACCGCACAAGAAAGGGGCAATCATGTAGGGTTTTTAACGGCCAATTGCATAGTTTGTGAGCGTTTTCACAAATCTGTTACCGTTATCATTGTAATTTTAACATTCGCTGATGTTCGGCTTGTATTTAAAATCAACTGGTTAGCGAAAGATAACATTTTGACAATGGAAAAAACCTAGAAAAAACAGGTTTGCTTTTACCCAAACTCAGACTACCGTCAATTTAATGACGCTCTGTTTATGTCACTCTGTCACTCCCTTTGCCGAATAAATGAACAATTTTTCTGCAGGACGCGGTAATAAACGATTAGAACAAACGCCGAGGCCCCGATGTCCCAAATCCATAGCACCAAAAACAAACAAGTCGCTCCATTGAGTTTCGCTGCAGTGACTGAAACTGTGCACACCCGCATTCAAGTAAGCTTCAATTATCCGGTCAGTTTTACCCGCGATGCACTGAATTTGCGCAATATGACGCTGGCAAACCTTTTTCCGCGCACCCTGCCCTCCTCACCCCAAATAATGCCTGTCATCGATAGTGAAGTACTGCATCATCATGCCGATTTGCCTCACAAACTGCAGGCATATGCAGAACGCCATGGCTTTAACCTGCTTTCCCATGAAGTGGTCAGAGGCGGTGAAATTTGTAAACAAGAGCCGGAGGCGATGTTGGAGGCGCTTTATCGCCGCATCGCCGACGAGCAGGTTGATCGCCACAGTTATCTGCTGGTGATTGGTGGTGGGGCTGTACTTGATGCCGTAGGTTATGCCGCAGCAACCGCACACCGAGGCATTCGCTTAATCCGCATGCCGACAACTACCTTGGCACAAAATGATGCTGGCATTGGGGTCAAAAATGCAATTAACCACCAACAACGCAAAAACTACCTCGGCACATTTGCGCCTCCGTTTGCGGTGATCAATGACTTCGATTTTCTCGATACCCAATCAGAACGGGACAAGCGTGCCGGGATTGCCGAAGCAGTTAAGGTCGCACTCCTCAAGGACAGCGATTTTTTTAACTACCTTTTGGCCCATCGAAAATCTTTAACAGACTTCCATCATGAAGCTGCACTTACCATGATTAAGCGTTGTGCATCATTACATCTAGCGCATATTGCCGGTAGTGGTGATCCATTTGAGATGGGGTCAGCGCGGCCGCTGGACTTTGGCCATTGGTCGGCTCACAAGCTGGAGGCACTGTCTGGACACCGACTACGCCATGGTGAAGCGGTGGCCATCGGTATTGCACTGGATTCCCTCTACGCCTGGCAAACTGGGCGCCTATCAAAACAGCAATGCGCCGATATCCTTATCTGTTTAGAGGGTGCCGGATTTCAGCTCTGCTGCGATGAACTGGAAGCGATGAATATGCAGGATGCACTGAACGAGTTCAGAGAGCACCTCGGAGGCAACCTATGTATTACCCTACTTTCCGGGATCGGTGCAGCCAGTGAAGTATCAGATATTGATGCCCAACTAATGCAACGCTGTGCCCAATGGTTAATACAAGGACACTTGCCCCATATAAAGCTCAAACTGGATGCCACATATGGCCAATAGAACGCTCACTAAGGCAATACTGCAACTGATCCGCCTGCCTAACGGTTTCAGCGCCATTGGCAACATTGTGGCGGCTTTTTTTATTGCCACACAAGGTCATGGTGATATTGCCGAACTACTCACCTTAATCGCCATCAGCCTCTGTTTCTTCCATGGCGGCATGGTGCTCAACGACTGCTTTGATCTCAACGAAGATCGACGAGAGCGACCTGAGCGCCCCCTGCCATCTGGTCAGCTCTCGGTTAAGTGGGCGTTTGTTGGCGGCGCGAGTTTGTTGTTAACTGGCTTGGCATTGAGCCTCTCTTTGGGTATGCAGAGCTTTTATATCGCGCTAGCATTGGCGATCAACGTAGTCGCCTATGACGCTATTCGTCATCAAGGATTCGTTGCCGCGGGCTTGATGGGAAGTTGCCGTTACCTGAACTGGTTACTGGGACTATCGATCATTGAACTTAATGCGCTCTGGGCGCTGCTACCTCTGCCCGTATTTGCCTATATCTTTGGCTTGACCCTACTGAGCCAGCAAGAAACCTGCGCCACTAACCCTAAACGTCTGCTTACCGTTGCAGCAGTGATGACGGTAGTGATGCTACTACTGGTGACGTTATGGTTTGGCCAAACGCCTCACGGTTACCTGTTTCTGGCGATGACGCTCTCCGGCTGGATCATACTGATGCTGCGCTTGAAGCAGCTCTATAATGATTTTACCCCTGGTGCAGTAAAAGGCATGGTCATCATGTTGTTGATGGGGATTATCCCATTCGATGCACTACTTTTGTTAGCTGCAGGACTGCCCCTCGCCGCATTGGCACTCCTGTTACTGATGGTGCCGGGAAAGCTGATCGCCAAACAACTTTATATGACGTGAGCCCAAAATGAGTAGTCGCTCTGCCCCCCAACTAGTCGAAGTTATCCGTCAACAGCTTGGACTGCAGCTGTCGCCTCCCCGCTGGCAATGGTTCACAAAGGCTATCGATACCATGACCGAGAGTGACTCTCCGCTCACGACATGGGAGCAAGCTTCTACCTCGGCGATCCACCATATAGGCAAAGCGCCATTTAGCGCAAAGTTGGCTTTGCCAACGACAACCGTGCTATCAGCGCCGAAAAAACCACAAGCCTGGACCCCACAGCATTGGCATTGCACCGATGCCGTGCGCATCTTGCTGTGCCACGCCGCCCAGCAAGCTGCAGGCTGTGAAGAAGATAAGCAGGGTGACACGCTGCTCGCTGGCTATAAACGGGGAGATGAGAACGAACGTGCTGCCCTCATTAAAGGCTTGCAACTGTTAGATCCCAAGGGAAAAAATGCTGCGCTCGCCATCGAAGCATGCCGCATCAATAGCCTAAACTTATTTACCGCTATCGCCCTGTTTAATCCCTACCCAGCGATCTTTTTTAGCCAGGACGCGTTTAATCAGTTAGTGATTAAATCTCTTTTTCAAGGACTTAACATCTCATTTATTTACGGGCTGGAAGCAAGGCGCAATCATAATCTATCGATCATGGCGCTACGTTATATTGAAGAGCGGTTAGATGCTAACAGGCCGGTACCTGATTCCATCTGGTTGGCGATAGATTGTCTGAATATGACAGAGCGCTGCCAGCGCCTGTTCGATAGCATCATTGGCGATGACACTCATCATGCACTAATGACAGCAAAACAAGCACTGCAACAGTCACAATGTGAACAGCAGTGCAGAGACGAGACGTTTGAAGCATCTCACTGATATCACTCTCTAGATCCGATATAACAACTATATCGTTCAAAGATTATTCGCCATAAGGCAAGCAAAGGTTCGCTTGATGAATTATTTCGACCCCCATATCCATATGGTTTCCCGCACCACCGATGATTATCAGAATATGGCCGACGCTGGAATTATTGGCGTAATTGAACCGGCTTTTTGGCAAGGACAACCGCGAACCTCGGTCGGCAGTTTCGTCGACTATTACGACATGCTGGTCGGCTGGGAACGTTTTCGAGCCAGTCAATTTGGCATTATTCATTACTGCACTATGGGGCTAAATCCGAAAGAGAGTAATGATATTGCACTCGCTGAAGAGGTGATGAAGCTACTGCCCCGCTACTTGGCAAAAGAGGGCGTGGTAGGTGTCGGCGAAATTGGCTTTGACGATATCACCCCCAATGAAGAACGCTTTATGGCAGAACAGATACAACTGGCAAAACAGCTATCACTGCCGGTTCTGGTACACACACCACATCGCGACAAACTCACTGGCACAGAGCGCACCATCGCCATGATCAAAGAGATCGGTATTGACGAAAATATGGTGTTAATCGACCACTTGAATGAACAAACTCTACCACTGGTGCTAGAAACAGAGTGCTGGCGTGGCCACTCCATCTATCCCAACACCAAGATGTCTGAACCCCGCATGGTGAAACTGCTGCAACAATATGGCACCGAGAAGATGGTGATCAATAGTGCTGCAGATTGGGGCGTCAGTGATCCACTAAAAGTCCCGAAAACTGCGCAAGCGATGCGGGATGCCAGTTTCAGTGAGCAGGATATCAGCTTAGTTACTTTTGAAAATCCGATTAACTTCTTCGCCCAGAGCGGCCGCATCAGTGTCGAAGAGGTTAGTCGCCCCGCCATCGACCAAACCCAGCGGTGGTTGGATAACTCCGCCTTACGCGGTCAGGAGCCGGTGGTTGAAACGGATACGACAAAGGTCGATCAAGATTAATGGCAGAGCGTTGGCGCAAACAACAGCTCGGTTATTGCAGTAACGTCCATCCAGGTGAGAGCTTGGCTGAAGTACTCCGCAACATCACTGACTTTATCTCGCCGGTGCGTGAGCAACGGGGGCTGACAGAGATGGAAGCGGGCTTGTGGCTAAGCGAACGTGCCGCCAGCGAGTTGCTGTCGGCACCTGCGCATCTCAAGCAGTGGCAGCTGCAATTGGAGAAGCACGCGATCCAAGTGCGCAGCTTAAATGGTTTTCCTGCCGGAAATTTTCACCAGGCTCGTGTCAAAGAGCTTGCCTACCTGCCCGATTGGAGTGATCCAGCGCGCCTTGAGTACAGCCTGAAATTGGCAAAGATATTAGTGGCCAGCCTCCCCGATAACGAAAGTTACGGCACCATATCCACTCTCCCTTTGGGATATGCCCAAGACTGGACAGAGAAGAAACAGCAGCAAGCAGCAGAACAGCTAATCCAATTGGCCACCGCCCTGGCCACGCTGGAACAGGAATCTGGCAAACAGATCCGCTTCTGTATAGAGATGGAACCAGGGTGCGCCCTTGAATACACCAGTCAGCTGATCGCTTTCTACGACACTACGCTCCGGCAAACAGCAGCACAAAACCAGATCCCTTTCGCATTGGTTAAACGCCATCTCGGCTGTTGCTACGATATCTGCCACCAAGCAGTGATGCATGAAGATATCTATGCGTCGTTGGATGCGATCCACCGCATTGGCATCACTATCGGCAAGCTCCAAGTATCGAGTGCGTTAGTCGCCAATCAACCTGCACGGGCAGACACCAGAAATGATCTCCAAGCATTTGCCGAGCCCAAGTATATGCATCAAGTCGCTACTCAAGTTGAGCAAGGCTGCAAGCGTATCGATGATTTGGCAGCCCTGTTAGATGGCAGCGTCGCATTGCCCTCATCTAACCCATGGCGGATCCACTTCCACGTGCCGCTGCAGGCCACAGAGCTGATTAGCCAGCGGCTCACCACCACCGCTGATCAGATCTCTCACGTTTGCCGGTTTTTAGAGCAACACCAGGATTGTCACCCCCACATCGAAGTGGAAACCTATACTTGGCAACTTCTACCAGAAGACCAACGGCCAAATTCAAACGATGCACTCATTACAGGGATCTGCGGCGAACTGTCGTGGCTTGAACAGCAACTGAGCCAATGGCAGCTGCTTAGCAATTAACTCCCCAACCCAATACAGCTCTGGAACCGAATATGCCGCAACAGAAGTCACTGACTATCATCAATATCGTCGGGCTCACGCAATCTTTGCTGGGAAAACATACCCCGCAACTCAACAAACTGATCGCCGACGGGTTTTGCTGTCCACTGGGTGAAGTATTCCCAGCGGTCACCACCACAGCACAGGCCAGCATGTTAACCGGGAGGCAACCCAATCAACATGGTATTGTTGGCAACGGCTGGTATATGCGTGACCTGGCCGAAGTCGCGTTTTGGAAACAGTGCAACCAATTGGTACAGGGAGACAAAGTCTGGGATACGCTGAAAGCCAATAACAGCGCAGCCAAAATCAGCCAGCTGTTTTGGTGGTACAACATGTACGCTAAAGTCGACTACAGTATTACCCCTCGGCCACACTACCCTGCCGATGGTAGAAAAATCCCAGATCTTTATTCATCACCTGCAGGCCTGCATGAATCACTGGAACAACAGCTGGGTAAATTCCCGTTCTTTAATTTCTGGGGTCCGAAGTCCGATATTCGCTCCAGTGCATGGATCGCCAAAGCAGCCAAGCTTGAGTTCGATATGCATCGGCCGACGCTACAAACCGTTTACCTACCTCACCTCGACTACAACATGCAAAAGCTGGGGCCGGAACACCCGGAAATATGGCGAGATATCGAAGCGATTGATCAAGTCGCTGGCGATCTGATCGATCATATTAAAGCCGGTGGCGGAGAGGTAATGGTGGTCTCTGAATATGGCATAGAACAGGTATCAAAACCGGTTCACCTGAATCGTATATTGCGTCAGCAGGGGTACCTTAAAATCCGTCCTTCAATGGGCTGGGAACTGCTCGATGCTGGCGCCTCAGATGCCTTTGCCGTCGCGGATCATCAAATAGCGCATATCTACGTCAGTCAACCAAAAGATGTCGCAAACATACAGAAGTTATTGATGGCCACCCCCGGCGTTGCACAAGTACTTAATAGGGAGCAGCAACAAGCATTGCACATCGATCATGAGCGCTCCGGTGAGTTAATCGCTATCGCGGAGCCCGATGCCTGGTTTACCTACTACTATTGGTTAGACGATACGCTTGCCCCCGATTTTGCCCGCACCGTCGATATACACCGCAAACCAGGCTACGATCCGGTAGAGCTGTTCGTCGATCCCAAACTGCGCCTGCCAATCGCCAAGATCGCTTGGCGCGTACTGCAAAAAAAGCTCGGTTTCCGCATGTTAATGGATGTGATCCCGCTCGATGCAAGCTTGGTCAAAGGCAGCCATGGCCGTTTGGCGTCAACCCCAGAGTCAGGCGCACTGCTGATTGCGCCAAAACAGATGGCCGCAGATAGTTACGGAATGACAGATATTCGCCAACTGATTCAGCAGTACCTATATTAGAAGCCAACGTAAACATTAGTGAACACCGTTGAATGTCACATTATTGAACAGTCCAGCGGTGTTCGCCTTGCGGATATCTAATGTTAGCGATATCTTTCAAGCACCTTGAATTAATCAGCGTGACGACAGGGAGGGTAGCCGTTTGAAAAAAGGACAAGTTGTACTTTTAATGGGTGTCTCTGGTTGCGGAAAAACCACCATAGGACGAATGCTGAGCGAGCAACTTGGTTGGCGTTACTACGATGGTGATGTATTTCACTCTCCCGCTAGCATCGCAAAGATGAAACGTGGTGAACCCCTCACCGACAAGGATCGATTAGGTTGGCTCGAAACACTGCAACAGCTGATCCACGATAAGATAGCTAACGGAGATAACGCTATCATCAGTTGTTCGACGTTAAAAAAACAGTACCGCAACTTACTCAGAAAGGGTAATACCGATCTAAAGTTGCTGTTTCTAAAAGGCGACTACGACACCATCTTACCGCGTTTTAAACAACGTAAAGGCCACTTCTTTACTGATGAGAACATGCTGACAAACCAGTTCCATACATTAGAAGAGCCATCAGCAAACGAAGCCACTTCTATCGATATTTCACCACCTGCAGAGCAAGTCACACAGGCTTGTTTATCGGCCGTTCTTGAGTTTAAGAAAGCCAGCTAGTTGAGCTGGCTTTTGTGTCGTGATGATTGATAGCGCAAAGCTAAGCGCTTTCCCGCGCTTTCACTTCAAAGCCTAAATCGATCCGAGACTCACTCACCTCTTCCTCATTCAGCATGCGCAATAACTCTTTCGCTGACCGCACGCCAACCTCGTAACGAGGCGTCGCGACAGTGGTCAACGATGGCGCCGTCGATGCGGCTATC
This sequence comes from Corallincola holothuriorum, assembly GCF_003336225.1. NCBI lineage: Bacteria > Pseudomonadati > Pseudomonadota > Gammaproteobacteria > Alteromonadales > Psychromonadaceae > Corallincola > Corallincola holothuriorum. Next base: position 140,976 of record NZ_QPID01000007.1, read on the forward strand.
GGCAGATCATTAAAGCCGATCACAGCTAAATCATGGGGAACACGAATATTACGGCGCTGACATTCAAACAGCGCACCGGCGGCAAGATCATCGTTACACAGGAATAACGCATCTAAATCAGGCCAACGCTGAACGAACTCAGCCAGCAAGTTTGCCCCCATGGCATAACTGGAAGGCGCTTGTGAGGTGATCAACAGGTCATCACTTAAACCCGCCTGCCACATCGCTTCTCGCCAACCACGAAGTCGTTGCTGCGCCCGGTGATCCATGCGCGCACCAGCGAAGCCGATTGTTTTGTGACCTTTGCCAATCAAGTATTCAGTGACCGCTTTGCCAGCTTGAACTTGATCAAAACCAACGCTAACACCCAACGGGTTATCCGCTAACTCCATCATCTCTACGACGGGGATATTCGCTTGTGTGAGCATCCGCCGAGCACGCTCTGTATGTTGGCTACCAGAGAGAATGACGCCATCGACTGCATACTGTAAGAATGTCTCGATCAAGCGCTCCTCTTCTAACGTTGAGTAGCCACTGTGTCCGATTAATACCTGATAGCCCTCAGACAGCATGACCTCATCAACGCCTTTTACCACTTCAGTGAACACCGTGTTACTGAATGAAGGAACTAATAAAGCAATAGTTTGGGAATGGGATGACGCCAAAGCACCGGCGGCACGATTGGGGATATACCCTTGTTCATCAATACAACGTTGGATCTTTAAACGGAGCGATTCGGATACTTTGTCGGGTGTTCTAATGGCACGGGAAACGGTAATTTTGCTGACCCCGACTTTTGCGGCAATATCCGCCAGGGTTACGCGCCCTGATCCTTTACGACGACGCTGACTACTCATTGATTCCTTTCTTCCTCTTTTCTTATAGTCTTTCCAGTATGACCAATAACAGTAATAAAGAATGGCTAATATGCAAGCCTAGCATACTCAACTCATTTATCTAAGCATTTACTTATACTCACTTTTATCGCAGTAAATCGACTCCACATGACGCGCCAGTGTGTCAGCAAATTTCTCACCACGACGAGAAGCGAGAACTATCTAAGCTTTTTTTCCGCAGACACCAGCAAAATCCCCCTATTGAGAAAAAAATGTAACCTTCTGTTATATATTAATTTAATTGAATAGATTCACCTCTGAACTTAGATAATCATTCCAAATATCTCACATTGGCACACAAATTCCATTACAAACAAATTGCGACCGAAAAACCTCATTAAACCAGATCCAAATAGGCGTCAGCGGCGTAAATATTTCTATCCACCGCGTTTTATCTGGTGTAACCAATTAACCCGCTTACATAAGCACACGGTGATAAGTGAGTAGACGATGAAGGTCCCCAAAGAAACGTTAGAAGAGCAATTTGAGTTTGAGATGATCGAAATGAAGCAAGAGTTACCCGCTAGGCAAGAAAAAACGGCGGATGATGACCACGACTCCCGTGCCGACATCGACTCTCAACTAACGGACAAAGCAAAGTGACAACCAGCAATTTCCGTGCAGTTGTGATTGGTGGCGGAGCCATTGGCACTGCTCTCGCTGACCAGCTAGCCAATGATAAGCATTGCGAGGGCATTGTCGTGACCCATCGCACACCGAGCAAACAATCAAGCACTGGCAAAATTACGCAGCTCGAACTTAACCTTGAATCTGAAGCGTCAATCGAAAGCTGTTTTGCCAGCATCGCCCAGCAGTGGCCGTGCATCGAAAAGATTTATATTTGTTCGGGGATGTTGCATGAGGGAGTGATCCGCCCGGAGAAGTCTTTGACTCAGCTAACTTCGGCTCATATGACCCACAGCTGGTTAGTTAACGCCGTCGGGCCGCTACTAGTAGCCAAGCATGCAGAACCCTTACTCAAAAAAAGTCGTGGTCAAAGCATATTTGCAGCACTTTCTGCCAGAGTTGGAAGTATCAGTGATAACCGCTTAGGAGGCTGGTACGGCTACCGCATGGCGAAAGCAGCGCTCAACATGGGCGTGAAAAATCTTGCCATTGAATGGCAACGAAAACGAATGAATACAATATGCGTCGCACTGCACCCAGGTACCACAGACTCCCCGCTATCCGCCCCATTTCAGGCCAATGTCGATAGTGACAAACTATTTAGCCCCGCTTATACCGCTAGTCATCTACTTCGATTATCAAGTCAGTTGACTCAATCTCATACGGGGAAATTCTTTGCTTGGGACGGTAGCGAGCTTCCTTGGTAAGTAGGTAAGCGTAAGCTACTTTAGCTAACATATTGATAAAACTATATTTTACAGTACGGTTTTTTTATTTTACTTTTGCTATAGCAGCAAACTATATTCCTGCTAAAGTCAGAGATATGGCTAATAATCATACAAATGTCTATTAGCTGACTAGGATCCCCACTAGAGAAGGAGCTTGTCGTGACCCGCGTTATCATCGTTTTATTACTCAGCTTGATGCCTATATGCGCCACCAAAGCCGCATTGCTTCAATTTGATTTTGTAGGTGTTCTAACGAATGATATTCCTGATCACAACTCTGAGTTTTCAGGATGGATCATTGTCGATAGTGACGCCGAACAGATCGAAGCAGTTTTTTCATCATCTGGCGATTCTGACTATTTCTGGCTCAGATCTGATCCCATGATAGAAGGCGCATGGGATCTACCTTGGTTTGTCTATGATGACGACTTAGGATCGTTTGTCTTAGTCATTGAAGGGTTCACCAGAGGTGCATCTCGTCCAGATAATCTCTTCGATATCTATCTGGATATCGAACTTGAAGGTTCAGACGAAGCACTAGAAAATAGTGAATTTGAAAACATGTACGTTGCTGAATTTGGTGCATTCGGTAATTTTATTCGCGGTGATGATGACTCCGAGGCATATTTCGGAGACATCTCACTCAAAGTCGTAGATAGCATCCCAAATATTGCCACTCCAGCAACATCAGCGGTCGTGCTAACTGTGCTTATGCTGCTAGGCTTGCTCGGACAACGTTACCGACAGTAATCGATAACGTGGTAGCTAATCTGGCTACCATGTTCTCAATTTAGCCTGCTTCATAACTGTTTGTCGTTATGGATCACGAAATAGATTTAACACTTGGATAGTAAATGCACTAAACTAGTGTCAGGAATTTTTACACGCGTTCATTTATTGAGCGAGCCAGAGAGCAGTAGGCCGCATATGACTCCAAATAATCTCATCAAAGCATTGTTACCCGCATTGAAGCGCCAATTAGGCCCTGAACAGGGCTCTTTGTTGGCGCTACCGCAAAACGTATTGGAAGTTCGCCGCCTATGTAACGAAGATGATAGCAGCATCGGTCAGGTCTCCAGCGCCGTCGTGCAAGACCCCGCATTTGCCGGCTACCTGTTGCAGATGGCTAACTCAGCCATGTATGGGTTTGGCTGGAACGAATGTACCCGCATTGAGGATTCCATTAAACGCTTAGGCCTCCAAAGAGTAGCCAAGACTTCGCTACTCTATGCGAGTCGACAGCTGCATCAAGATCAGCACGTACCGCGGGAAATGCGTCCCCTGTTACAAACGAATTGGCAACGGAGCTGGCAGTTGGTCAAAGACGCATCCGAAGCCTACTGGAAAAGGCGTGGCCGCTTACCTGAGCACCATTTTCCTGTCGCAATCGCTGACGTCTTAACTGCCAGTGTGCTCTACTTTTCCGGCGCACTTGCCATTCTATCTATCGCCGCCAGAGAAAGTGAACTATTGGCAGAGCATACGGACCTGCCGTTGGAACGCACCGCACTGCTATATAACCGAGGTATGCTTCGCTCAGTACTGACCCTGTGGGGCATGGGATCTGATTACGCCAAAGGGCTTGCAGATCTACCTGTCGAAGGAACAAGCCTTTGCCGTAACGATTTTATTCGTCTGGCGCTACTAAACCAACCAGAGATAGCGATCCAGTTAGGTTTCAATATGGACACACAAGAAGAGTGGCGTGAACGTCTGACAGAGCTACGTATGTTGCAACCAATAAAAGTCGCATAAACGCACCTCTATCTCGATAACCATGTAGAAGCTTGTTGTTTCCGCGATCTTGTCGCGTTACGCTCTAAGATCAGTCAGTTAGCGATTAGGCTTCAATGTCTGTTCCGACACCTATCATAGTCATCACTGGTGCCAGCAGTGGTATCGGCAAAGCACTCGCTGAAGCCCTGCTCAAGCAGGGTGTCTCGTTGATTGCCACAGCGAGAGATCCGGCTTCACTCTCCTCGCTAGTCGCTTTAGGTGCACATGCCCTGCCACTCGATGTCACAGACAAAAGCGCGTGCGAAACCCTGTTACAGCAAGTGTCTGACGACTTTGGACATATCGATATGCTGATAAATAACGCCGGTTATGGACAGATGGGACCTATGCTGGCAGTTGATGAAAAACAGTTACGTCATCAGTTCGACGTTAACCTGTTTGCACCACTCCGTTTATGCCAGTTAGCAGCCAAGCAGATGAAGCGCCAAGGTTATGGCTGTCTGGTTAATATCGGTAGCGTATCAGGGATCACGGTCACGCCGTTTGCAGGAGTTTATTGTGCTTCAAAAGCCGCGCTTCATGCTGTCGATGAGGCGCTACAGATGGAACTGGCGCCGTTCAATATCAAGGTCGTCACGGTACAACCGGGTGCTATTGCATCAAATTTTGCTAACGCCGCAGAGTCAGCGCTACCCGATATCAATAGCGAATATGCTGATTATTCGGCCGGGATCGCAAAACGGACAGCCATGTCGCAACAAAATGCGACTCCCGCAAAACAATTTGCTGATCATGTAGTCAGAGAGTTGTTAAGACCCGGAGGACCACCTCTGCTAATTCGTTATGGCCATGGCGCTCGACTGCTACCCCTGTTGGCTTATCTGGTACCAAGACGGTTAAGGCACAAATTATTAAAAAGGGCATTTGGCTTAGGTTAATCTGTACCAGTTCAATTTGAGGAAAGTAAAATGAAGTTTGTCGCCCCACTAGTTGCTTGCTTGTTGTTATTCGGATGCAGCGATGAAACAACACAACAGCCGTTTGAACAAGCATGCACAGATCCCAGACCGCAGATATGCACCATGGATTACAACCCGGTAGATGGTTACCTTGAAACAGGTGAATGGAAGTCTTTTTCCAATGCTTGTAATGCCTGTAGTCATCCGCAAGTGCTCGGATACAAAGAGCCCGATGAGAACAGCGAACAACAAAAAGTCTCTCCACCATAGGTATCCATAAATAATGCCCATTTTTGTCGTTGCAATCATCTTTATCGCCTTCTCTTCGCAAGCGAAAGATTGGCAATTGCAGCTGTCAGAAAGAGGCGTGGATATCTATACCCAGTCAATGGATAGCCCTCCGTTTCAGAAATTCAGAGCGGAAATACAGGTAGAAGCAACCCGCGGCGCTTTTCTCACCCTGCTGTTGCACACGGAGGCGAATCCTGATTGGGTTGAGCATGCCGAAGGGGCTGATGTGATCATCTTTCAACCGCCAAATCGACACTTGGTACACACGCGATTCAACCCGCCGTGGCCGGTCAACAAACGAGATTTGGTCACCGCATCACGTTATTGGCAAGAGCCGGATTCAGGGGTGTTATATTTAGCCGCAGAATCGCGTCCTAACGCGTATCCTACGCAAGAAGGCTACCTAAGGATGCTCGATGCAGAAGCCTGTTGGCAGATCAGCCCGCAGGAAGGCAACACGATTAAGGTCAGATATGAGGGATTTACCAATCCCTCAGGAAACATGCCCTATTTCTTAACTAACAAAGTGGGGATACAAGCGTTATTTAATACCTTCACCAAACTGAAACGCCAGTTAACAAGAAATGAATATCGGTTTGCCAACCCTGAAGTTCCCAAGCGCAGAGAGTTTCAATCTAAGCCGTGCAACGCACTATTAGCTGAAGAAACAGCAGTGACCAGAGCCACCGCCCGTCATCAATAGATTCAAACGACAAACGCTTAGGGCGCCAATCGCTCAATTTGCCAGAGGTCTTCACCTTCCATCGCTTTAGAGTAGAGGAAGCGATCATGCAGTCTATGTTCGCCACCCTGCCAAAACTCGATGGTTTCAGGCACAATTCGATAGCCGCCCCAAAAACTTGGCAACGGTACCTCCCCTTTGGAGAACTTCTGTTTTATCTCCATAAACTTAGACTCAAGCACCTGCCGCGCGCTGATACGACTGCTCTGCTTTGACACCCAAGCAGCTATTTGGCTATCACGGGGGCGAGTCACAAAGTACTTCAGAACTTCAGTATTGCTTAACTGCTCTACCTGCCCACAAACAGCCACTTGGCGATCAAGTGCATGCCAAGGAAAAAGTAGCGAGATACGAGGATTAGCAGCCAGGTGCGCCGCCTTACGGCTACCCAAATTGGTATAAAAGATAAATCCCTGAGCATCGAAACGCTTCAGCAAAACAATACGCTGAAAAGGTTGGCCACGCTCATCAACCGACGCCACCACCATCGCCGTTGGATCAGTCAATTTAGCATCGCAAGTTTGCTGCATCCAACGCTCAAACAATGGCCATGGCGTGTCGGGTAGTTCCGCCTCACTCAACCCGCCTGCGGTGTATTCGCGCCGAAGATCACTTAAATCACTCATAGGTAGCCGCTTGAAAAATAGAAAATGTTTTCCATAGTTTACGGCAGAGCAACCTATTTAGACCAATAAAACTGTAAGCTGAAACCCTCTAAGCTGTTGAAATTTTAACCGCTCCACCTTATAAAATGATCAACCGTAGGAAAGAGGAAGATAAAAAAGCGTCCAGCGATGAATCAAACGGCTCACTTTCCAATCCCCCTGGTGATATTGGGGGGTAAAGATCAACGCCCGGCAAAGCTGCCGGACGATGTCAGCGATAAGCACGCGTTGTCCGCGTATAAAGGCATGGCTATACGGATCAACAATCGCCCTATTATCGAAGTGATCATTGAGCGTATTAACGCCTGTGGCATGTTTGGCCCCATCTACATCGCCGGCCCGATGAACGTCTATCAACCGGTATCGGATCTGGCACATATCATCGACACTGACGGCAAACTAGATGAGAATGTTGATGCCGCGCTGCAAAGCATATCGCTATTGCATCCAAATGGTCCCGTTGCTTTCTTTGCCTGCGACGTATTACCTGATCCCGAGACACTCAAGCAGCTCACCGAGCTATATCGTCAATCGGGTCACAGTGATATTTTCTTTCCATTGATCAAAGTACCGGAACAAACAGAGCAACTAGGCTCATCCGGCTGGAAACCCAAGTACCAAGTCATCCCCACAGGCGATACCCAGCCAACCACCGTACTGCCCAGCCACTTACTGATCATCAACCCCAAAGCGCTGCGCCTGAGACTGATTTTCACCCTAACAAGACTCGCCTACCAAACTCGCAACCGTGGAATAGAGCAGCGGAAAAGCACCATGATCCGTGGTGCCCTCTGGTTTCTAATCAAAGAGGATCTCAAGCAGTTAGCCAAGTTCAAGCTGCCGCATCTCACCACCACGGTGCTGAGCAATGCCATTGCGGGTGCCAGAGAACTGGCTTCGGGTTCCATCGCTCAGCACACGTTGGAGAGACGCCTGCGGAAAATACTGATCAAAGCCCGCCGCCGCGTGCGTCACCGCAGGCCGCTGGTTTATCTGCCCGTAGTGGATGCACTAGAGCTAGCAAAAGATATTGATACACTCGAAGAAGTGGAAGAGTTAGGCGCTGAGCTGACGGCGGATGAAGTATCAGCAAGCCCATCTAAAGATCCATAACAACACGCTCTGATCACTGGGCAGTAAAGCAGCGCTTTCAAGTATCTGCCCTGAGCAACATAGATCATGCTCTCATCATCTAAATTAGCTGCCACAAAATCATAATAATGAATAACTTATTCAGATAAACTGAACCGACAAAAAGTGCTTGTCACTATAGGTTCTGGAGAGCAACTCAGTGCATTCGATTTTCAGTGGATTATTCCGCCACCCTGTCGCCTTGATGATCACTGCCGTCGGGCTTTGGATGCTCTATCCGCCTGTCGTCAATTATCTGGTTGATCAAACCAGTGTCTTCTATGTCGCTGCCGTTGCTCATTCATTTGCTGCTATCTGCACGCTCGCCTGCGTCGCGACACTCTTTATCGGCAAGGATAAGATCCGGTTGGCGAATGTCGCCACACCAGCAACATTTAAAACCGTCTCTGCGCCCACCCTCTTTTCTGGCATCTTGATTTGCGCCAACCATTTGTTGCTATACGCCGCATTGAGTGTCTCCGAAGAGTTTGATGTGATAGCCATTCTGGTCTTTGAAACCTGGCCGATCCTATTTTTCTATATCGATAGCGCCCTGCGGCGCGATAAGCGCAAAACATCCATTAACGACTATGTATTTTCTGGCGCAGCGTTCGCGGGGTTTCTGGTACTCACTGCACCCAATGTTGATATCGCAGACTGGCTACTACTCGACAGCCCGATGCTGAAAACCATGGGATTAGCTGCGGCTGGAGGCTTAGCAATGGCCATCAACTGCTATTTCCGTATGAAGTGTATGGATGCATGGAGCGCGATATCAGAACAGCGCTCACTCAACCTCAGCAGCTTTAAACGCGGCTTACTGACAGAGGCAGGCGTCAGGTTGGTTGCCGCCCCGCTATTGATCCTGGTATTGCTATATTCAGGCGAGACGATCCCCAGTACCAGCATGAGCAATTTGTTACTGCTCGCCTTCGTCGGCATCGTCATTCTGGCCTTGGGCAGCTTGCTCTATGACCTATCCGTATTTAATGCAGATAACGCATCCATTAGCGCATTGTGGTACCTAATGCCTGTAGGCGCAGTGCTTATCCTGGCAGTAATGCAGGGACGTATGCTGAATCAATATGAGGCCGTCGCCTCCGCCCTGATCGTATCCTCAAACATTTTCCTGGCACTCAAATACCCTCTGCGATCTTCATTGCTCGTGCTTTTTGTCTCCGTTTGCACCATCGGCATCTGGATCCTGTTTGCGCCTGTCGCCACCATCAACCACTATTACGACCTATTGGCGGTATCAACAGTGTTCTTCGTCCTACTGGCAACTTTTGCACTGGATAGAACCACCTCACTTAACCGCGAGCGTGAAAGCCTACTCGGCGAGTTCAACGAACAAGTAATCGGTCTATTAGAGCAACGTTCGGCAACTGATGAAGGCCAAGACAAAGGCTGTCTCCCCCCTGCTTACCTGAGTGAGATCAAACAGTACGTGCTTTGGAATATGCACAGCTTTCTGCGAGCGTTTTCGAGTTTTCAACAGTTAGCGAGTAACCAGAAAACAGCCGAAAGTATTAAATACAGTGTGCTGCCACAACTCAAACAAGATGAAGAGGTACGCGAACGCGTGCTTGGGTTGTTTAAGGTGGGCGACAAACTGCTGACGATGGAAAGCGACAGGATCCCGCCAGAAGAGTTCGTCATTTTAATCCTACTTGGCGCCACCAACGTTTTCTTTTCTCTGGTATTTCGTCCTGACACCCTATCCGCAGGACTATTCGCCTTAATTGTCGGTGCCTCAATGATCTACCTGCTACTGATCATTTTTGAGCGGGACAGATACGCCCAGATCAGACACGACCATGCCATGGTGTGTACCAATCTTGTGACCTATGTAGAACAGCAACTTCCCGATAAGGACGAAGCCACTACTGAGCAGACCCTCAAGCAGGAGATCCACCAAGCGATCACACTCAAATCAGGCAATATAGAAACCCGCGGCCGCGCCTATTGGATCTTCAGTGTGTTTGCGTTTCTATTCTTCGGATTTGGCTACGGTTTTCTTTACGAATCCCTGCAAGAACAACGTTCGCTGGAAACCTCTCCCCTTACCTCAACACGCAGCATCCAGGAAACGGAAATCAATATCGCGCTGTTGGATTGGCCAGCGGCACAGATAAAAAGCCATATTTTGGCGGGGATCATCAATCATCACACAGAGCTGAATGCATCGGTGATCTCAGTGTCTAGCGAGCAAGCATTTCGAGCGATGGACGATGAGGATGGCATCATCGACATTCATCCAGACCTCTGGGTTGAGAACAACCCAGATATGATACGCCGTTACGTAAAAGCCTTTGGCTCTGTCGCCTTAGGCCAGCAATCGGTCACCGGATCACAAGGGTTGTGTTACACCGACTTTACCTCTGCGCATCCCATCTCTATGTCAGATCTATCAAGTCCCGCTATCGCCAAACAGTTTGATCTGTCCGGCGATGGCAAAGGTGATATATGGGTGGGCGCCAAAGGCTGGGCATCCGTCGACATAGAGCAACGCCGCCTTTCAGCCTACGGTTTAGATAGCCACTACAACTACCATGTGTTTGACCCAGATGTGTTGCAGATGCTAGTGGAGCGCAATAATCAGAGTCAAAAAGCCAGTCTATTCTTCTGCTACTACCCAGATGCCCTGTTTATTGATCAGCACGTTCACTTTCTGAATGAATCAACCCATGATGCGAAAAACTGGGCAGCTATCCTGCAACCCCGCCACAGCAAAGCACCGAGTACAGGTACGTCTTGGCCAAAAACCCACATCAAACTGGCTTATCGCAGCAGTTTGGCGACTAAATCCCACGAATTGGTGACGTTACTAAATAGTTTTGCCATCAGTAACGAAGAGTTAGTCACCATGATGGCGCAGGTCAAAGCTGGACAACCAACTGAAGAGGTCGCCCAGCAGTGGATCAGCAATCATCAAGACACGGTTTTGGAATGGCTAACGGGATTTCGGTTACCTGAAAAAGATCAGGTTAATTAACGCCCAAAGTATGGGCGGATAGAGCAGGCTAACCTAAGGAGCGAAGCGACGAAAACCTACGAAAATCCATCTGCGTGAGTTGGCTTGTTATGCTCGAATTCGATGTGCATGAACAATCGAAATCAACTGTGCTTGGTACTTCGTTTGATGCCCATTGCCAGGGAACGGAAGCACATACACCTCGGCCGAGCTTCCGGCTTTTCTCAGAGCTTGGCGCACAATCTTCTCGATTTTTTTCAACACAATAACAACCGCTTTGGGGTTCATTTGCGACACGCGCTCAGCGAACCGTTGGCTCTCTTCGATGAGTTTGGCTTCACGCTCTGCACACGGGAGCTTATCGACTGGCACTTGGCTTAGATCCTCGAGATAGTAGCCTGTTTGCCTCATGTACTCGAAGAACTCCGCATTAGTTGAGAATTTTTGACTCAAGGCAGATTCAAACGCACTTTTAGTATACGCGGTCATTAAGCTACGATCATAGAAAAACGTGCCTTCCGCTGGAGGGGACTCACCGATCAACAGCACTCGAACCTTCTCAGGCCTAAATTTCTCTCTGAGTTTTTCAATATCCATCTTGTCAAACCTAACACCGCTATGACCAGTGGTAATTTAGCTAATTAAAGTGTGCTATTTAAGCACATTTTAAGCCACTCAGTGAGCGCCTGGTTGAGAGCTTTGTTAAGTGGTTAAGCATTCAACCTTTTGACAGTTTTCTCGAACCCATTCCTTTACATCATCTGATTCGATCGAATCAATTTTTTTTACATTAAGGCCAATTTCAGAAACTTTGCTTTCAAAAGTTGAGTATGGGAAATACTGGGTTTCTAGGAGTAGAATGTATTGGGGATCGGCGTCTTTGTATCTTCGCGTTATTGTAATGCCTTTGATCGGCTTAGACCAACCTTCTATGTGGGCGCCTATGATAGGGGTACCATAAAACTCATCGATCTCATTAATTTCGGTCGATTTTAAACTGTACCAGTCAGGATCACCAAGTTGACTCCCTCTGGCGCGGCGAAAGCCTCCGAACATATTAGTACATTCAAAGGACTCTAAAGGCTGCTGAATTTGAACTGGAATTCTTCTTGGTTTCTGGTTGTTACTGCTCCTTGAAAATAGAGCGACCACAAGAGACAAAACTGCAATTATTATCAGTACGATTTCAAAATGCGTCATGTAGCAACCTTCAATATATGGGAGTGAACAGATAACAGCATTTTAGACCGCGGTCAGTATCAACACCTGCCACCGTCCATTTGAATTGGCTCCACTATACCTATCTAACTTGAACTCTATCAAGCCGTTAGGTCACGCTCTTCTATACAGGTTTTGAAGGTCTGAAATATACAACTAAGAACTCGGCTCTCAAGGGAACCGACATTACAACGGTGCAAGAGTGACTCTGACAAACCAACTTAAAGACAACCCAGATCTACACCCATGTGGAGGGTGATCGCCATGCAGGCACCACCAGCCCGATTGATTTTATCGCCGATGAATATGCGAGGGGGCATGATGCACATAAAAAAGAGGTACTCGAAGTGCCTCTTTTTTATCACGAGTTCTATCGTGATTTATATTGCAGCTAAATGCGCGCGCCTAAAACAGCGTATAGATAAATGTTGCCAGTGCGCTCTGTTGTGTCACAACAACCAAAGAGCCAAGTAACGCCAAGATCACCACAATCGGCAATAACCACATCTTTTTTCTTACCCGCATAAAACGCCACAGGTCACCGATAAACTCTACCATTAGAAAGGGTTCTCCATCTGTTTCTTGTCCAGCGCTTGGCGGCGCTCTTTGTAACTGTCTCTTTTGGGATCAAAACCCTGCTTAAAGTGCAATTTGCCACGCCAGTACAACCAGCTACCCAATGGCAATAGGAGCAGGAAGAATACCACGCCCAAAATCAGCCGCGTATTGATCCAACCTAACGCCAGCGCGATCACTATCCATACCCGAAATAGCGGGTAGATAGCCACTGGCAGTAGCAAAGCAATCAACGCAATCAATGAGCCAGCATAAACTGGCCACAATGAACGCTCATAACCAAACCACCAGGGCAACAAGGCCCAGAAGAACAGGGCGAGCAGCGCAGCAAAACCTAAACCAAATTTACGCAGTTCAGTTTTATTGTCTGCCTCAATCATGGGGGCATTCATTAGTCGAGTTCAAACTCCCGTTGTTTTGCCGTAGCAATCGCCTCTGCAGGCATATCGGCTTTGTCGAGGCGCCAATGACCTAGCACCAAGGTATCCATCTCTGTCGATAAAAAGCAGTCGATAGCGTCATCAGGGCTGCATACCGGGGGTTCACCACGCACATTAAACGAGGTATTAATCACCATAGGTACACCGCTTTGCTCAGCAAAGGCGCTAATCAACTGATGGTATTTAGGGTTAGTTTCTTGATGCACCGTCTGCACCCTTGCCGAATAGTCCACATGGGTGATAGCAGGCAGGGTTGAGCGTTGATATTTCAACCGCTCAATGCCAAATGCGGGCATGTCGTCGCCTTCCGGTAGATGATGCTGTTTAGCGACGTCGGCGACCAGCAGCATGTAGGGGCTGGCACAATCCATATTGAAGTAGTCACTGACATTTTCAGCCAACACCGATGGCGCGAACGGTCGGAATGACTCGCGATATTTGATCTTTAAGTTCATCACCGACTGCATCTGTTGGCTGCGTGGATCACCAAGGATCGAACGATTACCTAAAGCGCGAGGACCAAATTCCATTCGACCTTGGAACCAGCCAATCACGCGGTCAGATGCCAACTCGCCTGCCACTTTCTGCATCAGGCGACCATCATCTAACAACTCGGCCGGCAGCCCCCGTTGTTGAAGTATCTTGTCAACATCATCATCACTGTATTCTGGCCCCAGGTAACTGCCCTTCTGCAGATCCGTGCCATTCAACTCCCGTGGCTGGCCACAATGCTGATACACACCCGACATGGCAGCACCCAACGCCCCACCAGCATCCCCTGCGGCAGGCTGGATCCAGATATCGTTGAAAACGCCGGCTTCCAGTAGCTTGCCGTTGGCGACACAATTGAGGGCCACTCCCCCAGCGAGGCAAATATTCTCGCAACCAGTTTCAGCTTTCAGGCTTTGCGCGAGTTTAATTACCACCTCTTCGGTGACCACCTGGATCGAACGTGCCAGATCCATCTCTTTCTGTGACACATCAGACTCTTCACTACGGGGCTCGCCGCCGAAAAGCTGATGAAACTTAGAAGATGTCATGGTGCTACCCGTCACATAACTGAAGTAACTCAAATCTAAACGGAAGCTACCATCAGCCTTAATGTCGATAAGGTGTTTACGGATAAGATCTGCGTATTTGGGCTCACCATAAGGGGCTAAGCCCATCAACTTATATTCGCCAGAATTCACCTTAAAGCCGCAGTAATAGGTGAATGCGGAGTAAAGCAACCCGAGTGAGTGGGGAAAACGGATCTCCCAGAGCGGCTGCAGATCATTACCCTCGCCCAACCAGGCGCTACTGGTCGCCCATTCGCCAACACCATCAAGACAAAGCACAGCGGCTTTTTCAAACGGGCTAGGAAAAAACGCGGAAGCTGCATGGGATTGATGGTGTTCAGCAAACAGCAGTTTGGGTAGTTCAGCCTTGCTAACACCAGACATCTGGCTCAATTCGCGACGTAATAGGCTCTTAAGATACAACTTCTCTTTCAGCCAGATCGGCATCGCCCGCACGAACGAGGCAAATCCCCGAGGTGCTGACGCCATATAGGTTTCCAGTAAGCGTTCAAACTTAAGCAACGGCTTATCGTAAAAAACGATATGGTCAAGATCGGTCAACTGACAGCCTGCGGTATCCAGGCAATACTGGATCGACTGCACAGGAAACGAGGGATCGTGCTTTTTACGACTAAATCGCTCTTCCTGCGCTGCTGCAATAATCAGCCCATCTTCAACCAGTGCCGCAGCACTGTCATGGTAGAGGGCGGAGATACCAAGAATTCGGGTCATGTCCTGCTTCACACTTCTGGGAGTGCGGGCAGTCTAGAGCCCCGCCAACATTGAAGCAACGACCAGTTTTAGCTAGTGTGAGGCGCTTAAAAACTTAAGATGGCCAACGCATTTATGGGTTCTCACAATATCAAATCTAGATCTCGTCTATTTCTAATCCTAACTTTGCTGAGCCCCGTCATATTTTTTGTCCTGCTTGAGCTCATATTAAGAGCCGCAGGTTTTGGCCACACCTACCCGCTGTTCGTTGACGCCAAAGGAATGCCTGGCTATCTGCAAGCCAGCGATCAGGTGATCAAACGCTATTTCAACGACCCCAAACAAGCACCGAATGTCAGCATTGATACGATCTACTTCAAAAAAGAAAAGCCAGCGGCAACGTTCCGCGTAGTCGTTCAAGGTGGCTCTAGCGCGGCAGGTTTTCCTTATGGCCGTTGGGGTGGTTTAGCCGGCATGTTGAATGACCGGCTGGAAGCCAGTTTTCCAGACAAAGATATAGAAGTGATCACCACGGCCATGAGTGCGGTCAATAGCTACACCATGCTCGACCTAGTCGATGAGATCATCGCCATCCAACCGGATGCCGTGCTTATCTATGCTGGCCATAACGAGTACATTGGTGTCATGGGCGCGGGTTCAGCACTCACTTCAGCCCAAAGCCATGGTGCCAAGCTTTTGTTTTTAAAATTAAAAGATCTCCGCATCTATCAATTAATGCAACGGGTTATGGGTCTATTCAGCCCTGCACCACCCGCCGCTCAAGGTGGCGCCGCCCGCAGCACATTAATGGCAAAAGCAGCCGCAAATCGCGAAATCCCCTACCAATCGGAGATCTTCGATCAAGGGCAGCAACAGTTCGCCAGTAACTTGCAGTTAATCCTGAGTAAATATCAGCAAGCCAATATCCCGGTGATGCTAGGCACGTTGGCCAGTAATGAAGGTGACCAAAAGCCGTTTGTCAGTGATCCAACAAAAGAATCAACGACTGCGTGGCAACAGAAATGGCAAGTTTATGAACAAGCAATGGCGGATGGTCAGTACCCCAATGCATTAGCTGCCGCTAGCCAATTAGCACAACAATTTGATACCGCAAACAGCTGGTTTGCCGTCGGCCAAGCACTGCTCGCCAGCGGAGAAAACGAAGCAGCGCGCAACGCGTTATTGGCGGCAAAAGATCGCGATCAACTGCGTTTTCGCGCCCCTGAAGAGATGAATACCATCATCAAAAATGTGGCTGAGCAATTTTCTGCGCCGTTAGTCGATGTACAGCAATATTTCGTTATGCACTCAAAAGACGGCATCATCGGCAATAGTTTGATGCTGGAACACTTACACCCCAATAAACGCGGCTATTTTCTTCTGGCAGAAAGTTATTTTAATACCATGAAGAAAACTGCTCTTCTGCAAGATTGGTCGCAAGCCCAGCCAAGTGCAAAAGCGTGGCGCGAAGTGCCGATAACAGAGGTAGACGCGATACTGGCAGACTATAAAATCGCCACGTTAAAAGCGGACTTTCCATTTACCGCCACACCATACAAAGTGAGTTTCCCGACGCCCAACGACACAGTGACCCAGCTGGCACTAGCCCGCCAGTCAGGGCAGCAGGGTTGGATCGCCAACATGCAAAGCTTGCTCGGCTATTACCGGCAGCAGCAAGATCACCCACAGGCCCTCATCGTGGCACGTATGCTGGCACAAGCGTTCCCCAGTCAACACGGGCCGCAATTCGCGTCAGGGATGCTATTCCTCGGTTTAAAAGAGTACCCGCGGGCAATCAAGTATCTACATAAAGCCTTGGCGCTGGAACCACGCAATAGTGAAGCAAGAAAAGCCTTAATTTACGCCTTGGCCAACACCGGCGCCAGCCAACAAGCAAACGCCGAGCTGGAAATATTGCAGCAACAACTGGGCAACGACCCCGTGATTAAAAGCTTGGAACGAACCATTCAAGCAGCAAAACAGTAAAGCGCGATATTAACGGCCGTAGTATCACGACCTTAACGTGGTGCGGCCGTCATTTATCGTCAACGTAGCGTCCCCACCGACAGACCTAAACCGCTGTCGCCAATGTTTAAATAAACGCACATGTTTACTTCATTCTAATGACCATCTATGTTAACTAATATGTTTATTTAATAAATGGTCACACCCTACATTGACCACCCGCTCCCATGGCCAAAGCTGGCATCGGGCTGAGAATCAAGGAGTTCCTATGCAAGCAAGTGCAGATAAGCTGTTGTACCTGCTAAAAACCCGCGGTGCACTGACGGCACAGCAGTGTGGCGAAATACTTGAAATGACCTCCATGGGGGCGAGAAAACACCTGCAACAACTGGCAGCGCAAGCGCTGGTTAGTTATGAAGATATCGCCAGTAAAAAAGGCCGTCCCAATCGCTTTTGGCAACTCAGCGACAAGGGACATGCCCGTTTTCCTGATCGCCATGCCGATCTGACTCTGCAGCTGATTGATTCGGTTAAAGCCGTGTTTGGCGACGATGGATTAGACCAGCTAATAGCCAAGCGAGAGACCGAGCTTACTGCCGCCTATTTAGCCGCACTTAGTGACCTACCGCTGGCGCAAAGAGTGCAAAAACTTGCCGCGCTAAGAGAAAAAGAGGGATATATGGCGTCGGTTCAACAGATAGAAAACGGCTGGTTGCTGATTGAAGATCATTGCCCTATCTGTGCTGCAGCGCAACAATGCCAAGGCTTTTGCCGTGCAGAGCTACGCCTGTTTCAAACCTGTATTGGCGAGCATGGGACGGTAGAAAGAACGGAATATTTACTCGAAGGTGCTAGGCGCTGCGCCTACCAAATAACCATGAAGATGTAAGATCCTCCCTCTCAATACGGTCGTATATGTATTCAGGAAAGCTTTTTGCATGCCGATAACAGTGTAGACGGTTAGTTGACACCGAAAGGTGCAAGGGGGATCGGATGAAACACTCCCCAGTAGTAGTAGTACAAAAACAGCAATACCCTCTAAACCAGCAAACGACACCGCAAGATGTCAAAGTTAGGCGACCATTAAAGCATGCCGCCAACTGGGTCAATCAAGTGGTTGCCCAACTAGAACAAAATGGCGGCGTCAGCTTTCGCGACCGGCAGGGTCACCTGATTTTGGTCACCAAAAGTGCCAAACACAGCGGATACTGGCAAGCAACCTGGTTTAAACCTGAAGGCCCTTACCAAGACCAACTGTCCCACACAGCAAAACAGCTCATTCTTAATTTAGCGCCGATGATATGCGAATGGCTAGCGCCAAGCGGATTTGAAAGACAGGTCAATCGCTGGCTTCGTCTCAAACCACATCCGCTATAAATTGGATAGTAAGCAAAGGTATCGCTCGCATGCTTTTTTAAACAGAATAAATTAACGGTTGGAGCTTCTACCGTTAATTGCTTAAACTGGCCTCAATCTCAAGCTATTGCAGAGTGTTTGTATCTTATGAGTCCGATCCACGATTATGGTCGTAGCTTTCCTTTAGGCCCCACAATTATTGATGGCGGTGTAAATTTCAGCCTCTACAGCAAAAACGCCACAGCCGTTGAGTTGCTGCTTTTCAAATCAGCTGAAGACGCCACGCCAAAAGTCATGACGCTCAAGCCAAGTGTCAATCGCACGGGTGACTACTGGCACATATTTGTCAAAGGGTTGGGCGAGGGTCAGCTCTATGGCTATCGCGTTTACGGCCCGTATGATCCAGCAAGAGGCCTGCGTTTTGATCCGCAGAAAGTCCTGTTAGACCCATACGCTCAAGCTGTCGCCATGGGCGATAACTATAGCCGGAAGGCGGCCATGGTTCCCGGCGACAATGTCGGCCAGTGCATGAAAGGGGTTGTGGTAGAGCACCGCGGATATGATTGGGAAGATACTGGTCCACTGAATCGGCCATTGGCCGAAACAGTCATCTACGAGATGCATGTCAAAGGCTTCACTGCTAATCCGAACTCAGGCGTTAGCGCTGACAAACGCGGCACCTATGCCGGTGTAATTGAAAAAATTCCCTACCTGAAAAGCCTGGGTGTCACCGCTGTTGAACTGTTACCCGTTCAACAATTTGATCCAGAAGATTGTCCAGAAGGCGTTTCCAACTACTGGGGCTATGCGCCAATCAACTTTTTCTCTCCCCATTCACAGTACAGCTCCGACAAATCACCCACGGGTGCATTTCGTGAGTTCCGCGATATGGTCAAAGAGCTGCATAAAGCAGGGATTGAAGTCTATTTGGACGTGGTGTTTAACCATACCGCTGAAGGCGACAGCAATGGCCCAACCCTTAGTTACAAAGGGCTAGGTAGTACAACTTACTACATTCACGGTGATGACAAACGCGACTTCCACAACTACTCAGGTTGCGGCAATACGATCAATGCCCACAACTCAGTGGTGCGCCGGATGATCCGCGACTGTCTCAAGTTCTGGGTGCAAACCATGCACATTGACGGTTTCCGTTTCGATTTAGCCTCAGTGATGTCTCGCGGTCAAAAAGGCGAAGTGCTGAAAGATCCACCGGTACTCTGGTCAATTGATACCGACCCTGTGCTTTCCGGTACCAAGATCATTGCCGAAGCATGGGACGCTGCAGGTTTATACCAGGTGGGCAGCTTTATTGGTGGCCGCTGGCAAGAGTGGAACGGCAAATACCGGGATCATGTGCGTAGTTTCTTGCGCGGTGAAAAGGGCTACGTCAGCCGCTTTGCCGACCGCCTAATCGGTAGTCCTGATCTCTATTACGATCAGCACCGCAGTCCGCACCGCTCGATTAACTTTGTCACCGCCCATGATGGTTTCACTCTCAATGACATGGTCAGTTATAACGAAAAGCATAACGAAGCCAACAATGAGGGCAATCGTGATGGTGACAATCACAACCGCAGTTGGAACTGTGGTGTAGAAGGCCCCACCGATGATCCTGAGGTGTTGGCGCTGCGTGAACGTCAACGCAAGAATTTCATGACTGTGTTACTGGCTTCTCTGGGTACACCGATGCTCACCATGGGCGATGAAATTGGCCGTACTCAGCACGGCAACAACAATGCCTACTGCCAGGACAATGAGCTGAGCTGGTTTGATTGGGATCTGGTGGAAAAAAATGCCTCTCTGTTGCGCTTCACACAGAAGATGCTGCGCTGGCGTCAGCAGGATCCAGCGATGGATCAGCAGCGCCACTACACCTTGGCAGACGTGTTAGATAGCACCAAGATCCAGTGGCATGGTGTTCATCCGCAATCGCCAGATTGGTCGGAGAATTCCAATTCATTAGCCATGACCATTCGTGATCCCAACACCGGTGAGCTAGTGTATATGGCGATTAACGCTTGGCATCAGGAACTGGAGTTTGAACTGCCAGATCCTGAATATGGACGCTGGCATCGTATTGTTGATACCAGTCAACCGTCGCCCTATGACATCGTTGAAGACCCTGAATGCGCAGAAGCGGTAACTTACCGTATCTATCGCGTTAAAGGACGCTCAGTGGTTATGTTGGCAGCCTACGAAGATTAGGCTAAGCGAAAGGGCCTCTTGCCGCTTCAATGATTAAAACGACAAGGCCCGCTAGCGGGCCTTTTTGATAATGTGGTAACCATGGACAACAGTGACACTTTAGACACCATTGAAATAAAGCCCGTGGTCAACCGCTATGGTTTGACCCTCTCCCTGCTCGGAGGGGTCAGCGCCTTGTTAAGTTTAGTGGTGATATTTCTGCTGACCTCGATCCCGAAACTACCGTTCTATGTCATGCTGGGAGGCTCAGTTTTTACCCTGCTGTTAGGGCTGTTAAAACAGTTGGAACCCAAAGTAAGTTTGCGCCTGTGCCCCAACTATCTGCAGTTTTATCACCGGCACGGTCAATGGACGCTAGCGTGGCAAGATATTCAGCGAATAGATATCCCAACCCTTGGTTTAGAGGACAATTATCAACCCCTGAGCTATGTTGGTATCAGACTAACCAGTCAGCATCGCCTACTGAGTAACATCTCACTGCGACTGGCTAGCCGGATCTTGCTGGAACAACGTCCAGTCCTGATGCAAGCGATTAAAAACGAATGTGCCGATGGCACCTGCCCTAGTGAATTGCTGTTCGAAGGCGATCAGTTTACCGATGATCAAGGCACTCACTACACCGGCCTACTCGCCATGTTAGGACAACGGATGCAACGTTTAAGGGAGATGCTGGGATATGATATTTATTTGCCAGAAAACTCACTGGACAGACCCGCCGAAGAGTTCATTGTTTTACTGCGTAAATATCACTCGCAAGTTCAGCAGCTGGATGCTTAAATAGGCTATGAAATACCAGCTTAAAACTATAAGAAACAAAGACTCAGGGAGAAACCAAATGTACAAGAAGACATTACTATCATGTGTCGCTGGCGCTCTTCTCGCTACCGGCGGTATTGCCGTAGCAAAAGAGAGCCCCTACTCTGACCCAGAGCCAGCGATCGAATATCGCCAGAAATCATTCTCTTTAATTGCCGCTAATTTTGGTGATCTCGTGGCAATGCTAAAAGGTAAAAAAGAGTATGACGCAGCGGTCGCACAGCGTCGTGCTGATGCCGTCGCCGCCCTGTCACATTTGCCATTAGAAGCATTTGCCGTCAAAGGCAGCAACGAGGGTGATACCAAAGCTAAGCCCGCGATTTGGAGCAGCTGGAGTGACTTTGAAGAGAAGATGGCCGCTCTGCAGAGTGCAAGCACCGAACTAGCGAAAGTCGCCGGTAGTGGCGACATGGATGCCTTCAAAACAGCGATCGCCGCCACAGGTAAAACCTGTAAAGGTTGTCACGACGACTACAAAAACAAGTAGTGTTCCTCTAGTCGTTGTTAAAAAAGCCGCTGAAAAGCGGCTTTTTACATATAAATCCCAGCATAGTCGTTATTACCTACTAATTTGCGGATTCTATTATCGCCTTTATCGGTGATACCAAGGCGCTAGCGAACAGCTTGTGTTGCTCCGCACGCCAATGTATTCCCTCTTTTGGGCAGCTATGAATGACGCTGGCAGCATCAAAAAAACCGCAATTCAGCTCAGCTGCTTTGGCCTTAAACCGCTGGCCAAACTCTGCCGACTTTAACTCGCCATCACGAAACATATCGGCGAAATATCCAACTTCACGGATTGGCGGCGGTGCAATTAATAAAAGTTTTGGCGATATCGGTTTAACCCAACTTTGAAATGTCAGGATCTCATTGCCAAGCCTGCCTACCCCTTCGGCCACATCAAAAGCAGACAAACCTAAGCGGTGCTTAAGGTCATTTGTCCCCAGCAGTAAAACCACTAAATCCGGCAGGTGGGACTCCAAACAGGGGCGCAGATAGCGCAGGCCATTTTTTTCGCCCTCCACCGGATCATCATGCACCGTGGTTCTGCCGGGTTGCCCCTCTTCAATGACCTCAAAGTCAGCAGGTAGCAGACCACGCAATCGTCCCGGCCAGCGTTCAGAGGCAGCAAAGCGTCGGTCTTTTCCGGGCACGGCACCCCATGTATTTGAATCACCGTAACAGAGAATGGTGGGCATCAGTTAACTATCCATTAGCAAGGAATGAGATAAGAGGCAGAGCACACACTCAAGATCACCAGGGTATACTGGGTTGCCACCAGTAATACAGCACACCACCCCAGATCAACAGCACCAACCACCACAACCAGCTAGCACGGAAAGTGACTTCAGGCTCACCGTTGCGCAGACGTACGCCGCTGAACATGGCGGAAATAAGACGATGACCTTTAACTTCATAAACAATGACAGCCAACAGGTGCAGAGCAACGGCCGCCAATAACAAATTGAAGTTCACCTCATGCCACCACCCCATAAAGCTTGCCACATCATCGCTGACTAAACTGTACAGTGGTCCCTCGGTAAAGATATCGTCGCTGGTAAATAGTCCAGACCCAAACTGCAACCCCATCAGCAGGAGCAGTAACATCACCATCCAGCCACCAGCAGGGTTATGGCCTAACTGCGTATGCGGTGAGCCGCGAAGATAACCCCAAGCGGCTATCGGTGAACGCAAAAATTGACTAAAACGTGCAGTATCACTACCGATGAACCCCCAAACAATGCGGCTAGTCCAGAGGGTGATCAGACAATAAGCCAACCAGAGATGCCAATCCATTTCGCCGAACTCAGCGGTCGCCCACATCGCTACAAATAGACCCGCTTGGCACCAGTGAAACAAACGCACAGGAAGATCCCATACGCGTATGCTGGCTTGCTTGACATCGAGGTTCTCAGCCATGGGTACAGACCCTGATTTTTCAACTATTGGAATAAGCAATTTAGCAGAAGTGGACGACCCATCACAAACTGTCAGGGAACTTTACGATGCGGAAAAAAACGTGACCGAAATCAATTCCAATGGAACTCTGACCGCGATAGTCTGTCTATGCAATAAGTGATAACAGTGACAAGAGGAGAATGCCTATGCGCATCGAAATCACCGCTAAACACATTGAAATCACCGAAGCTCTTCGCGAGCGTATTGAATCTCGGTTTGATAAGTTAGAACGTCTCGACATTTCTCTCATTAATCCCCATGTCATCCTCTCGCAAGAGAAAAAACTGCATCAAATTGAAGCCTCCATTACCGTGCCAAACGACAAAATCTTTGCCAAGGCAGAGCATGAAGATATGTACGCGGCCATTAATTTGCTGGGACAGCGCCTGGAGCGCCAACTGAATCGCTACCAGCATAAGCCTTCCGCCCACCGTGGCAGCCGCAGTGGCAAAGATCAGTGTCGCCAAGGATTGATCGCCGGAGAGCCACTTGTTGAAGAAGCGCTCTATGACGAGCCCTATTTTGAAGAATCAGTAGACGACGTCGAAAACGCTGCATAAGCATGATGTCAAGCAAATGAGCGGGGATAATCCCCGCTCTTCTGTATCGTCGCCTTGACACATCCCACGATCCACCATAGATTGAGCATCATGAAGATCCAAACGCTGTTTTTCTTTCTTTTTGCCTTTACCACCGGTTCACCGGGGGGCGATTTCGTCGTGTAAAGACACAAAGAAAGACGAATTGATAAGCCTCCCCATTGTGGGAGGTTTTTTTTTACCAAATTTCAGGAGCCACTAGGATGGATAAGCCGCTTTCACTGGATGATATCCGCAAAGAGATCACAGAGCTGGACACGACAGTTTTAAAACTGTTGTCGCGTCGACGTGAACTGTCCTTGGATGTCGCCCGCAGCAAAATTGAAGCGACCCGCCCGGTGCGAGACCAGACCCGAGAAGAAGCGTTGTTAGTCACGCTGATAAAACAGGGGCGCGAGCTTGATCTGGATGCCCATTATGTCACCCAGATTTATCACACCATCATCGAAGACTCAGTGCTAACGCAGCAGGCAATGTTGCAGCAGTTGGCCAATCCAGAAAACCGTAAACCAGTTTACCGTGTGGCCTTCCTTGGTGACAAAGGCTCCTATAGCTACTTGGCAATGCGCAAATACTTCTCCCGCACCTGTGATGATTTGGTAGAACGGGGCTGCACTAGCTTCAGTCAGATCATCAATGAAGTGGAATCAGGCACAGCGGACTACGCCATGTTGCCCATTGAAAACACCTCCTCAGGCGGTATCACTCAAGTTTACGACGTCCTGCAACACACCACCTGCTCCATCGTTGGTGAGATGACATTGCCAGTCGAACATTGCTTGTTAACGGCTGTGCCCTCCTCTGAGAGCCAAATCAATACCATCTACGCCCATTTTCAACCGGCACAACAGTGTAGCGAATATCTGGATTCGTTAACCGGTATTAAAATTGAGTCTTGTGATGCGTCCTCCGCTGCATTCCTGAAAGTCAGTGAACTTAAAGATCCTCATGTGGCAGCGATTGGCAGTGCCGATGGTGGTGAGCTGTATGGCTTAACTCCAATCAAAACCGGATTGGCCAACCAAAAAGAAAATTTCAGCCGTTTTATCGTCATCGCACGCAAACCGGTACAGGTGGCAGAGCAGATCCCAGCAAAAACCACGTTGATCATGTCGGTGGAACAAAAGCCGGGCTCCTTGGTTGAAGCCCTGTTAGTGATGCGCGAGCACGGACTGAATATGTGCAAGCTGGAATCACGCCCTATCCAAGGCAATCCATGGGAAGAGCTTTTTTACATTGATGTAGAAGGCAACCTACAAAGCAGTCATATGCAGAGTGCCTTGGAAGCCCTGACCCGGATCACCCGTTACCTGAAAGTATTAGGCTGTTATCCGTCGGAAGAGGTCAGTCCCACCCATGTGCCGTTGGATAAGCTGCCATTACCCAATAATACCGCCACATCAGCGAGCAAAACCGAAAGCGCGGCGGCTTCTGCTCATTCATTGGTTGCCAGAAATGGCCACCCAGACACTGAAATACGGGTACGTCACACCGTCATCGGTAGTGATCAGTTCATCACTATCGCAGGTCCCGGCATCATTGAATCACAGGAGCAGTTAAATGCCTGTGCGCAACAAGCCAAAGAGTGTGGGGCAGCCATTTTGCGAGGGGCGCTCTATCCGCCACAAATCAACCAGGATGGCAATCTTCCTAACGAACAGCAGAGCCTGCAGTACCTGCGCGAAGCTGGCCTGCGCTTTGACCTGCCATTCATCACTGAAGTACACCACCCTGAACAAGTCACGGAAACGGCGCGCCAAGCAGATCTGCTGCAGATCGGTGCTCGTAACATGCAGAATATTGAGTTGTTGCAAGAAGTGGGGCGCACCCATCGCCCGATCATTCTGAAACGTGGATTGATGGCCAGCTTAGATGAGCTGTTACAAGCCGCAGAAGTGATCATGGCGCAAGGAAACCGGCAAGTGATCCTATGTGAACGCGGTATCCGCACCTTTGAAGGCGCCAGTCGACAAACCCTTGATCTGGGCGCCATCCCCGCCTTGAAAAGCATGACTCATCTGCCAGTGATCGTCGACCCCACGCATGCTATCAGCCATATCAATCAGCTAGCACCGCTGGTATATGCGGCAAAAGCGGCGGGTGCCAACGGCATTATTCTCGATATTCACCCGCAACCAGCAGCAGCACTGTCTGACGGTGAAACTTTAGACTTTGATGGCTTTGCCGAGATCATGAGCGAACTGCGTCAACGCTAACGTTGCCAGGTAGAGCGAGCCTTCGTCGATGTCGAATGCTCGCTCTAGATAGCATCACCAAACCAAGGAAGCAGGGTTAATGGAAAACACCAAAAAAGGGATCTACAAAGCAACTCTGCTTGTTCTGCTCGCTATCATCATAATCGGCCTGTTAATTCCAAGCCAAATGACGATCCCGGTCAAGGGCGCATCAAGCAATGATTGGCATCCCGATACATTTTGGTATGAACCCTGGGGCAGCTCAGGCGTCCACAAAGGTATCGACATTTTTGCCAGCAAAGGAACCCCCGTTATCGCAGCGACAAGCGGCCTTGTGCTTTATTCCGGCGAATGGCAAAAAGGCGGACATGTGGTGGTAGTACTCGGCCCCAAATGGCGGATCCACTATTACGCTCACTTAGCTTCGCGCAGCGTCAGTAGCGCCAGCTGGATATCCAAGCAGGAACAACTGGGGACGCTCGGCGATACCGGAAATGCAGCAGGCAAGCCTCCTCATCTACATTACTCTCTGGTGACTTTACTGCCCTACTTGTGGCGCTATAGCACCCAAACCCAAGGCTGGAAGCAGCTTTTCTACCTCGATCCTAACGCCTATTTATCCAATAGCTGAACCAGCGACCTGCACAAACTCCACATTTTGCCAACGCAAAGCTCCTCATTGGGAGTCAGCTCGCAATTCGGTTGCTTCATCAGCAGCACCTCTACCGACTGCTAATATTAAAGTCAGCAGCTAATCAGCAGCGCCTGATTGATTAGGTTTTGCTTTAGATTTTTATCACAGATAACAGCTAATCAATGGAGTGCTGCTTTGGATAGAAAGGTAGTCGTTTTGAATACATCAAACATCCCCGCTGACGAAAAAAAGCGGTTGGCAGCGTTAAAGCTGGCAACGATCGATGAACTAACGGGAACCGGTAATCGCTTGGGATTTATCTTCCTAGCGCAACACATGCTCAACCTGTGCGCACGCCAAGGAGCGCCAGCCACACTGGTTTACTTTGAACTTGATGGACTAAATGGCCCAGAGGGAACGCAACAGAACCTTCACACGTTAAAATTATTTGCAGAACAGATGCGGAAAACATTTCGCATTAGCGATATGACCGCACGCATGTCCAGCAATCAATTCGTTGTACTACTGACCAATACCCCACTTGCCCATGCGGAGTTGGTGTTGGAAAAGTTCCATGAGAACATCAATGCAATCACCGACGAACAAGAGGTTAATCGACTCAGTTTTGCTGCCGGCATTGCAGGCTTCTTCCCTAACCGCTCTACTGATATCGAAGATCTAATCACAGAAGCAAGCGCACAGATTTATCCCCATCATCTACATATGGCGCAACGGGCCTAAATCTCACCGGCTAATTGAAGTGCGGTGACGCACCATGAGCAGACAAACAAATACCAAAAAGCGCCAACCACGGCGCTTTTTTATTGCTGCGATCGCTTAGCATAAGCTAACGGATAGCTAACGACAGACACAATGATAGCTGTCCAGTAAAATGGTTGAATGCACCAAAGTCGTCACTGCTCAGTGGCCGCTCTGTTTCAGCCCTATCACTGTACACCACCCCCAAACACTTACCATTCACGGCCAATGGCGCAACGAAGAATGCTGAGTCTTCACACAAACCCCGTAGCGCTGGCGTAACCTTCTGCCGCCATTGTTCACTCTCAGGCTTGTCCACCCAAAATGGCAATTGCTGATTGTATGCATCGTCAAATACCGTCGCCAACGACGTTAGCGGAAAGACAAAACCAGTTTCAATGCGCCCGGCAT
The DNA here is from genome assembly GCF_003336225.1 of Corallincola holothuriorum. Taxonomy (NCBI): domain Bacteria; kingdom Pseudomonadati; phylum Pseudomonadota; class Gammaproteobacteria; order Alteromonadales; family Psychromonadaceae; genus Corallincola; species Corallincola holothuriorum. The sequence continues at coordinate 168,631 of NZ_QPID01000007.1, forward strand.
TGGCACAGGAAACAAATCGCGGGGTCAACTTATCCTTTTTCTGGTTCACCATCAGCACGATCACTCTATCCATGCCAACGCCGCGATGCAGGCCCTCTATCGCTGTGTTCACCAGTAAATTGAGATCCGCGCGTTCCATCGATAACTGCGTCAGTTCCCGAAGCATTTTCAACTGCATCACTTCGTCAGACAGATGGTGAGGCGCTTCATCACTCGAAAAACGATTAACGTCAGCTTCTGGATCGAGAAATTCGGTCAACGACTCCGCCCCATAGGACACCGCCAACTCAACCGAATCCTGGGTGCATTTCTTAATCCGCCGCTTTAAACCTGGAATGGGAACTCCAACCAATTCAGCCATCTCAGATAGACACATCTGCACATCTATCTTGGCATTGGGGTCAGTCAGCGCTTGGCTGTAATTTGAAGCAAGTTCGATGGCACGCATCTCTGGCGTGCGGCGATTAGGATCTTCGATCGACCGCACCAACATATCCCCCATATTCCAGGAACGGGCTAAGCCAGCACTGATCTTGTCGAAGGTGGTTCCGAGTATCTCCTGCGATATCTTTTCCCGAGGTGCTCGGCCATTGGTCAAAGCCTCATCTAATCGCTCAGTGACACCGCCTCCCATTGACCAAAATGCTATCTCTCCCAACTCATGCAGTAGCGCCGCGATATAGACCTCTTCCTGAGTATCTTCATCATGCTCGCCAACCAATACCCGCGCCAGCATCGCTGCGTGAAATGACTTTGCCATCAAACGCAGTAAGCGTTTATGCACCGGCTTACTGATATCCCGGTTACGCAGCATGCTGTCGATCATCTTGGCAGTAATACAGATATGTTTAAGGGTGTTGTACCCCAAGATCACGGCGGCACGGCTCACCGTAGTGACACGGTTGCGCCCAACACCATAACTGACACTATTCACCACCCGCAGGATACGTGAAGTTAAGCCTTGGTCATGGAGTACCGATTGCCCCAAACTGGCAAGCGAGGCGGTATCATTGCTCGCCATTTTCTCCAGATTTCGCACGGTAGCCGCCAAAGCGGGCAACTCGTGCTCACTGATTTTTTCAACCCAAGCTTCCGTGCCTTGTAATTCATGCTTACTCATATCACGTTGGCACTTCTATATGACGCCTACTATTAAGCTTAGGCGTTTTGTTACTTTGCATTAAACAAGCAGAAACAAAACTGCAACCCTACTAGCAGCATGACCTACAAATCTGCAGTGCGCAAAGCCTAGGCGCCGCCGCGTGATCCAAGTTATGACGTTTTTCGCAAATCAGATAAGACAAGCGCTACCAAGATCACACTTTTATTGGTAAATTATTCAGCAATCAATCTTGTAAACGGAGCTGCGAGCGGTGGCCATGAAGGCGAATATCAGCCTCAAATCACACCAAGTCACTTGCCAAGACCAGCCCTTATACCCACACAGATAAAGAGAATTCAGATGCAAACACACTTTTTTGCACGTATCGCGCTGGCGTTCAAAGTCATTTTCAGCCGCCGCTTCACCGACACCTTAGTCGCCTCATCGGCTGCCGAGAGCGAAACAGCACCAGCAGTAGAGCCAGCAGTCACGCTCACCAGTAGCAACAGTGATGGTGCCCTGCAGATGCTTGCTCTGCTCCAAAAAGAGGGGCGACTGCTCGATTTTATTCAGGAAGATGTGACCAGCTTCAGCGATGAGCAGGTGGGTGCCGCTGCCCGCGTCGTCCATCAGGGTTTAAAGAAAACGATCAGCGAACACGTCACTTTAGCGCCAATCACCACCAGCCTTGAAGGTAACCCAATAACCGTGCCTGAGGGCTTTGATCCACAAGCCTATCGCCTCACGGGTAATGTCAGTGGCAGTGCGCCATTCCATGGCACCTTGCTACACAAGGGCTGGAAAGCAAATGCGATTAATCTGCCGCAAACCATCGAAGGCTACGACTTTAACGTGCTGGCAGCCGCAGAGGTGGAGCTATGAGTGACGCGCAATTTACCGTAGGGATCGACCTGGGCACGACCCATTGTGTGATGGCTTTTGCAACCATCAGCGACGATGGCGAACCACAGCCACAGCAGCTATTTACTATTCCCCAATTAGTCGGTCCCGGCCAAATTGAAGAACGCAATGCGCTGCCCTCATTCGCCTACCTACCCCACGAGTCAGAACTGCCGCCATCACAGCGCCAGCTACCATGGGGAGAATTTCCCTATGTTGCCGGCCAACTGGCGAGAGAACTGGGAGCAAAGACACCGACCCGCCTAGTCAGTAGCGCTAAAAGCTGGCTCGGTCATGGTGAAGTAGATCGCCGCTCAGCGTTGCTACCGTTGCAAGCCCCGGAAGATGTTAGCAAGTTGTCGCCCTATGAAGTCAGCAAGCACTATCTGCAGCATCTGACCCGCGCTTGGGATCAGCGTCACCCCGATGCCCCCTTAGCCAAGCAGCAACTCACGATCACAGTACCGGCCTCCTTCGACCCCTCAGCACGGGAACTGACCGCCTTAGCGGCACAAGAGGTTGGCCTGCATCAAGCCACACTGCTGGAAGAGCCACAAGCCGCGCTCTATAGCTGGATCTCAGGTAGCCATGGTGACTGGCGCAATCAGGTGTCTACCGGTGATGTCATTCTGGTGATCGATTTAGGCGGTGGCACCACGGATTTGTCACTGATCGCCGTCACTGAAGAGGATGGCGCACTGGCATTGAATCGCATCGCCGTCGGTGACCATCTGCTATTGGGTGGTGACAACATGGATCTGGCGCTGGCTCATACCGTTCGCCAAAAACTGGCACAACAAGGGACGCAACTGCAACCCTGGCAACTGCTGGCGCTTTCCCATGGGTGTCGCCAAGCCAAAGAGACACTGTTCTCACAACCTGAACTCACTGAAGTGCCAATTGTGGTTCCCAGCCGCGGCTCCAGCCTGATTGGCGGCAGTTTACGCACCGAGCTCAGTCGTGCCGAAGTGGATGCCGTATTAGTCGAAGGCTTCTTCCCACGTACAGATATAGAAACCCCTGTGGTACATCGTGCGCGCGGGGCACTGACCAAACTAAACCTGCCTTACGCGCAAGATCCTGCAGTCACTCGTCACTTGGCCGCCTTTTTAAGTAAACAACGTCACGCCACCGATGAACTAAGCGATGTTCAGTTGCCGGCCGGGGCACGTTTTCTTCACCCCACTGCGGTACTGTTTAATGGTGGTGTCGTCAAAGCCTCACCACTCACCAACCGTATTGTTGAAGTGCTGAATCAATGGCTGACTGATGATGGCGCGGCACCAGTAAAAGTGCTGGCAGGTAACGATCCCGATCAAGCGGTAGCCCACGGTGCAGCCTATTACGGCTCGGTTCGCAGTGGCAACGGTGTACGCATTCGTGGCGGTATTGCTTCCGCCTATTATGTCGGCATCGAGAGTGCCATGCCTGCGGTACCCGGCATGGAAGCGCCGATTGAAGCCTTTTGTATCGCACCTTTTGGCATGGAAGAGGGCACTGAAGCCAGCTTACCGACCCAAGAGTTTGGTCTGGTTGTCGGCCAGCCGGTACGCTTCCGTTTCTTTAGCTCAACCGTGCGCCGCGACGACCAACCTGGCCATATTCTTGATTTCTGGAATGAGGGGGAACTGGAAGAACTGCCCGCCATTGAAGCTCTACTCCCCGCCGAAGGAAGAACTCCCGGCGATGTGGTTCCTGTGCTACTGCAAGCCAGTATCAATGCCCTTGGCACGCTGGAGCTTGCCGCTATGCCGATCGATGGCAGCGAGCATTGGCAAGTTGAATTTGATACCCGTGGTGAATCCGCTTGAACTTAAATTATGAGGGTAACCACCCTCTACCAGCTAATTCATGACGACATCAAACACCGAGGCAGCGCGCTATGTGATAGGTATCGATCTCGGTACCAGCAACATCGTGCTGGCCTATGCCAAGCTCGGCAGTTCGGCGAAGCCATCGGCTGCGACCTCTGCATTTCAGGTATGGCCGATCCCGCAATGGCTGGATAAAGGCCTATGGGGCACAGCCCTTACCTTGCCAGCGCTGCGATATCATCCTGGTGCCGAAGTGTCCGCTGCACAGCAACAGCTACCCTGGCCCAGCAGCCAGCTACAGCAACAGTTGCCAAATGCCTTACTTGGGCACTGGGCACAACAGTTGGGCAGTGCGATGCCCGGTCGCTTGGTGCAAAGCGCGAAAAGCTGGCTTTGCCAGCAGACAGCCGAGACAGCATTGCCATGGCGCGCCGAGGCCAATGTCGCTACGGTCTCACCGCTGCAGGCCACTGCGAGTTACCTCGATTATCTACGTTGTGCCTGGGATCATCAGTTTGCCGACGCACCGATGGCACAACAGCAGTTACAAATAACCGTCCCAGCGTCTTTCGATGATCACGCCCGCGCCCTGACACAAGAAGCGGCAGCACTAGCAGGCCTAAATCAACCGGTACTGTTAGAAGAGCCGATTGCAGCCACCTATGATTGGCTATTGCGCGAAGCAGACAGCGATACACTCGCAGATCGTGAACAAATGTTAGTGTGTGACATTGGCGGAGGCACCAGTGACTTTACGCTAATCAATATCAAGCCATCTGCAGAGCAAAAGCGTCCGCAGTTGGAGCGTGTGGCCGTTGGCGAGCACCTGATGCTCGGCGGCGACAACATTGACTTGGCGCTTGCAGTACAGGCGCAGCGCAAGCTTAACACTAGTGATAAAGCTGCTCGTCCCGATTTTAAACAGCTACAGCAACTGAGTCAGCAAAGTCGGCAAGCAAAAGAAACTCTGCTGGCCACAGATCCGCCAGACGAATTCAAGATCAACCTGTTAGGCAGCGGCAGTGCCTTGATTGGCGGCACCCAGCAAACCCGTTTAACCGCTAAAGAGGTGGAGCAGCTGGCACTGGATGGCTTCTTTCCCCTAGTCGACAGTACTGCTTACCCACAGCAACGTAAAGGTGCTTTAGTACAAACAGGATTGCCCTATCCTGCTGACGCAGCGATCACCCGCCACCTGGCAGCTTTTCTTGCGCCGCACATCAAACAGACCGGGATCACGCCAGACACCCTGCTGCTCAATGGCAGCCCGTTTCATAGCCCACAGCTACGCCAGCGTTTAATCGCACAGCTACAACAGTGGTCAGAACGGCCAATTACTCTGCTGGAGAATCCCGCACCGGACCTGGCAGTTGCCCGCGGCGCGGCTTACTACGGCTGGTTAAGACAACAAAAACAGCAACTGATCCGGAGCGACAGCGCCCGCAGTTACTTCGCCATTGTCGACAGCCAAAGTGGTAAACAGGCTTTTTGTATTCTGCCCAAAGGTAGCGCAACAGATCATAGCCAGACTCTTAGCACACCGGATTTCACCCTCACGTGCGGTGAGCCGGTGCAATTTGAGATCGCCAGTGACCACGGTGCCACACGCTATCAACTCGGCCAACGCATTGCTGACAGCCACCAACTGCACCACCTACCCAAACTCACCACTGAGCTAGCGGGTAGCGGCATGGTGAACGTCAGACTTAGCACCCGACTGACCGAGCTAGGACAGCTGGCTGTCGCTTGTCAGGCGATTGATGAACCCACGCAACAGTGGCCGATCAGTTTTAACCTCCGCGCCCATGAACAGGCAGACATAGCCCCAGCTTGTCAAAGCACACCAGCGGCCGCATTCAAGCTTATTCATCAAGTATTCGGTAGCAGCAAAGCTGTACTCAATGTCTCTGAGCTACGCAATCAGCTGGAGAAACAGCTGGGAAAACGCGACAACTGGAGTGCCGATACCGCTAGGCATTTGGCCGATCAATTACTGGAAACTGCCGGTAAGCGCCGCCGTAGCCTAAAACATGAACGGATCTGGTTTAATCTTAGTGGCTATTGCCTGCGCCCCGGCAGCGGTATGCCCAATGACAATCAGCGGATCTCACAGCTGTGGCAGCTATATACTAGCGGCTTGCAGTATCAACAAGAAAATCAAGGCTGGCGCGAATGGTGGGTGCTTTGGCGTCGCGTTGTTGCCGGTCTAAATGACGAACAGCAAGCCACATTACTTGATGATATCGGCATGGTATTGGTGCCGGGATATGCCCGCAGCGCAGGTAATAAGCCACGCCAACAAGCAGGTATCGAAGAGCGGATTCGCTTAATCGGCGCGCTAGAGCGGATCCCGGTGGAAGTCAAAACGGAAGTGGGCAATCTGCTATTGGATAAATTGCAAAAGCAGGATGAATTAGCAGCTTCCTCCTGGGCGTTGGCCAGAATCGGCGCCCGCCGACTTGCCTATGCCACGCCAGAATTTCGGATCACTGCAGACGTTGTCAGTGAATGGTTGCAAACCCTACTCACTCTGGATTGGAAACAACACCCACAACTCTGCTTTCCAGCGGTTACTATGGCTCAGCCTACCGACAGCGCATTTGCAGTGAATGACGACTTACGCCGCCAAGTGAGCGATAAACTGCGGCGCGGCCGCCGCAACGAGGGCTGGTTACGCTGGTTGTCCGACGACGCAGATCAAGCCGGTGACCAGCAACAGATCTGGGGAGACAGCCTCCCCAGTGGGCTACGACTAGCAGATGCCGAGAATAGAAAATAGCAACGCCAGTGTCAGCCTGGCGTTTAAAGATATTGATCCAGAGCCCCCTAAACAACAAACAGGTTGTCAGCCCCATCTATCCTTATTACAAGCCAGATCACAGCTTCACACTGGTGCCTCAGCGATGGGCTTAGAGACAAACAACGAGTAGTAGGCGCTATTGCCTATGCAGGCAACGCAGCTAGTAAAATAGTTTATAAAAGCTCATTATTCTTGGTGCAGATCTACCAGGAGCAAGTAATGACCGAATACGAAAAGATGCTTAACGGCGAGCTGTTTAATGGCGGCGATGCCGAAGTGGCGCGAGTACGAGATAACGCCTTTACCCTGCTCAAACAGATCAATCATCACGGCATATTTAACAAATCTAAAAAGCTATTTCGGCAGCTGCTGGGCGAGCTAGGCCAAGGCTCAATTATCACTCCCCCGTTTCGCTGCGAGTTTGGCCAGCAGATCCGTTTGGGCGAACGCACCTTTCTCAATATGAACGTATTGATGCTTGATGGTGCGACCATCACGTTAGGCAATCACGTCTTGGTGGGCCCCAATGTGCAGTTTTATACCGCGTCACACTCTATGGATTATGAGAGCCGTCGCCGCTGGGAAACCTTTTGCAAACCGATCACGGTGGAAGACGATGTTTGGATCGGCGGTAATGTAGTGATCAACCAAGGCGTCACCATAGGCGCACGTTCAATTATTGCTGCTAATTCAGTGATTAATCACGATGTTCCTGCCGACACTTTGGTTGGCGGCGCACCCGCTCGGGTGATACGCAGTCTGCTAGAGAAGACGCAAGAAAAGTAGTGGCTGTGCAACACATTAGCGGCGAGCAGCTAGCCACTGCTCAAAGTCATACACCGACATCGGTTTGGCAAACAGATAGCCCTGATAAATAGTGCAACCAAGTTTCTTCAAGCGGATCGCCTGTCGGTCATACTCCACGCCTTCGGCCACCACATGTAAATCCATATTCCGGCCGATAGCGATCATCGATTCCGTTAGCGGTGAGCTGTCGCTGCTCTGCAACTCATCAATAAACGCTTTATCTATCTTCAAAATATCAATGGGCAGATCACGTAAATAGGCCAACGAGGAGTATCCGGTGCCAAAGTCATCCATGGCTATCTGGATCCCTAATGAGCGCAGTCGTTTGAATTTTTTAATGGTGTCCTCAACATCAACAAGGATCCCTGTCTCGGTGAGCTCCAAAGTGATCATTGCCGGATCTACGTCACCGATCCGGATCATTGATTCAAGGTGTTCAACAAAATTGGGCAAGGCAAACTGCCAGGGCGAAACATTGATAGAAAGGTGACCAGCAAACGGCAACCCTTTGGCCAACCAACCTTTCAGTTGCGCTAACGCCTCTTGCAACACCCAATCACCTAACGCGTGGATCAAACCCGACTCTTCGGCGATAGGGATAAACTCTGCTGGAGAAACAAAACCAAGCTCAGGATCATGCCAACGCAACAGTGCCTCGGCACCAAACATCTGGCCGTCGGCGGTCAGTTGTGGCTGGTAATACAAACTCAATTGATCAGCATGCAGTGCTTTCTTCAATGCATTCTGGATCACCAGTCGATTCTTCGCCTCATTTTCCAGCTCAACTTGATAAACAACATGCCTGTTGCGCCCCGCTTTCTTTGCTTGGTATAGCGCCAGCTCCGCGTGACGCAGCACATCCAATGGTGTCTGCTCTAACTGAGGAAAGGCACACACACCAATGCTGGCACCAATATCGATCAGGTGATCGCCGACTTGTAATGGCTGATTCACTAGCTCGGCCAGTTGCTCTACATAAACGGGCTCACTGTTGTACTCATCAACCAGTACAAATTCATCCCCGCCAACACGGGAGATAAATAGATTATCAGCAAAAGTAACGCGCAGCTGCTTAGCTAAGGCGCGAAGTACTTCATCACCAACGTCATGCCCTAATACATCATTGATGTTCTTAAAATGATCCATATCGAGCAGATAGAGTGAAGCAAGCTTCCCGCTTCGGCGCAGCCGCTTAATTAATACACCCACCCGCTCATAGGTCAGCGCGCGGTTTGGCAATAACGTGAGGTAATCTTCGTAGGCCATGCGTCGCATCTGGCTTTCGGCTGCACGACGTTGTAATTCAGCTCCCGCACGCGCAGCAAAAATCTCCAAAATATTCTGTACGGTATCTGTATGCCGCAGGGGCTTGGTGTCGAGAATAACGACTAAGCCTAAAGGTTTACCCTCTTCATCAAACATTGGCGCACCAATGTAGCTTTCGATCCCCATTTCAATCAAAAGGTGATCATCCGGAAACAGGTGCTGAACGTTGTTCGGGTAACAGCAAATATCGTTGCCCACTACATTCGCACAGGGAGTACCAACCAGCTCATAAGAAAAGTTGTTACTGATCTTACCGTCAACCGACAGTGCTAATGTCGACACTTGCGAATACTGCTCGTCCAGTAACCCAATAAACGCATATTTGGCATCAAATAACTTGGTTAACTGCACCACCATCTTGTCGTAAAAATCATTGCCAGTGCCGCTGGCCACCCCTTCAGCTATCTGCCGCAAGCTGTCCGTATATAGATGGCGTTCAGACGCATCCTCACAAATGATGGCAATGTTCTGAGGGCTTCCAGCCGGAGAGTTAATCACAAACAGCCTGAACTTAAGCCAACATTCGTTCTCCTTCGTCAACGCCATTGCAGCAGGAAACTGGTTGCTGGGCACATCGGGCAACCAAATAGCACCCTGCGCAGATATATTCTCACTGGATAGATCCGTCTCTGGATAAAGCGCGCTTAGCTGCGCAATCATATTGATGCCAAGCTGTTCCTCTCGCCAGAATGTTTGGCTGGTGGCATTCTGTTTAATCACCTCACCATCCAATGAAGTGATGACAATGGGCACAGGGGACTGATAAACCACTTGCGCCAGTTGTAGACGTGAAGCCTGATGGCGTGCGCTCTCCACTTGTGTCTGCTGCAGTACATCGGCCTGTTGTTTCATCGTAGTGCGCTGTTGACGGGCCTCATGCGCCAAGTTAATGCTGATCATCACGATGATGATTAACATGCCAAAGCCAACAACATAAACAAAATCTATCACGCCACTATCTATCAACGCGCCAACAGCAGCGCCGATAAATAGCAGCAGTATGCCAACACCAAATAGCCAGCTTTTTCGCCATGCGCCTGCATGCAACAGATCAACAAACCGCCTCAATGCCCATGCTAAAAACAACACGCCAAAAGCATGAACCACTATCCCGTATGGGGATTGCTCAGCGTGCAAGCGCACCAATGACTCACTTGCAACTACCGATTCAATAAGGCCATGAACCTGGCTAAAGCGCACACCAAAAGGCTCGAGCAGGTTTAAAGCGAAGATCAGCAAAGAAAGCAAAGAGATAGCCGTCAGCACAACCAAAGAGAGAGGGCGTTTGGTGTAATACTCGATAAACAGATAAAAAGTGGGATACAGTAAAGTGATGGCAGCAACTTGCAGTTTCAGTGCTAAAACAGCATCCGCCACAGAATCTGCTGAATGATAAAAATAGGTAGATACTTGAAAACAGGCAGCCAGAAAACAGAGCACAGCACAGACAAGGTACAGTTGCCTACGCTCACCGTAGATAGCCATCAGTAGCGCATTTAACGCTGCAAACCCCATGGCCCCAGCAGTAATGATGTAGCTTAATAAGATCAAAGAGTAATAGGCCTACGCATTCATCAACCAGCAAACTGGTTTTATTTGCTAATCACCTAATTCAATATGAGATAGCAGCAAGCATTACGCAAATGCACCTGATCATAGTGGGAGCTAATTCAAACCGCGCAAGGCACAACATGCAGAGTGACTGCACTCACCTCGGATATCCTTCATAAGTGCAGCGACAAAGCCTCAACCAGTGTTGTCATTGACTGAATGCGCTTCCTGTTGTGCCTGAAATGCTGCCACCGCCTGCTGAATAGTGTCGAACTCGTAATCACTGTATTTTTTCTTCGCCTCAACAAACCAGTTAGAGTGAAAGTGTCTGCGCAAGTTGCGTTTAGCCTGAGCATGAGCCAATACAATACCTTCGCTCGCTAGCTGCTCGCGAAACTCTCGATATTTCAGCAGCGCTGTGCCATCAATGATATTCACCGGGCTGGCATCCACCACCACCCAATGCACCGGCTGTTTGGCTTTCGCTATCAAGTAGCGAACCCGCTCGCAGAAATAGTCGATATTAAAAAACAGTAGATTTGAATCGAAACGGTAAAGCAGTACACCGGGACACGTCACCGCCCCCGGAAAATCATTAATATCGTGATAGCCCTTAACGCCCTCTTTCTGTCCCAGCACCGAATCCTTCGGCTTTGCTCCAACCGACAACAACCAAAGTAACGACAACACAACGGCCAGCAAGACACCGTCAAGCACACCAAGTATCAACACCCCCAGCGTGGTGATCACCGAAACGGCAAACTCTTTACTACTCATCTGGTACAGCACCCGCAACGAGTCGAAATCAAACAACCCCACGGCAGACACCATGATGACGGCCGCCAACCCCGCTATCGGTACAGACGCTAACGGGCCAGTAGCAAAGAACAGGATCAACAGCATAGCGATCGCCGCTACAATACCGACTAGCTGCGTCTTCCCGCCCATCGCATTATTCACTGCAGTCCGAGAGTCGGCCCCGGTCACAGGGAAGCCCTGTGCCAAACCGCTTGCCAAGTTACAGGCACCAAAAGCAATTAACTCTTGATTAGGGGCGATCTGATAGCGATTGCGGCTAGCAAAGCTCTTTGCCGTTAACACCCCGCTAGTAAAACTGATCAATACAAGCCCTGCCGCGTCCCGAAACAGATCCCTGTAGATCTCAATATCAAATATCGCCCAATGTGCCGAAGGCAACCCCCCTGGGATCTCTCCGAGCACAGCAACGCCCCGCTGCCCCAGTTGCAGCCCCATCACGGCAACAATACCGACAACAACCACCACCATGGCGCTGGGTACCAAAGGAACAAATCGGCGCACCATGAGTAATAAAATCAATAAACTAACAGCCAAGATGGTTGTTACCGGATCGGCATTTGTCACTTGGATAAAAAACTCAGGGAGCTGCTCCCCAATCCCACCGCCAGCGCTCTGGTAACCAAAAAATTTAGGCAGTTGACCGACAATAATAATCAAGGCGATACCGTTGAGATAGCCAGTCAGTACGGGTTGCGACAGGAAGTTCGCAATGAAGCCCATGCGGCCAATGCCCGCCACCACAAACATCACACCCGTCATTAATGTCAATACCACCATCATCGCCAGATACTGATCGCTGTTACCGTTCGCCAGCGGTGCCAAGCTGGCGGCGACCATGATGCAGGTAGCGGCATCAGGGCCAGTCATCAACTGGCGAGAGGACCCAAACAGGGCATAGGCTAACAGAGGAAATATCGCGGAATAGATACCCACAACCGGGGGAACGCCAGCCAAGCTGGCATAGGCAATACCGACCGGCAAAGCAATTGCGGCGACCGAAAGCCCCGCGGTCATATCACGACTAAGCCATTGCCGCTGATACCCTTTCAAACTCGCTAGTCCTGGCAACCAGCGTGTTACACCCTTAGATCTAGCATGCATCGATGCGCCTCCATGACTCGGTCAATGTCTTTAAATACTAGAATAGAATGCTGGCAACCGGTGTGACTTTGATCCGCCTGCTAACACCTAATTTTAGATTTAATCGGCGGCACCAATACCTGCTCGCTGAACGCTATCGCAATGGTTACTGGGAGTCAGGTTGGGGTAACGGATTGTGGCCTCTCAACCGTTACTCAACCACACTAGCAACAAGCTGAATAAAGGCATTTGGCGTAGGTTCGCATCCCTCTCCGCGGTTAAGGTGATTGTCGTCTGCCCACTCACAAAATACTGTCATTTCTTTCTCGTCAGTAGGCTCTCCTAGCTCCAAGACAAAATAGCGATAACTTGGTTTTTCCACCTGTTCTAACGACGCAAGCGGTTCCGTCAATACCACCAGAATCATCATGGCTTCAACGATCGCCCGTGCTGCAGGCATCTCAATCAGTAGCGTCGGGTAGTCCCCAATTTTCAGGGGCGTAACAGCCAGCTCTGCGATATCAAGATCTACCGAAGCCTCCCCTTCACACTGCTGGCATACTTTCTCCCACAGCATATCGACAACAGCTTGCGAGTCAGACGCCATCACGCGAAAGAACTGCTCAGGATCTGAATCACAAAAGTAACGAAAGGCAATATGCGCCAGGGTGTAATGATGGGCTCTAGGTTCATCAAGCAAGACGGCTTTTTTCTTTTTATTCCAAAACATCAAGCGTTTCCTTTAATGTCACATGCATTCAGATAAAACGAATCTGCCCCTTAAAAGGGGCAGAACATAGCGTTTGAAATAAAACAAATAGCAGAGCTCAGTCACCACCTCCGCAGTCAGAGCCTGAGCCTCCTCCTGAGTCACTGCTTGAATCGGTACTGCCACATATTTCAAAAATGGAAGAGGAATACAGCACCTCTCGTAATGATGACAATGCAACGCCAACAAGCAGTAGGCCCATAACGAGCAGGTGATTATCTATATGGTAAAGATAAGCTGAGGCAGCCACCGTAAGGCAATTACCGAGCCAACCCCAAAACACGGACTCGCCCCACCGCGCAGCTAAAACAAGCAGGAGGCACACCCCACACATCCACAAATGTCCTTTCACCGCGCCAATAAAGGCCAAAGCAAACATGACATAACTCACTAACGCTGTGATCCGCATCCTTTCCGGCTCCTATACTGCCCGCAAGAAAAACCGATCGGGCACAATAATGAATTCCATTTGTAATCGAACTATTGTCGTGAATTCACGCCATACGCTCAACACAGTTGGTAGATAAATGTGAAATAGAAAAGACTCACTGACAACGGCACGATACAAGGCCAGCAAGTGCTCTCTGTGTGATTCACTCTTCCTGCTGTTGTATCTGCCACATGCGGCTATAAATACCGTTAGCCGCTAGCAGTTGTTGATGAGTGCCCTGCTCAGCCACTTCGCCCTGCTGCAGCACAATGATTTTGTCTGCGTCCTGAATGGTAGATAGGCGATGGGCGATCACTAAGCTGGTATGGCCTTTAGTGACATTCGCCATGGCTGACAATATCGCTTGCTCGGACTGGCTATCAAGGGAAGAGGTCGCTTCATCAAACACCAGTATCGGTGGCCTTTTTAGTATGGTGCGGGCAATTGCTACCCGCTGCTTTTCACCCCCACTGAGTTTTAAGCCTCGCTCACCAACGGTGGTATCCCAGCCTTGCGGCAGTTGTGCAATAAAAGTGGATAGGTGCGCCAGTTTGATCGCCTCAGCCACCTCTTCATCACTGGCGTCAGGGCGACCATAACGAATATTTTCCAGAATCGAATCATTAAATAGCACGGTATCTTGCGGCACGATCCCTATCGCCGCCCGTAATGACGCTAACGACACCTTAGCAATCGGTTGTTCATCGATACAGATCTCGCCGCTATTGGCATCATAAAAGCGAAACAACAATTTCATTAGCGTCGATTTACCCGCGCCGCTCTCCCCTACCACTGCGACTTTCTGCCCCGGGGCGACACTAAAGCTGATCCCTTTCAGAATGGGACGATCGGGATGATAGTGAAAGCTGACATCATTGAAGCTCACCGCGCCATCGATAATATTCAGGGTGGCAGCTTGTTCTACTTCAACCACTTTGGGTTGCTTAGTCAGCAAACCAAACATCTCATCGATATTAGCCAACGAACCTTTCATCTCGCGGTAAACAAAACCCAAAAAATTGAGCGGCATAAAGAGCTGCATCATAAACGCATTGATCAGAACAAAGTCACCTAGGGTCATCGCTTGTTGCGTGACTTGCCAGGCGGCCAGCCCCATCATGCTGGTCATAGCGATGGCGATAATCAGCGCCTGCCCGACATTAAGGGTAAACAGGGAAAGTCGGTTTTTGCGTTTAGCCTGCTCCCACGCGGCTAACGAGCTGTCATAACGATCAGCTTCAAACTGCTCGTTACCAAAATATTTCACCGTTTCGTAATTCAGCAGGCTATCGACCGCTCTGGTGTTTGTGGTGGAGTCTGCGGCATTGGCCTCACGCACATAACGGGTACGCCACTCTGTCGCTACGACGGAATAAGCGACATAGGCGGTCACCGACAACAGGGTGATCACGGCAAAAGGCCAGCCATAGTTGTAAAACAGCACCCCCACGACCATCAATAGTTCCAGCACGATAGGGACGATATTGAATACCATAAAGCGCAGCAAAAAGTTGATGCCAGAAGTACCGCGCTCTATGTCGCGAGACAGCCCACCCGTGCGGCGATTGAGGTGAAAATCCAAATCCAGGCGATGCAGATGCTCAAACACCCGCAAACCAATACGGCGAATAACGCGTTCGGTGACACGCCCAAACAAGGTGTCTCGGAATTCTCCAAACAGCACATTGGAGAAACGCACCAGACCATAGGCCAATACTAAGCCCAGTGGCAATGCTAGGGTCTCGACTAAAGGCTGAGCCGAACGATCCATCGCATCGACCAAATGTTTGAGCACAAACGGCAAGACAACACTGGCCACTTTTGCCAGCATCAAGCACAGCACGGCCAAGCCCACCCGACGCTTGAATTCCAGCATATAGGGCCATAGCATTTTGATCACAGCCCAGTTTATTTTCGCATTAGGATCGGTTGGGGCATGGCGGTGTCGCATATAGGAAAAGACTCCGAAAAGAATAAAAAGCGGGAAAAAAACGGAAATGAGTTACCGAGGTTACCTTAGATTACAGTCTGTACCAATCAATGTGATCCGGTATCATCACTGCCACGAATACAATGTACGAACCAAGCCAAACTGCCAACCATGCATCTGCCGATTGTTGCTCATCCTGATTACAGTTTTCCATTTCCCGCCGGACACCGATTTCCCATGGATAAGTTTGGCTTGCTGCAACAACGTATGCGCGAGTTAGGGATCCTAGAACAACATAATCTATTTCAGCCGACACCATGCTCCGCGGCAGAATTGAGCGTGGCACACTGCTATCACTATATTCAGCGCTTCAGCATAGATGCGTTGAGTGACCAAGAGTTACGCCGCATGGGACTCCCCTGGAGTGAAGGCCTACGCCAGCGCACCTTCCTGGCACCTAATGGCACTCTGCTGACTGCCGAACTGGCACTGGAATATGGCGTCGCCTGCCATCTCGCTGGCGGCACCCATCACGCCCATTACGACTTTGGCTCCGGCTTCTGTATCTTTAATGACCTCGCCTACGCTGCCCGCCAACTAATTCATTCCGGCAAGACGAAACGAATACTTATCTTTGATTGTGACGTTCACCAAGGTGATGGTACGGCACGAATACTTGAGGACGATCCAGAAGTATTCAGCTGTTCGATCCACTGTGAAAAGAACTTTCCCCACCGCAAAGCCATCAGTGATCTGGATGTCGGATTAGAAAAAGGGCTCGGCGATTTAGCCTACCTAAGCATCGTCAAACAAACACTGTTACAAGCCATTGAACTATCGCAACCCGATCTGGTGATCTACGATGCCGGCGTTGATGTTTATGCTAACGATCCTTTGGGATTAATTAACATTAGTCTCGAAGGGATCAGAGCCAGAGACCGATCGGTGATCGCCACCTGCGTGCAACAGCAACTGCCTGTGGCCACCGTGATTGGCGGCGGCTACGACAAAGATCAAACGGCGTTGGCTATGCGTCATAGCATTGTGGTCGAAGAAGCAGCCAAGCTGTTTGGCACGCACTAACATCGTTTCCATAAATGCCCCCAAAACACAGTAAGATCACCTGTTGCTAACTGCGCTTGTATTCGCGCCGACTTGCTTTAGCATCAAAGCATCATCCCCACAGAGCACAGTTCAACCACAATGAAGCTAATCGTCGGCACAGCTTCCACTTGGTCACTTCGTGTATGGATATGCTGCCAAATCGCAGCTATCAAAGTTGACCTGGTGGTCGTGCCATTGCAGCAACAAGGTTACCAATCACAGCTCGCTAAGCTATCAAGCACCATGCTTGTGCCCGTGCTTTATGACGGCGATATCGAAATCAATGATTCTCTCGCTATCACTGAATACTTAAATGAGTTAACTGATGGCGCGCTCTATCCAGAGGTACAAGCTGACCGAGCAAAAGCACGCAGCTTAATCGCAGAACTTCATTCAGGGTTTTTGAATATCCGGCAAAACTGCCCTTTTTCTACTCGCCCAGTGGCACCCATCACAGATACCGCTGCAATCGCAGCAGAGCTGGCCAGACTCCATGACATCTTCACTAACGCAGCAACACCTTTCATGTTTGACACCCCTGGCGCAATCGATGCGTTCTATAGCGTCATGGCTTATCGACTGAACGCATACGGGATCCATTTCGATGGCGACGCAGGCCGCTACCAACAAGCGTTGTTAGCATGGCCTCTGCTAAACGATGCAATAGCGCACGCTGAGCAATGGCAACAAACGTAGCGAGATAACATTTAGGGTTAATATCCTTAGTTAACAATCGGTAACAGATGTTCCCTAGGAAAATATTGTATCTCAGCCATACTCTACCCTTTGTTTGTTAATGATCGTTCACTACAGACTGATGCCAGTGGTCATACACAGGTAAAAAATCAGCTGCAATAAAAAACTTCATCTCCACAGGGACTTGTACATGAAAAAACATTGGTTATCGCCTTTGCTGCTGACCGCATGCATGGGATCCGGCGCAGCGTTCGCCGACAGTTCAGCCGCAGAAAACACCCATCTACTTCGTTTTGCCGATATTCATAAAGACAAAGTTAGCTTTGTCTATGGGGGGGATATCTATATCGCCGCCACTGCCGGCGGAACAGCCACAAGACTAACTTCCGATAAAGGCTTGGAGCTGTTTCCCAAGTTCTCTCCTGACGGATCGCAGATCGCTTTTTCTGCCGAGTACAGCGGTAGTCGCCAAGTCTGGGTGATGAACACCGACGGCAGTGATCTAAAACAACTCACTTATTACAACGATGTAGGGCCGATGGCACCCCGCGGTGGTTTTGACTATCGCGTATTGGATTGGACGCCGGATGGTAAGCATGTGCTTTTCCGCGCCAACCGACTGCCCTGGGGTAAACGTATGGGGCGCCCGATGTTGGTACCCGTCAACGGGGGGATGCCGATCCCCCTAGCTGTACCTGAAGGGGGTGGCGGTATGCTCTCACCTGATGGCAAAACCTTAGTTTATACGCCGATTGACCGAGAATGGCGTACCTGGAAGCGTTATAAAGGTGGTCGCGCCCAAGATGTCTGGACCTATGATTTAGCCACCAACCAGAGTCAACAACTCACCCACTACGACGGTACCGACAATCAGCCGGTATGGGTTGGCGACAACATCTACTTTGCGTCTGACCGCGAATATACCCTCAATCTGTTCCAGTATCAGGTTGATGGTGACCCGATCAAAGTCACTGACCACAATGACTTCGATGTGCTGTGGCCCAGTGCCGGTCCAGAAGCGATCGTCTATGAAAGTGGCGGCTTGCTTTATCGCTATCAACCTGGCGATAAAAACAGTACCTTGCTAAACATCAAGGTGGCGGGTGAACGCCCCTATCGGCAAGCAAAATTTCGCAATGTCGCCAAATTTGTTGAATCGTTCGACCTGTCCCATGATGGCAAACGTGCGCTGTTTGCGGCACGTGGAGAACTATTCACTGTGCCGGAGAAAAACGGCCCAACACGCAACCTGTCAAATACGCCAGCCGCACGAGAGCAAAGCACCAGTTGGTCACCCGATGGCAGATATGTCGCTTATCTAAGTGATGCCACCGGCGAATATGAGCTCTACATCCAGCAGCAAGATGGTAAGCAAGCGCCACAGCAACTCACCAAAAACAGCAGCATCTGGAAATTTGCTCCGGTATGGGCGGGTAGCTCAGACAAACTGGCTTGGGCAGATAAAAACCAAACCCTCTGGCTCACCTCTTTGAAAGGCAAAAAGGTTGAGGTCGACAGAGGACGCTTTGACGATATTACCTATTATCAATTTTCTGCCGATGGCCGTTATCTGACCTATGTCAAAATCGCTGAAAACGGCTTACCGCAGATCTGGCTTTACGACAGTAAAAATAATCAGCGTACAACCTTAAGTAATGGCCGGACCGCCGACTTTGAACCAACGTTCGATCCACAAGGACGCTACCTCTACTTTCTCTCCAATCGCGATTACAACCTGACCTTTGGCGATCACGAGTTTAACTACCTCTATAACAAAGCCACCCGCGTATACGCTGCGCCACTGCACGACGATGTCACCATGCCGGGTGCCTTAATCAGCGATGAAGTCTCAGTAGCTAAGAGTGACGACGAACAAGAAAAAGAGAAGGGGTCAGCCAATAAACCGATCACGCTCACGGCTGAAAAAATGGAGATGCTGGCTCAGCCATTGGCTGCGAAAGCAGGTAACTACACCCATTTGACGGCCAACGAGAATGATCTATTTGTGCTTGCGGGTATCGAACCCCCTTACACGTTGCAGATGATGGCTGTCGCGCTTGATGCCAAGAGCAAAAACGTAGCCGACAATGTGAGCGCCTATCGCTTGGCCGCTGGCGGTGAAAAGTTGCTGGTTAAGGTCAACGGTGATTTCTCCATCATTGATACCAAAGAGCAGCAGCAACCCACTAAAAGCAAACTAGATACGGCCAACATGCAGATGCGTATCGACCCGGCGATTGAATGGGTACAGATGTATGACGATGGTTGGCGTACGCTGCGGGACTGGTTCTATGATCCCAACATGCACGGTCAGGACTGGCAGGCGATCTATGACAAATACCGCCCATTGGTCGACCATGCCGGACACCGCACAGATCTTGACTACGTCCTCAGTGAAATTGCTGGCGAAATGAATGCCGGCCATATTTATGTGCAAAGTGGTGAGCAGCCCAAGGTTGACCGTGTAGAAGGTGGCTTATTGGGCGCTGATATAAAGAGCCACCCGTCAGGCAACTTTATCATCAGTAAAATCTTTAAGGGTGAAAACTGGCACGATGCGTTCCGTTCGCCGTTAACCGAGCCTGGTGTAAACATCAGTGAAGGTAATTTCATTACCGCGGTGAATGGCATCCCAAGTAATTCTGTTAGCAATATCTACGAGCTACTACAAAACAGTGCCAATAAACCGATCACCCTCAGCGTATCAACCGCAGCCAATGGCAAAGACAGTCGTGATCTGTTGGTTAAACCGATCAAGAGCGAAACCAACCTGCGCTATCTAGACTGGGTAGCAAGCCGCGCCGCTTATGTGGATAAGTTGTCTGGTGGCCGTGTTGGTTATGTGCACCTGCCTAACACGCTGTTTGCCGGCAACCGCGAGCTGTTCAAGCAATTCTTACCGCAGGTGAATAAAGAGGCCCTGATCATTGATGACCGATACAACGGCGGCGGCTTTATCCCTGAGCATATGATCGCCATGCTCGCGCGCGAACCGCTTAACTATTGGAAGCGCCGTGGTGCCGAGCCCAATGCAACCCCCTACTACAGCCATGTTGGCCCGAAAGCGATGTTAATTAACGGCTACTCCAGTTCTGGTGGTGATGCCCTACCCTACTACTTCCGCAAACTAAAACTGGGGTCACTGATCGGCACGCGCACCTGGGGTGGCTTGATTGGTATTTCGGGTAACCCAAGTCTGGTGGATGGCGGCATGGTGATCGCATCAACTTTCCGCTTTATGGATACCGATGGCAATTGGGCGGTAGAAAATGAGGGTGTATCGCCAGACATCGAAGTGATCGACCGACCTGAGCTGATCTTTATGGGTAAAGATCCCTCAGTAGAACGCGCAGTAGAAGAGCTATTAAAACAACTACCGGAAAAGCGTGCCGCCGCACTCCAAGCGCCACCGGCACCAACTAAGTTCTAAGAGCTTGGTGCTAAACACCTAGCTTCGCAAAAAAAACCCGGCATCAGCCGGGTTTTTTATATGCCATTGAAGGTATCAATAGATCGCTATAGCGATTTCACATCCATGTTGTACAGAGTAAAACCAAATATATCGGCGTACTGTTCTATGATTTTACTGGTTGGCGTGCCTGCACCATGACCCGCTTTGGTTTCTATGCGGATCAAAACAGGGTTAGGTCCGGCCTGTTTCTCCTGCAACTGCGCCGCAAACTTAAACGAGTGTGCCGGCACGACTCGGTCATCATGATCACCGGTTGTCACCAGTGTCGCAGGGTGACTAACGCCAGCTGTCACATTATGTACCGGCGAATAGCCAAGCAGATAATCAAACATCTCTTTGCTGTCTTCTGATGTACCGTAGTCATACGCCCAACCAGCGCCGGCGGTAAAGGTGTGATAACGCAGCATATCCAATACGCCTACCGCAGGCAGCGCGACCTTAAACAGCTCTGGACGCTGTGTCATGACCGCGCCCACCAGCAGACCACCGTTTGAGCCACCACGAATAGCCAGGTAATCACTCGATGTATATTGCTCCGCAATCAGGTATTCAGCCGCGGCAATAAAGTCATCAAACACATTTTGCTTCTGCATTTTGGTGCCTGCATCGTGCCAGGCTTTACCATACTCTCCACCGCCACGAAGGTTCGCTACCGCATAAACGCCGCCAAGCTCTAACCAGGTTGCATTCACCGAGCTGAAATAAGGCGTTAGGCTGATGTTAAAACCACCATAGCCATACAGAATAGTCGGTGTTTTGCCGTTCCTTGGTGTGCCCTTTTTATAGGTGATAATCATCGGGATCTTAGTGCCGTCTTTGGATTCGTAGAATACCTGTTCTGATTCATACAGCTCAGGATCAAACGGCGAATTGGATTTGCGATAGACATCACTGCTGCCCGTCGCGACATCCAGACTAAAAATGGTGCCTGGAGTTTTGTAGTTGGTGAAGGTGTAATACACCTTTTCCTGCTTGGCTTTGCCGCCAAAACCGCTGGCTGTGCCCGGGCCAGGCAATGCTATTTCACGCAGCAGCTTACCCTGCATATCAAATTGCTTCACTTGCGATATCGCATCAACCATATAGCTGGCAAACAGGCTGCCCCCTGCCGTGACGACATCCAGCACGTTATCAGTTTGCGGGATCAGATCTTTCCAATTTGCCGGCGCGGGATCGGTAAAACTCACTTCAACCACCCGCTTGTTTGGTGCATCAAGGTTGGTCACCAACAACAAACGCTCACCGTCGGAGCTCAATAGCTCAGTATCAGAATCGGTATGATCCAGCACGGTGACGAGCTGACTCTCTGGCTTAGAGAGATCTTTGATATATAGTTTATTACCGGAGGTTGAAACCGCAGCGCCAATACTTAAGTAACGCCCATCTTCACTCACTTCAGCGAACACGTAACGGTGCTTTTGTTCCGGCGTACCACCAAAGATCAGCGCATCAGCTGACTGTGGCGTCCCCAGCGTGTGGAAATATACTTTGTGCTGATCTGTCTTTGCTGACAGTTCACTGCCTTCAGGCTTGTCATAGCTAGAGTAATAGAAACCTTCATCACCCCGCCAACTGATGCCACTGAACTTAACATCCACCAGCGGCTCACCTTTCTGCGCCAACGTCTTCACGTCGATGATGATGATCTTACGCCAATCACTGCCACCTTCAGAGATCTGGTACGCCGCCAGTTGTCCCGTTTTGGAAAAACTGATCCCAGATAGGGAAGTTGTGCCATCGGCACTGAACTTGTTTGGGTCTAAAAAGACCGATGCGTCACCTTCTGGCTTACCATTGACCAGTGGCTGACGATACAAAACATCCTGATTTTGCAGACCATCATTCTTATAGAAATAGCTGAAATCCCCCTCAATAAACGGGGCGCTCACTTTTTCATAATCGATCTGCTTTTCAAGCACCTGTTCAATCTGTTCCCGGTAAGGGATCTGCTCAAGGTAACCAAAGGTCACAGCATTTTGCGCAGCAACCCAAGCCGCCGTTTCATCGCTCCGGTCATCTTCCAACCAACGGTAAGGGTCACCCACTAGGGTTTCAAAATAGGTATCGACCGTGCCGTCTTTACGCGTTTCCGGATAAACCAGCTGAAAGCCTGCCGCGGCCGCATCAACTTCTGTGGCAGTTGGTGTATCGATGTTGACCTCCGAGGGGGTTGGCTTGTTATCACTGCAACCAGCGATGGTGGTCAGCAATGCTAAAGACAAAATCCTAAACTTCATATCATTCCCTAATGAAACCAAAAGCATGTGATTCAACGAAACTATGCGTTACACACGCATTTGTCCAGTTCACAAAGGCACCTTTATAGCCGTCATTTCACTGAATATGTCTTATAAGTCTGCCACTTCAGGTTAGATTTAAAGGTCGCATTTACTTATAATGCATCGCGCTAAGGGCAACCGAGGCAAGCAGCCTGAGCATTAACAAGAACAAAGCCCACCTATTGGATAATTTAAGCCTAAATTGCCCCGTCAGAGTTTAGCTATCGTTCTTACCCTCTCAGACAATGTAACAAGCTGATTGACCCTAGTTTTTAGTTTCAAGCAGTCGAATTAATTCGTGATACACATGGATAAGGAATCACGCATGACAAGTAACCACACTTCACTCTATCAACGACTCTCGGCCACTGTCGTTATCCTGTTCAGCAGCATGCTGTTTTCAACCTCTGCAATCGCCGAAAAAGGCCAAGACCACCCCCGACTGGAAAGATACCCCGGCGCAGTGATAGAGCACTATGACTATAAAGAGTATGAAGAGGGGCAGCTAATCCTGAGTAAACCGTATGACAATGGTGATGACTGGACTGCAGATAAACTGATGCCTTTAGAAGGACAGGTCACCTATATCCACTACGAACTTCCAAAATCAGTCTCCACGCTTCAGGTCTTTCGTAATTATCAAAAAACCATTGCGAAATCTGGTGGAGAAATTCTATTTAACTGCGAACGCCCCTGTGTAACAGAAAATTTGGGTAGCCTAAAGTCTCTTGTCAAAGCAAGAGATCTCTATATGAATGGGCACGAGCAACTGCAGTACTTGGCCGCTAAAGTTGGCGATAGCTATATCTCCCTCTTCGTCAATCACATATACGAAACCAACGTATTTCTCTTCATCATCGACAAAGAAGGTCTCGATGATGACAAGATGTCACCGATGGCAGCATCACTGGCCAAAGACGGAAAAATCGACCTTTACGGGCTCTACTTCGATTCAGGCAAAGAGACATTAAAGCCTGAATCTGCGCCTGAACTGCAACAATTGTCGGAGCTGATGAAAAGCTACCCCGAGCTGAATATTCTGATTGTCGGGCACACCGACAATGTCGGCGACGACAGCTTAAATCAGAACCTATCCAATGGTCGAGCAAACTCAATTCAGCATCAACTTAGCCGTAACTATGGTGTGAAACCGCAACGAATGAACGCCATGGGCAAAGGCGAGTCAGCACCTGTAGCTGATAACTCGACTGAGTCAGGGCGTGCTAAAAACCGCCGCGTAGAGATCATTGCAATGAACCCGCAAGTGCTACAAGTAGCCATGGCATCACCCGCCAGACAACCCAATGCGCGGAAAGCAGAAGTGAAAGATGATAATAAAGATGACGAAGAAGGCTTAGGTATGGATGACGTTGACAAGCTACTCGACGTCTCTGAAAAGTTACTCGATCTGTTCTAACCATTATTGGTTTGTCATGCGCAAAAAAAGGGCCATTACGGCCCTTTTTTTGTATCCAGTTTAAGCCCCTACTGCGGACGGGCAAACACCTGGGTCCAATAGCGACCATAACTGGCGCTGCTGTTTTCAACACAGGCCAATCCCATCTCGGTCACGTTAGGATTCATAATATTACGGCAGTGACCGGGGCTGTTCATCCATCCATTAACCGCCTGTTGCGCATTAAACTGACCCGCGGCAATATTTTCACCATAAGAACGCCAATCGTAGCCTTGCTCCGATATGCGATCCCCCGGCGAACTGCCATCCAACCCAGTGTGATCAAAGAAGTCGTAGTTTGCCATGTTGGCTGAATGTCCTTCAGCGGCTCGGTCTAACAGGGCATTCATGGATAAAGCATCCACCGCTGGAAAGGCCTCTTCTCCACACATTTGCGATTGTGCGCGGAGCTGATTGATCAAGTGGATGACCTCTGACAAATCGTCATCACAAAGCACTTGTGAGTAGTCGATATTCTCTGGAGAGGGTTGCTCGTTGTCCTGCTCACCCTCTTCGCCATCACCCTCACTAGCTTGCTCATCGCCGCCGCTTTCATCACCTTCACTAGGCGTTTCGGCTTCAGGCGTGTCTGTGGTTGGCGATACTTCACCAGAAGAGGAACCTCCGCCACAGGCGAACAGAAAAAAGGAGGTCACCAACACAAAAAAGAACTTAGTCATACTTATTACTGTCCCAAAAAAGCCAAGCTAGCTCGCGCAATTAAAGCTCAGCATATCTACTCAAGGTAAAGAAAGATAATCAGCCGGAACTGAAACACTCTATCAGGGCGTCACCATGATGACGAACTGCTTGCCTTTGTATTTTGTCAGTGTGGGCTCGCCCAACTTATATTTGCTGATCGATTGCATCAGCTCAGCTAAGTAATTCTGACTTGGCGTGCTGCCTTTCACCATCAACACCCCGTCAATCACCTTAAACTTGCTGATAAGGATCTCACCTGGCACCTCTGCGCCCACTTGGTTAATCCAGTCTGCGTCACTTAGTACCTGCTTTTTTCTATCTTTAGCCGGTTTAATAAAACCCAGACTTTGAGTCTTAGTTTGCGGCTCCAAAATGTAGAAATGAAACAGTTCCTTGGATGCGCGCGCCGCTCCAGTATGCCGAGGAAGAACACCACCAAAGCCATTTTCAACCAACAATTCACTGAATTGTTGTCGCGACTTCGCTGAAGAGCTCTTTCCTGTAAGTAAAACACGAGGGCCTTTCTTTTCAATCGATACTACGGCCACACCTTCGGGCGTAAATCCAGCAATTTTACGCTGCAGATCATCAAGCCTATCAGCGACCGAATATGAGGTGAACGAGGCATTGGATTTAATCACCTGCGTAGAAAAATGGGTGACGCCATTTTCATCAACCCAAGAATAAATACTTTCCGCTTGAGCTGCGCTCCCCAAAACTAGACTTATGAGAATAAGCCAACGATAACAACACTTCACCTTAACCATCCATCCCTTGGAACAACAAAACTACAACGAGTAGTCAAGACTGTTTAAGCGGCGCATTATTCCATAAACCGTCAATAATTTCACGCGCCGTCAAAAAAACACCACGCGTAATAATCTTTGCAGAAAACGCGCCATACACTAGCTCAAAGCCAGTCACCATCAGTGTGATAGAGAGATATTTCTCAGTTTTATGCTCGCCAGCCAAAATTGATTTAGATCAACTCAACCTCAATGGTCAAAAAATATACCCCTTTATGGTAATACTCATATCCCGACGGCTTACTTAACCTCAATATAACTGAGGTTAATTCGGGTAGAAGACGATGACTCTTAAACAAGATCCACGCTGCTATACCAACGTCTGTATAAATGGTCTTTGGTATCACTATGATCACTGCAGTGACAAAGCCTATATCCTGAGAGGCGGCACCTCGCCGGAGGTCACGCTAGAGAAAGAGCCGCGTACGGAAGATGAACTAGTAGAGATGCTGAGGCATACTACACCTCCGTTTTAAATCACTGCAGTAAATTAGATGAGCCAGAGTGGGTCGAACAAGCGCAATACAGATTGGATTTTGTGGAGTGCATTACCAGCCTACTTTATTATTTGGCTGATCTTTCCCATCATAATGGCCGGCCCGCAATTTTGGTACTTAGGCAGCAGCCTAGGTGTGATTTATGTCGCCATGCATTGCTACGAGATGAAGTATCGCGGCCATTGCGGGCTATCTTCTGATGCCACCGCGGTTCCCGTCACGCTAGTCGCCGCCGGTTTGCTATTTTTTGTCAGCCACCGCAAAGATATTGGCATCGATGCCTCTCATATTGGTGACGGTCTCATTTGGATGCCACTCGCATTCATCACGGGTCACATCGCCGCATTCTTAGTGGTTATGATATTGAGTGCTTTGTTCGAAGACCAGTAACCAGTCTGCGTCGAAACAAAGCACTCACGGTCAACCCGCTAGCTCGCAGGTGTGGCTTGGTAAGCACCCGTTAGACTATTAAAAATGATACGAATAGAGCCCGCCGTATCAACTTTCATGTTCGCTCCATCAAGATCAGCGATACCATCACCATTGTCATCACCGAAATTGCGTGACCAATCGTCATAAACATCAAGTTTAAAATCGGTATAACCATCAAAATAGACAACAATCGACCAGGTATAATCATCGATCAAGGTCATTGGGATAGAGTTCCACCCCGTTGGTTGCCCACGGAAATAGACCTGAGGGTAACGCTGCAACAATGGCCGCTGCCCGATCGCATCGCCCGTGCTGAATAAACGATAATTTTTGCCGTAGTAGTTATCAATCTGGGTCTGTTGGCCCGAGCTATATTCCAAATAGAACTCGAAATGGCGGTAGTACTCAATATATTGTTCGCCCGTCCAAACACCACTGACACCGTTCGCGTCAGCAACGGTATGACTTAAAGTTAACTCTCTACGATAGCTATGCTCCCAGTCATCACCGGTATAAACCATGGTGACCTTATCCGCACTGCCTTGATGACGTGCCCGCGCCTTTACTGAGATCAACGATGAATCGCGGTAGGCGTCATCCAACGCGATGGCCTGATGCCGGAAGTCAGTTTGATTAGTGCCATCAAATTGATAGTTCTGTAGGCCATTATTATCCCAATAAGTTTGACCATTAACCTGATATTTAATAGCAAACTGGACACCAGAGACCGAGCCGGAGAGAGGCAAACGAAAGCTAAATGCTTCGTACCCATGACTGGTTGCCGCAACATAAAATGCAGGATGATCAACCCACTGGCCATCTTCTGCCTGATAGTGCAACCAAACCTCTTTAGATGGGCCGATATTCTTAACTTCAACGGCGCCTTCCAGCTCAGAATAGTCAAATCCGTTTTCATAGTAAGGTGTAAATTGAGCATGTTTCAGGCGAACCTCTTCAGCAGCCTCTGCAGCAAAAGCAGACAGAGACATCAGCAGGCAGCCGACAACGATTTTTAGTGACATAGCTTTTCCCAACATATCGCTTTCCTTGGAATATTTTGTATTTATGCCGCTACTTATGGCGCAGCGTGCATCGCAAAATATAGCAATGTGCGGAAGTAAGAATGGCGAGAATTCGGTCTAAGGACGAAATTAGTTCGCACTATGGTACTGATACCACAACCCTACAATAAAGCCGGACGGCTGTAACTTAGGACACTAGATAGCAATCTAATGAAATATAAGCGACAAACAAAACAGCTAAAAATCATAAGGATAAAGTAAAGAAAGCGACTAGAAGCCACCAGTAAAAAACAGGAAGGAAAGGCGAGCCAAAATGTTATCGATACCAAAAACAGACGCTATAAAAGACAGCCAACATTCAACCTGCCGACTTGTTTGGGCAGTTAGCTAAACGGTTCATTTTCGTTGCGACAAAGTGGCATCGCACTGCATCACCAGGATGGTTTTCGGAGACGATTTCAGTGGCACGGGATAAGGCGACGAAATAGCACTTAACCTGCCCACGTGACACTCATCGACCTTTGTCCAAAAAGATCGAGCAGGCAACAATCTCAACTAACGAACTGTTACCACCATCAACATATTGACCTTTTTTTATACAAATTAGAGTTAGGTTTTATTAGCCTCAGGATAAATAAGGTTAAATAGGTGGCTAACGATGACACTGAAACAAGACCCGCGTTGCTATAGCAACGTCTGTGTAAATGGACTGTGGTACCACTACGATCACTGCAGCACCCGCGCTTATGTTTTAAGAGGCGGCGCGACACCGGAAGTCACGTTGGCAAAAGAACCGAGAACGGAACAAGAGTTGGTCGAGATGCTGCAAAGTATCACCCCTCCTGCCTAACCAATCGGGATATAAGGCCTTCTTCATCGTCAAGCTACGGGATGAAGAGGGTTACGCAAAGAAACATCTATCAGTTTCCTGCTAGCTTAACTACTCGCTCGTTCATTCCACGTTTGACGATTGCTTGTCATCAGGAATATGAACAATACAGCGCCACGACCAACGGTAGTCATTCGCACATAAAAAAACGCCCTCTCCCAGCCTGACTATCTTGCGGTATTAAGTCACCTCATCACTCTATTTAGACTCACCACTTCATCATCGGTATGGGGTTAAATGGATTTTTCTTAAAGTGCTGCCAAGCCAGTTGGAGCAAGCGTTGATGAAAGCCGGCATTAGGAAATACCGCCTTAACCTGTTCAATAAAGGGTTTAGGAATGCCTTTGCCGATCTTACCAAACGACACATCCACCAAGTCGGCTTGTCTGAAGATCTCAACCAGTGGAAAACGCGGGTCCGTGTACGGGCGCAGTTTATGATGCATATCGATCATCAATAGCACTTCCTGCTCCCAGTCGACACGACCGCGTTTTTCCAGGTAATTCTTGGCTAAAGCCATTGAAGGCGGCAAATAGTCGACGGAACCTTCCGGCCATATACCTAAATCATGGAAGCAGGCGGCAATAATCAATTTCTCCCGCTCATCACCACGGCACTCATGCAACGCAAAACAGAAGTGCAGCATGCGGTACACATGATTCTTGTAGCCTTGATAATCAGCCATCAAGGCTGTTTGCCAAGAACCAAGTATCTCTTCAATCAGCGGGATCTCAGTTTCTATTTCTGGCTGTTTCATTGTCCGCTCCGCGCCGTACCATCAGTATCATCCGCTTGTTGCGCCTCTAACAAATCATCATATCCAGCTGGGGGCGGCGTCCATCCCCTTTCTTCATGGGAGTGTGTATCACTGCGATCTTTCTTCATCGCCTGAACCAGGGCACCATCTAACTTAATAAAGAGCTCTTTGTAACTGGCACTGATCCCCTTCTCATGCTTGGTACTTATCCAGTCCGCACGTAACTCAGGATGGTTTTCCAACTCTACCTGGTTGAAGGCCTGCTTAAGATTTTCAGCCTGAAATGGGTGATACCCGAGCGCCTTCAACGCTTCTCCCCCCATGTAAAGTGCCGAATGATAGGTCTCTTTCACAACAATATCCGCGCCGGCATGCTCAAGTTGATACTCATCACCACGGTCAAATGCACGGGCCAGCACCGTTAGATTCGGGTAATTTCGCTTCACTTCTTGCACTAGATGGATCGCGCGTTCTCTGTCGTCAATTGCCACCACCAGTAAGCTGGCCTCATCGATGCCCGCGGTATGTAACAGCTCCAACCGTGTCGCATCACCAAAGTAGCTCTTAATACAGATTTGTCTTAGCAAATCAACACGCTGCGCCTCATGATCCAATACTGTGGTAGAGACACCATTGGCAAGTAGCAGGCGATTAACTATCTGACCGAAACGTCCAACGCCCGCGATAATCACCTGGCCCTTTTCGTCAATCACATCCTCTTCTTGCTGCTCATTGGTCGCCTTTTCCATTTTTGGCATCAATACCTTTTCCAGTAAAATAAACAGCAGTGGCGTTAGAAACATGGACAGCGCCACCACCATCGCCAATAGCTCAACCATCTCTGCCGTTAGCACATTGATCTGCAGCGAAAACGCCAGCAACACAAAGCCAAATTCACCTGCTTGAGCCAAACTCAGCGTTAAGATCCAACGATCACTGCCGCGCACCTTAAAGACAATACTCAGCAGATAGAGCACCAGCGCTTTGGCAAAAATCACCGCCACCGTCACACCGATAAGAAATCCGAGGTTATCCACTAAGACAGTGAAACTGATCCCTGCCCCAACAGTAATGAAGAATAGCCCCAGCAACAGCCCCTTAAACGGCTCAATATTGGACTCAAGCTCATGCCGAAACTCACTGTTTGCCAACACCACGCCGGCAAGAAAGGTACCGAGCGCTGGTGACAATCCCACCATACTCATTAATGCCGAGATCCCCACCACCAGCGCAAGCGCCGTGGCGGTAAACACCTCTCGCAAACCTGACTTAGCGACAAAGCGAAACAAAGGCGTACTTAAGAATTGGCCCACAATAATCACAATGCTGATCGCACCTATCACTGCTAAGCCATAAATCATGGGGGGTAAATCAGCCAATGAATCATCAGCGTGGTGCTCACCTGCAGTGCCAGCCATCTCAGCACCGCCATGGACAAGATCAGCAACAACGTCAGGCTCGGGCATCGCCAAGAAGGGTAAAAATGCCAAAATGGGGATGACGGCAATATCTTGAAACAACAACACAGAAAAGGAGCTACGCCCACCTTCGGTATGGGACCAGCCTTTCTCACCATGGCTTTGCAGTACAATCGCTGTCGACGACAGCGCAAATATCAAACCAATAGCGACGGCCATGCGCCAATCAACAGAGAACAACAAAGCCGTGCCTGAAATCAGCAATGCGGAGCCAGCCACCTGCATACCACCCAGCCCGATGAGCTTACTACGCATTTGCCACAGCATTTGCGGCTGCAGCTCTAGCCCCACCAAAAACAGCATGATAACCACACCAAATTCAGCAACGTGCTGTAGCGTTTCAGTTTCAGCCCCAACCAAACCAGTCAAAGGACCGATAACGACACCGGCCACCAAATAGCCCAACACCGAACCTAAACCAAAGCGTTTGGCCAGCGGCACCATAATGACGGCAGCCACCAGATAGACAAATGCTTGCCCTAAATACGCCGTCATATCGCCTCCGAAATCAGCTGATCTATCTGCTCTGTCAGGCTACGCATCTTGCAGCCTTTTTCGATATCAAAACGCCCTTCGGTCATAGCCAGAAGTAACCTCTGCCATGCGTCGACATGTTGTTTTAGACGCTGTTCTGCAGCAGCTGTGCGTGAACCGAAAAGGGCAAAAGGTGGTAAATACCGCATACCGCATGCATCCGCCATCTGTTGCAGTGGCTGCAATAATTCATCCAAGCGGAAATGATTGTAGCCTTCAGCCTTGTATGCCTGCTCAGAACCACCAGCCGTCAACGCGTTCAAAAACCACTTACCCTGCAACGCATCACCGCCCTGCCCATAAGCAAAGCCATACTCCAAAACCAGGTCTTGCCACTCTTTTAAAATGGCAGGTGTGGAATACCAATAGAGAGGAAACATAAAAATAACGATGTCATGGCTTAGCAGTCGCTTCTGCTCTCGATCGATGTTGATGCAGTAATCAGGGTACTCTCGGTATAGATCCACACAGGTCACGCCATCGATTTTCTTAGCGGCCTTATAAAGCGGCAGGTTTACCTCTGAGCGATGCTGTGAGGGGTGAGCAAAAAGCAGCAATATCTTTCGTTTCATAACAGCCTGACTCTAGATTTTTCACACTGCAATTAATCATGGCAAAAGATGACTATTAAACAAGCAGTTAGTTTTGTTTGGCCCAACGCACCAAAGCGGTTTCAAGAACGTTACATCAGATCACAACAACACTTTGCTAGGCTTTGCCACTAACCACCTGTTCTTTTTTGACTAGCGCTGAAAGAAAACCAAGCAACAATCGGTCTCATTTCCCGAGCTACATTTATCTTTTTTACAAGGACAATTTATCCATGTTGAAACAATTTGTCGGCGGACTGCTCGCTGCACTTATTCTCATCCCCACCGCCGTAATGGCAAAAATCGCCGATGACGCAGAATCGGTTAGCCCATTAATGAATGGTCAAACCGTGCCAGATGTTCAGGTGAAAGATCTGCAAGGTACTGCAATTTCTCTACTTGAACTAAGCAAGCAGAAGCCTACTGTGATTATTTTCTACCGTGGTGGCTGGTGTCCGTTTTGTAATGCGCAGCTGAGTGGCCTGCAGGAGATAGAATCCAAGTTGGCAAAAATGGGTTATCAATTGCTGGCTATATCGCCAGACACCCCAGCGCAGTTAGCCGAAACCAGTAAAGACCGAGAGCTGGGCTACCAACTGTTGTCGGATCGTTCGTTGGCAGCGAGTCAAGGGTTTGGTCTGGCGTTTTATCTAGATGATAAAACGGCTGAGCGTTACCGCGGAAAAATGGGGGCTGTTTTTGCGTCTGAGCAGGGGGATGATCGCATCGTACTGCCGGTACCCGCAGTTTATGTGGTCGATCAACAGGGCTTAGTTCAGTTTAATTATGTCCATCCGAACTACAAAGTCCGCATTCAGCCCGAGCTACTGCTAAAAGCTGCTGAACTGGCGCTATAGAAATAGTGCCAGATTTGACAGGCAGATATCTTTGGCCGCAGCGCCAGGGGTATCCGTGATATCGACGATTAATCTTAGGTTTATCACCCCTCCAATTTCCTCCTCCAACATTACACACCTGCTACTCTTATAGTCATCACGTTCACTCTTCAGCCAAGGACGCGCTATGACACCCCATCAATTTCCCAGCCATGGCAAGCTTCAGTTATCGATATCGGAAGGCCTGTTGATCATTGAAGGCGAAGGCCCGGCCAATATAGAAATGATCATGGAGTACCAAGCAAGGGTGCAGAGCTACCGCGAACTATTAAAAGAGAAACCGTGGGGCAGTTTGGTGTTGCTGAAAGGGATCCCGCTACTGCCTATCGAAGCCAAACAAGCGATGATTACCACCATTAGACATGCCACAACACTCAACCTAGTAGCAACGGCGGTGGTTATTGCAGATCCGCACTATGCAACGACAGTAGAGAGCTTTTGGACATCTATCTATGAAAATACCGAGCTACCCTACGCCTTCTTTACAAATATTGATGAAGCCAAGCAGTGGCTGCACCACCAAATTTCACAATCAGAAAGAAATGGAACCAACGTCTACTAAATCTAGGTTAGGATGGTTGCAAAGCTAACGTGCTGGAATTGGACAGCACAGAATTTGGGTGAGTTTTATCAGTAACGCAGCCGTGATTAACAGCCAAGAAAAGTCTGTCGGAAAGGTCTTTTATATTCTTGCCGGACTCATGTTCACAGTGTGCCTGTTATCAGCTATTTCAATCATACGAAACGAAATATCACTCAAGCCGCTGTTTTTTATCACACCATTTTTGGCGATGGCCGGCCTGTTTTTTTTAATCGGAAAGTTCCAAAACCGAAAATTTATGATGCTCGGCCTCACGCCACTCACGCTTCACGTCGAGCGCAGTTCAGAGTCGACGCTTTTAAGCGGAACAATATTAATCAAGCAACCCGATTTTCAGCGAATAACCACATTAAAATTATCCTCTATATGCACATCCCACAGCCAAACCACGGGCAATAGTGCTGCAGAGCTTTGGTCTACCACCACAACCGTTGAGATTGAGTTACAAGCAGGAAAATCTCTGCTTCATTTTCGTTTTCATGTACCTAAAGATGAAATAATCAGAACCAACAATCCTCTCAGCAACAATAGCTTTCATTGGGAAATTGGCTTTCAGTATGTCTATCGAATGGAAAATATCACCCGAACCTGGAAGATCCCGGTGAAAATGCTACTTGCATCGTAAGCAAATAAAAATACTCATTAATATAGATGTCACACGGGCTATCTAGCTTAAACAAAACGCCGAAGACAGAACAAACACACATAAGGAACACTACTTTGCCGATTAGTCAGAACCAGATGCATACGGTATTAACAGAGCTCGGCTGCCGTACCAATTTTAGTATCAAAAAAATCACTGAATATATGCTGCCAGATTCAAAAGAAGCGTTTTATATGTTTGTCGAAAATGACGCTGCGCAACTGATTATTCGTCCAGCGTACGAGCTATTCCTAAGTGACTTGAACAGCATTGATGGCGTTAAGTCCAAAGCGGGCTATTGTCATTACTCTGAAATGACGCGATTTCCAACCCGAGTTCACAAATCCGCCAACCCTATCCATTATGGTATTGCGTTCACCTTTAAAGATGAAAACGCAGCAAAGCGCTGCGTAGAAAAAATAATAGTGATCACCCAAGGACACGGCTAACTTCCCATATCTGGAGGATAACGAAATGCTCTACCCAATGTTTGCCATGGTGATGTTAACCATGCTGGTGCTTGTCTACATGGCAGTGATCCGAGTCCGCTCGGTAGCCAATAAGCAAGTCGATGCCAAATATTTCCGCCTGATGGAAGGTGACGGGCTGCCCCGCCATGTGGCTCAGGCTGGACGCCATGTCGCTAACCTGTTCGAAACACCCGTGTTATTTTATGCGGCAGGCATTTTAACCATTGTCATGAATCTTTCTGGCACACTCACCATCGCCTTAGGCTGGGCTTATGTGGGGTGCCGCCTCGTCCACGCCGCGATCCACCTCACTTACAATCACCCCCTGCACCGCATGCTGGCTTTTGTTCTTAGTTTGTTATGCATCATGGGGCTATGGCTGATTTTGATTATTAAATAGCAGCCAAAAGAGTGGCGCATCTCTTTACGAAATTTAGCCTTTTCAAATAAAGAAGTATGGTTAAATGGTGCTACGCAACACATTATCTTTTCAGTAGATACGGGCGAATGTAATGAGAGCTTGTTTAACGATCCTCGCAGTATTAGCAATCAACTTATTAATACCAACATGCCATGCTCAGGACGAAACGGCCGTGCCCATCACCATCGTCATTCATGGTGGCGCCGGTACCATAGAGAAGGCCAAATTCACGCCGCAGCAAGAGCAAGCTTATCGCGCCACACTGAAACAAGCGGTAGAGGCCGGCTATGCCGTACTGAAGATAGGCGGAAAGAGTCTCGATGCCGTCACCACGGCTATTAACGTACTTGAAAGCTCTCCCTATTTTAACGCCGGTGTCGGTGCGGTTTATACCGCCGAAGAAACCCATGAGTTGGATGCTTCAATTATGGATGGCAGCAACCGTCAAGCCGGTGCCGTTGCTGGCGTTAAACATGTCGAACACCCGATCGATCTGGCCAAACTGGTTATGGAACGCTCACCCCATGTCATGCTTAGTGGTGAAGGCGCAGAAGCGTTTGCTAAAGCCAGCGGCGTAACTATGGTCGACAACGCCATGTTCAACACCGAGCATCGATATGAAGCACTCCTAAAAACCAAAAAGAAGCTACGTGATGCAATGGAGAAAACACCCGACTATCAAGCCGCACACGACCTACTCGACCCTAAATTCAAAATGGGCACAGTCGGCGCCGTCGCCTTAGATAGCTTGGGCAATCTGGCAGCAGGTACTTCCACGGGCGGCATGACTAACAAGCAGTTCGGCCGCGTCGGTGACTCGCCGATCATTGGCGCAGGCACCTTTGCTGACAACGCCTCCTGTGCGGTTTCTGCCACCGGTCATGGCGAATACTTCATCCGTTATGCCGTGGCTTCTGATATCTGCGCCCGCGTGGCCTACCAAGATAAAACCATTAAACAAGCAGGCTATGAGGTGATCCACCAAGTGCTTCCCGAAGCGGGTGGGACGGGTGGTGTCATCATCCTTGATACCCAAGGCAACATCAGCATGCCATTCAACACAGCGGGTATGTACCGTGCTTACAAAAACAGCCCGGAAAACACCTATGTGGCTATTTTTAAAGACGAGTAACTATCTCTAACACCTCGATTTTTTATAGCTTATTCGTGGTAACAATGCGCATGGGGAAACTGGAGGCCTGCTTTAAAAAAGGCTTCCACTAAAGCAGAATTACTGACCCGGTCCACTTTCCTGTGGTGGACCACCAACACCGCCGTTTGGCCCCGATTGCGCATCATCTGCAAACAGCGCTGGGGATACCTCCTCAGGGGGCGGTGATGATGGATTAATTTCATCGATGGGCACCTCTGGTGGCACTGGCATCGCCGCTTCAGCATCTTCAAGTCCTGGCGGCATAGGGTCCAAAATCGCTTCTTCAGAAGTAACTTCAGGACGAGATAAGTTGTAAGCATGCTTTAACACTTTTTTGTCGGCAGGCTTGCCTAAATTAAGAGACAATTGGCTGACTACACCGATCACGATTAACGTGATAATGCTTCCACCAATCACCCATTTTATATTTGCCATTAATAACTACCTAGTTAATGAATAGGTTGATTTTGAACCATGAGTTTTAGATTAAGACGTCTGAACAGTAAAATAAGCGCAGCTTCATTGAGGGACGACCTTGATAACGCTGCGCTTCTGAACGAACTTACTTAACGATACTCAAAGTGTAACTACCACCACCTTGCGTGCTATAAACGCGATAGTAGTAATAACCTGAACCGGCTTGATAACTGATGGATTCGCTAGAATCTCCGCTATTAGAAACACGGATCCGAACCCAGTTACGACCATTCCACTTGTAGAGGTATAAATCAAAGTTAGCGTTTTCAGGCCCTTCCAGTGTCGCCGTTAACGTACCACCGTTGTATTGGAAGTAGTTCCCGTTTGGCTCAACAACACTGCCGCCAGAACTAGAGATAACTCCCTGATAAACATCACCTCCTCCCGTTAACTGAATCGTGGCGTAGGCAGACGCTTTACCTCTACCTCCGCATTCATTGATAGCAATAATACGCGCGTAGGCTGTCCGCTCACTGACGCCTGTAACGGTAAAAGTGGTTTCAGTGGTGGTTTGGTAGTTCAGCCATTCACTTCCACTCCAGGTTTGCACCTGGTAAGAAGCTGCACCATTCACTGAGCCCCATGAAAGGGTATATGCCGCACCACCAACATCGGTGACAGTGGGTCGATTTGTGGCAGGCAGTTCATCACAGGGTTCAACAACAAGATTGATCGTCACATAACCAGATGCATCACTGAGCGAGCCACAATTGCTTGCCGCAATAACACGGAGATAGACGACGGCATCCGTCTCATCGTTTACCGTCAATTGAGTCTCTGTGACGCTCCTAAAATCTTGCCACTGCTTGGCTGTATCGTTCCAACGCTGCACTTGATACAACCCTGCGCCATTAACGGCGTTCCAAGAAATGGTATAGGAGTTTGCGCCCACATTACTTGCAACCGGTGTTGATGGCTTCACTGGTGCGGTACATGGTTCACCGCTCAAATCGACTTCAACATAGGCTGAAGCTGTCCCTCGTTCAGCACAGCTATTCACACCAATAACACGTGCATATGACATCGCCTGCTCATCAGAAATAGTCGCTGTCATTAGTTCGGTTACTGAGTAGTCTTGCCACTCATCGCCTTCCTTCCAGGTTTGAACTTGATAGGTTTCGGCGTTAGCAGCGGCGCTCCAACTGATTGTGTATGTATTCGTATCGATGACATCAGCAGTTGGCTGATTCGGCGTGGCAGGTATTTGGCACTGACTTCCACCATCGGAATCAATAGCAAAGTCATTCGCGCTGACCGCAAAAAACACGTTATCACTACAGCTTACTTTGACACGAGCAGCTGACACTTTCTGGTTGGGAAATACCACTGATGCGCTGCCACTATTCGCAACGCCCGAAGCCAACGTCTGACTGAACGTTGCACCACCATTGGTAGACAAGGCGATATCAACACTTGCACAACTGATAGGTGCGCCCGACGTACCCGCCGTATTCCAGGTAATATCACGAGTACCCGCAGCCACGCTCTCTCCGCCGTTGGGATAGGTCATGGCAAAGGCTGCACCGGTATTTTTAACCGTCACCTTCGTTGTGTCGTAATGTGTGCCCCCTTTGCCATCTCGCACGATCAAACGGAATGTCATATCGCGATTGGCTGTAGGGTAAGACTCCCCAAGTACCGTTGAACCGTCCAACACATCCTGCATTCTCGGGAAGGTTCTTGATGGTTCATTCGTTGGTTTCCAGGCCCGGAAGATCGTCCGCTGACCATCATCACGAATATCACTGGCATCATCTTCACGCGGCCCCAGATCAAATTGTTGCCACTCATAAGTGAGCGTGTCACTCTCGCCATCAGACGCCGAGCCAGTCAAGGTAAACGGTGTATTCGCAGGAATAGTGTAGTTGGCGCCTGCGTTAACTAAAGGCACAGAATTACCTGTCGATGAGTTCTGTGAGCAATTGCCGCCACTGGCAATGTAGCTACGGATTTGATCCAGTGAACGCGAATGGAAAAACGGATCTGAATTGTTTTGTGTATTAATGCCGCTACAGATACCGGCATAGCCCATGATCGTGCTACCACTGCCCGGCTCATAAGCGCTGCCACTCGCACGGTTACCGTTACATGACCCCCTGTAACCATTAAACGTATGGTCGCCACCAAACTGGTGACCAATTTCGTGAGCAACGTAATCTACGTGAAAAGAGTCATTAACCGGATACCCACTGCCTGTGGTTCCGCCCGCTTTATAACTGGAACACACCGCTCCCAAATAGGCTAACCCACCACTACCCGTTGTCACAACGTGGCCGATATCATAGGCGTTAGATCCAATACGACTATTGATAGCACTGGCGTTACGATCAATATCGCCGCCATCATTACTAAATGGATCGGTACTGGGGTTTGTGAAAATAAGCTGGTCATTCTCAGGGACCAGTGTCAAATGAATACCGAGTTCAGACATATAGATGCCATCCACCCGGTTGATCATGGTGACGACAGCAGCTAAGCCGCTTTCAACAGTACCCCCATGAAACTGCGTGTACTCGCCGTTAGCCGATACAGCAATACGATATGTTCGTTTTAATACTGCATCTCCCGCCGCGGCAGCTACCACGATTTGCTCTGCACGTTCAGCAAGAGGGATCAAACGTGGTGCATGACGATCTTGTTTCACCTGCTCAGACAGAGGTAACGCATCCGTGCGTCGATAAGAAATATATTCACGTTTATTACTACGATATTCAGGATCAATAAATAACACATCACCATCACGTACTAGCATGCCGTGAAAACCGGAAGGTGTGATTTCAAAACGCGCCCAATTATCAGGTTCACCAGACTCAACGCCGGTAAAAGTCCGCATATTAGGAAACTTTTTGCGGAGTGACTCAGGTAAAACATCTGAAGGAGTCAAAATAAAGTCTGAGAAGGTGCCATCTGGTAAAGGCAATGTAATGACAGTGTCGCCATCAACGTTTAACAGTAAATCACTCAATGCATCAATATCGACAGCATAACGACTACCGTCACTTGAGCGGCTAGCCAACTCAGTCATTTCAACTTTTACTCGCTTTGCCTTAGTGATCGGTTGCCAATCACTAAACTGACTTGCGTGTGCGAGTGAGGAGGATAGGCCAAACGCCAACAGCATCCCCGCATAAAGTTTTTTCATAAATAGACCCTACATTTAATTAGAAATTATTTATCTGGCAATATAAATACGAAAACTAATTTAGAATAAGTATTAATATATTTAAACGAATCCAGATAAACATAATTCTTTCTTATTAAAAACATTCGGTCAACATAAAGCTAACAGAACAAAAACAACAAGTTACCCTAATACAGAGAGTGCTTTAAATAGGATAAATTAAATAACAAGAATAAGATTTAGGGTGAGAGTAAGAAATAAAAATCTAAACAAGTAAAATTAAATACAAAAGCTTAACTCTAAACTTTTCCAAAAGAAATAACGCCAAAAGTATTTGGCGTTATTTCTAATAAACATAATCTCTGTATCTACTAATCTAGAGTCAAGTTGGCGTTATACTGCTTCAGCATAAGACTCTCGCAGTTGCTCTGCTGCCTGCACCATATTTTTAAGTGCTGGCTTCACCTCTTCCCAGCGCCGAGTTTTAAGACCACAATCAGGATTTACCCACAACCGTTCAGCTGGGATCCGCTCTGCCGCTAGCTGCATCAATTCAACCATCTGTTCGGCACTCGGTACATTTGGCGAATGAATGTCGTAAACACCGGGACCGATCTGGTTGGGATAACTGAACTGATCAAAGGCATCCAGTAACACCATATCGGAACGCGATGTTTCAATGGTGATGACATCGGCGTCCATCGCCGCAATAGCAGGCATGATGTCATTGAAGTCCGAGTAACACATATGGGTATGGATCTGCGTACTGTCGGCCACGCCGTTCGCAGCCAAACGGAAGCTACCGACAGCCCAATCTAAATAGTACTGCCACTCACTGCGCCGCAGCGGTAAGCCTTCTCGCAATGCCGCTTCATCGATCTGAATAATGTTCACACCGGCAGCTTCCAGCGCTTGCACCTCATCACGAATAGCCAATGCCAGCTGACGACAGGTTTGTTCACGAGATTGATCATCCCTGACGAATGACCAGTTAAGCATAGTGACGGGACCTGTAAGCATGCCTTTCATTGGCTTGTTCGTTAGTGAACGGGCGTAGCTTGTCCAATCAACAGTCAGTGCTTGAGTACGGGCAATGTCACCGTAAATAATGGGCGGTTTTACACAACGGGAGCCGTAAGACTGAACCCAGCCATATTTCGAAAAGCCATAACCGGAAAGCTGCTCACCGAAGTACTCCACCATGTCATTTCGTTCAGGCTCTCCGTGCACAAACACATCCAACCCCAACGCTTCTTGTTCAGCCACACAAGCGGCTATCTCTTGTTGTACCTTGGTTTTGTAGTCTTGCTCTGTCAGATCACCCGCTTTGAACTGGCGGCGAATAGCGCGGA
This sequence comes from Corallincola holothuriorum, assembly GCF_003336225.1. Classification (NCBI taxonomy): domain Bacteria; kingdom Pseudomonadati; phylum Pseudomonadota; class Gammaproteobacteria; order Alteromonadales; family Psychromonadaceae; genus Corallincola; species Corallincola holothuriorum. Next base: position 209,807 of record NZ_QPID01000007.1, read on the forward strand.
TCTCTGCGGTTTGCGGAAAAGAGCCGATGGTGGTCGTAGGGAATAACGGTAGATCCAACGCTTTTTTCTGCTGTGCCGCACGGGCAGTGTAGCCAGAATAGCGCTCCGCATCAGACTCATTAACCCCCTGCAGGCGTCGCTGCACCGCGTCACAGTGAACTAAATCAGACTGGCGGCGACTGTCGATAGCCAGCTGATTTTCCTTCAACTGACGTGCCACTTTGTCTTCGCCATCAGTTAACGCAACAGCAAGTAGATTCAACTCCTCCAGCTTTTGTTGCGCAAATGCCAGCCACGAGCGCAAAGTAGGATCCATCGCCGCTTCGGTACTCAGATCAACCGGAACATGCAATAGCGAACAGGAGGGTGCTAACCACAAACGTCCTTTTAATTGCTGATAAATAGGTTGTAGCCAGTTCAACGTCTGCTTCAAATCGGTCTTCCAGACATTGCGGCCGTTAATCACCCCCACCGATAAAACTTGATCGTTGGTTAGGCGTTGCACCAACCCATCGACTTCATCACCACAAGCCAAGCCATCGACATGCAGCCCTGCAACGGGCAGCGATGCCGCCAGTGCCAAATTGTCTTTAAGCGCACCAAAGTAAGTAGCCAGCAACACGTTCGCTGGAGAAGCCGCCAAAGCAGCATAACTTTGCTGCAACGCCTGCTGCCAATCGAGATCAAGCTCGGTCACCAGGATCGGTTCATCTATCTGAACCCAACTCACCCCTGCTTCAAACAACAAATTCAGCAGGGCCAGATATTGCGGCAGCAATTTACTCAGCAATGACAACTTATCGGTATCGTCTTTAACTTTACTCAGCCAAAGATAGGTAACTGGGCCGATAATTACCGGCTTGGCACGATAACCAGCGGCCTGCGCTTCCTTAACCTGTTGCAACAAGCGTTCAGGATCCAACGAAAACGCAGTATCACCATCAATTTCGGGCACAATATAGTGATAATTGGTATCAAACCATTTGGTCATTTCGCCTGCTCGAACGCAGCTACAATCGCTGTCACCTGCCGTTCTGCCGCGTGCAATACGAAAATACTTATCCAGCGCAGAGCCTTGGCTTTGCTGCACCCGCGCAGGCAGATGACCAAGCATCACACTCATGTCCAATACCTGATCATAGAACGAGAAATCCCCCACAGGCACAAAGCTCAACTTACTCTGATGCTGCCAGTGTCGGATCCGCAGTTGGCGACCAGTATCCGTTAAATCCTTCGCAGAACTCTCACCGCGCCAAAAAGATTCAAGTGCGAACTTGAGCTCGCGATGGCTGCCGATACGAGGAAAGCCGAGGTTATGAGTGGTGATCATGAGTTGTCTCCAGCAATATTCATTTGATAGACGTATGCTAGAGCCTTGCAATGGTGAGGAATATTGATAATTTATTATCAATAGATGAATTTAATTCATAAAAAGGATCGCAACCATGCTTGACCGGCATCACCTGAACATCCTCCGCGCGATCGATCAGCATGGCACCCTCACAGAGGCAGCCATACAGCTATGCCTGACACAATCAGCCCTGACTCACGCGATCAAAAAACTGGAACAAAAAACCGGTGTCACGCTGTGGCAAAAGCACGGGCGACGCTTACAGTTAACCGAAGCGGGAAGTTATTTGCTGTCACTCGCCAATCGCTTGCTACCGCAGTTCGAGCATGCTGAACGCACACTGCAGCAGTTTGCCGACGGTCAGCGTGGCAGCCTGCGCATCGGGATGGAGTGCCACCCTTGCTATCGCTGGCTACTTAAAGTCGTCTCGCCTTACATGCAGCGTTGGCCTGATGTCGATCTGGATGTACGCCAGGAATTTCAGTTCGGCGGTATCAGCGCACTGTTCTCTCATGATATCGATCTGCTTATTACCCCCGATCCGATCCAGCGAAAGGGCGTCTTATTTAGCCCTGTATTTGAATATGAGCAGGTCTTAGTGGTGCATAAGGACAATCCATTAAGTAGTGTTACGCAGCTTACGCCAGAGATGCTAAGCGACCAGACGCTAATTACTTACCCGGTAGCAAAAGAGCGTTTAGATATCTTCAGCCAGTTTCTCCAACCCGCGCAAGTGATGCCGAAACAACATAAGACCGTCGAAACCGCCGACATCATGTTGCAGATGGTGGCTGCGGGGCGAGCAGTGTCTGCCCTGCCCGCATGGTTATTTGAAGAAACCGCACAAGGCCTGCCTATCGAAGCGATCAGCATTGGTCAACAAGGGATCCATAAACAAATAGCCGTGGGCATAAGACAAAGCGATGCCGATCTCACCCACCTGAAGAGCTTTGTTGAACTGGCTCGTCAAACCAAACGATAAAACATCAGCCTATTGCGACAGATCAAACTAACCGATGAGTTACCTTGACGGACACTCAAAACAAGTTAATGATAATCATTATCATTCGTATCTTTCTGTTTTTTAGATCGTTGGTTCGCGTAAATCCGACACATAGGGGCTCATTATGTATCTCTCTCAACCTGCTCAACCCTCTCTTCCAGCGGCAGTGCTTCAAGGTGAAGATAAAGATGCACAAGCTGCATTAGAAAACTGGCTTGCAACGCAACCGCTCCATCCAGGTGAGACCTCTGAACTTATGTGGTTTATTCATCTGGAGCGAATCAGCCAACTGATGCACGTGCTTACTGATGAGCAACTAGAGCACGAGCGCAGAGCTATCTGCCTACACTACGCATTCAAGCCACTGCTCGCACTGCGTGAACAAGCCAACAGCGAGATCCAGAAAAGCTACGTCAATGAACTGATGATGAACCTGATGGCGAAAGGTCGTTATTTGCATCGGCAGTGTTGAATTGCATGAACTTTTCTAACAATAAAATCAAAGCGTCAAATACAAAAAAGCCAGCGCTGAATAAACGCTGGCTTAATCAAACACCGCCAGTTTAGGCTAGGATGTTAAGCATTATAACAAACCGCGACGCTCTAACAGCGCTGCTGTTTTAGGGGCTTCACCACGGAACGCTTTGTAAGTTTCCATAGGATCGATGCTATTACCGACCGACAACACATGTTTGCGGAATTTATCACCACTGGCGCGGTTTAAACCACCGCTGCGCTGAGTATACGCAAACGCGTCAGCTGCCAGGATCTCACTCCACATATAGGCGTAATAGCTAGCGGAATAGCCGCCAGGGAACGCATGGGAGAAGTAACCCGAACGGTAGCGTGGCAATACATAATCCAGCTTAACGCCATTCTTTGCCAACGCGTCCGCTTCAAACGCGGCGACATCTTCCACCTTGCTGTCAACGGCTAATGAATGCCACTCCATATCCAGCAAGGCCGCGGCCATGTACTCCATGGTGTCGTAACCCTGATTAAAGCTGCGTGACGCTAGCACTTTATCCAACAAGGCTTTTGGCATCGGCTCACCAGTTTTATAGTGACGAGCATAGTTCGCCAGTACCTCTGGATTTGCTGCCCAATCTTCCTGATAGGTGGATGGGAACTCAACAAAGTCACGGCTCACTGAGGTGCCAGACAAGCTTGGGTATTTCACATCAGAGAACATACCGTGCAAGCCATGGCCCAGTTCATGGAACATGGTGGTTGCATGATCATAACTCACCAACGTTGGCTGCCCCGCGGCCGCTTTATCAATGTTCATCACGTTAACAATGACCGGCTTTGCTTCGAGCAAACCGCTTTGTTTCACAAAGGCGCTCATCCAGGCACCGCCACGTTTACCTTCACGGGCAAAATAGTCACCATAGAAGATAGCTAGGCTGCTACCGTCATCATCAAAGACTTCATACGCCAGCACATCTTCATGGTAAACAGGCAGATCTGGACGTGGCTTAAACGTCACCCCAAACAGCTTGTTCATGGTGAAGAACACGCCCTGTTCCAGTACGCTCTTGAATTCGAAGTAAGCTTTCACCTCTGATTCATCCAGCGCAAAACGCTCGGCACGCACCTGATTGGCGTAATACGCCCAATCCCACGGCTGCAGCTTAAATGTTTCGCCTTTAGCAACGATCATTTGTTGGATCGCTTCAGCTTCACGCTCAACATTGGCAGCCACTTTTGGCACCATCGAGCTGAACATGTCACGTACCGCCTGTGGCGTTTTAGCCATGGCAGGCGCTAAACGGTAATCCGCCCAGGTGTCAAAACCGAGCAATTTAGCCTTTTCAGCACGTAATGCGGTTAACTGCTGTACCAATGGATAAGTGGCATTCTCACCCGCGATACCGCGATTAACAGACGCCTGCCATACTCGCTCACGCAACGCACGATTATCCATATTGGTCAGGATCGGCTGGCGTGTCGTATTGGTAATGTAAATCAGGTACTTGCCGTCTAAACCTTTCTCATCAGCCGCCGCTTTGAGCATGGCGATTTGGCCTTCGCTCAACCCCGCCAGCTCGTCCACACTATCAACAACCACAGCGGTTTCATCACGCTGTGCCATCAGCATTTGGCGGAAGTTGTTAGTCAGGGTCGCTTCCTGTTCGTTCAGATCACGGATCTGCTGCTGTTGCGCATCGTTAAGCTGCGCCCCAGCCATCACGAAATCACGGTGATAAACTTCTAACAGACGTAACGATTCTGCATCTAAACCGAGGCTTTCTCGCTGTTGATACAGTGCGTCAACGCGCTTAAACAGCGCCTTATTGAGATAGATATCATCGCGATGGGCAGCCATCTTAGGCGCTAACTCACCTTGTATGGCACGAATGGTTTCGTTGCTGCTGGAGCCTGCCAAGTTATAAAACACTAGAGAAGCGCGATTGAGCAACGCACCGGTTTTTTCTAGTGCCACCAAGGTATTATCAAATGTGGCAGGCTCAGGGTTATTGGCTATGGCATCAACTTCTTGCAACTGCTCTGCCATACCTGCCACTAACGCTGGCTTAAAATGCTCGTTTTTTATCTGATCAAATTGTGGCGCTTGGTACTGCAGTGGGCTGATCGACATCAGCGGGTTAGATTCCACCACTCCGGCAACCTGTTCGGCTACTTCGACCGGCATATCTACACTTTGCGGCTGTTTCGGTTCTGACACGTCTGAGCATCCTGCTGCCACAGCAACGGCTGCAGCAAGGGTTAATAGTTTGGTTCTCACTGGAATATAGTCCTCTTAAAGGGTGTTGTATCCACCTTTATTGGCTAGCTATGCCTGTGTCTCTGCTGGACCTTAAGCACAGCGAATACAACTTGGTACCGCCATTCATGACTGAAAAATACAGGAGTGAAGGTGCGGTTTAACCTGTTGAGCATATCCCCGCGCCTTAGTTTCAAACCTGAACTCAGATCAAATGGAAGGCTAATAACATTAAGCGGCCTACTATAGACAACGCTGCGCTTATTGAAAATCCCTTGTTTCCAGATACAGTTCTGCTTGCCAACGCCACCCCGGCAATCCGTTCTCGGCATCGCTGCGAGTCAATTTACCGCCTTTAGATAAACGATATAACGGCACACTAGCGGCCTCATCGACTTCACGTTGCACTTCCATAGGCGGCTCAGGCCGCAAAAGAGGGGCGCGACGACTGACCCAGATAATTTGATCAAAGCTTGGTCGTTGTCCGATACGGTGTACCAACAGGGCATGATCTCTGTTTAGCTCTACTTGGTAAAAGGACCCATTTTCTCCATCATGTAACGCTGTCATCAGCAACCGACTTGCGACCTTAACTGTGACCTGTTTTTTAAATGGCTGGCCACCGCGCTCAAAATGCCCAAGATATAGCGTGGCTTGAAATTGCAACAGCTCTCCTGCCTGTAGTTGGTTTAGCGAGAACGCCTCCGGAGCGAGAGTGACCAGTTGCTGACTATTCAGTGCATTAATAAAATCGGGCGGCAAACTCTCGATATCCACTGCCATAATGATCTGATGTGCGTGTTTGCTACCATGCAGCGGCAGATGAGAAGCATAAAAAACATCTGCCACTTTAACCAACACCATGCCGTGAATGCCTACCGAATGATCATGGCCAGCAGTCACAGATGCATGATTTACACTACCCGCCATCGCAGAGCCACCCGCCAACAACCAGCAGATCAAAGCAACACAGCTCCCCGCCACTGCCGCGCGGCACAATTTACGCTTTCCCATCAGATATCCCCTCACCAATTCAAACACCCACACTAATAACCATGGCGAGATTAAGCTAAAATCGAGTCCAAATCGTTTCCAATAAAGAGTTTTTAACAACGATATGGAAATAGCAGATTTAGAGAAGTTTTTACTCATAGCCCAAACGAATAGTCTGCAGAAGGCCGCAATTACGCTTAATGTCACCCCGAGTGCTCTATCTAAGTCATTAAAGCGCTTGGAAGCATCACTGCAGGTATCACTATTTGACCGCGTAGGAAAAAGCCTGCGGTTAAATCAACATGGTGAACAGCTTCAACCCAAAGCCCGAGAATTAGTTGAACTGGCACACCAAACCAAACGAGCACTAAACCGCTCGTCGACGGCGCTAATATGCAGAATTGCGGCTCCAGCCATCCTTCAATATCGTTGGCTTAGCCCAATCAGTCGCTGCCTGCGTCAGCAACTTGCGGCCAGCACGCTGGAGGTCGACACACTGTTTGAACAACAGGCGTTACAACGCCTAAAACAGGGTGACGTGCACCTTGCTTTGGTTACAGGAACCCAGCTCAAATCACTGCCGGACCATATAATGAGCCAGCCTCTCGGCTCGTTAACCATGCAAACAGCGATCAGCCGCAACCATCCTCTGGCGCAAGCGCTGCGGGATCGCCGGTCGAACAAAGGGATATCACGGGCAGCCAATGCGGAAGAGGTTTTAAAATATCCTTTCGCGACGCCACATATATCGCCTTTTTGTGGTGAAGCCCGTGGGCAGGGATGCGATGGCTGGAATGAACAGCTGTTTCCCCGCCAAATTGGCTGGGTCGTCAACGATTATGCGGTGATCGGGCAACTGGTGAGAAGCGGCCAGGCGGTCGCCTATCTGCCGGACTTTCTCCTTCGGGAATGGCAACTGCAACAGGTGCAGGTGACCAATTGCCCCTATACCTGCAATGAACAGATTTACCTGCTATACCACCAGCGAGCAGCTAGCTGGGTACATCAGTTAATCGAACATCTTTGCCGATAACTGACTATCAAACTTAAGAAAACACCAATCAGCCATAAAAAAACACCGCCTTGATGCTAACAACAAGACGGTGTTTTTAGTAAACAACAGCAGTAAGTTACGCAGCACTATTCAATGCCATGCTTAGCTAACTCCTCACGCAGTGCGGCGACTTTTTGCTGCATAAACACTTTCATCGATACGTCGCCCGCATCACACAGTTCAGTCCCTGCATCCGCATCAATCGCACGACGGTCGTAGATCTGTTCGCAGCCTTGCGGATGTGCAGCGTCTGTGGCCAATACTACCGCTTCGATCATTTCACGACGCTGTTTGAGCTTAGGCGCCAACTGGCTATCCCAATCCATCTGGGCATCAAGAATGCGCTTGATCTCCTGCAGAAGTCGGCGCTGATAGACTGCTTCAGCAAACACAATATCCCACAAAACAGGTGTCACACCTGACATCCGTTCGCTGTGCCAATCTCTTTCACCTGTGCCAGGGAGCGCATAACTACCTGCCACATTCTGAAACGCTTCGACATTACTTCCCCACGCCACTGGATGATTGTCACGGAAGTTGAAATCATAGTCGTAGGTCAAGTACGTCCACTTTTCGGTCAGAGGGTTGAGGTAGAGATAGTAGTTATTGGCAACGCGGACATAATGATCCACCGCACCGATAACGATATCAGCCGCCTGCGCACGCACAAAACCATCAATATCAAACTCTTCAGCTAAACGAGAAACACTGGGGCGTCCCTGTACAAAAGTCATGAAGTTCTGCAAATCGACTCTGGCATCAGCAATCGACTTCTTCTTGCTCTTCATATCATAAGTGGGGCGATAAGGGGCGAACTGCGACGCCATGCCACCTTGATCGTTAATATCGCTATTCACGTAGTCAGGATTTAGGTAATTGGCCGTGCCTAACCAATCTTCTCTGTCATCAGGGTCTGACTTCTCCACACCAATTAAACAGAAATTACTATTGATGTAGCCGGAACCATCCTCATAAGGTACACAGTTCGGGTTCGCCGCATCCGCGGTGCTGAGATCACCTCCGCCCACTTTGAACAGGTAACCATTCTCGCCGAAGTAGCGTTTTAGATAGGGCTTGTCGATAGGCTCATCCATCATAAACACGCCCATGTTGTATACCTGAGGTAATGGCCGGTCATACAGGGTTTCACCCTGCTCACCCGTGATCACTAACTCAACACTGGCATGGGCCATACGTCCGGTCGGTACACCTGCGCTATTAAGCACGTCATGCGCTAACATTTCGCGCTGATAGCCTGGATCGTCTTTATTGAATTTAAAATAGAGTTTCTCGACGCCGTTGAATTCTCGGCCGTCATTCGCGGTTACTTCAGGCACGTCGCGACCAACACGATTATTACAATGCCCATTGTTCACAGCGGCAGGTTGACCGTCATCGTCAATACAGGCATACACGCTTTCGTCGTCATCAAACTCTTCGTCAAACTTCAATGAAAAATGGAACCGGCGAGGCTTCGCCGTCCAGCTGTCATCGTCCTGCTGATACCACTCTTCAGGCCATTGGCGACTGGTGTTTCCGCGCATCTTGAATGCCACGTGATCTAACTGTTCGATCACATCGCCGTTATCATCAAGATACTCCAGACTGACTTCACGATAGACTTCGCTGTGGGTCCACAAATTCCACAAACTCCAGCCATGGGCATCCCGATTGGTATAACGTGCTCGCTCGGTGTCCAGTACGAATGCCAGCCACTCTTGGGCTGTCATCGTAATGCGGAAGCGATGCAGGCGGTCTGTTGCAAAAACAGAGGCAGAATCATCCTGCTCACAACGAACAGCAATATCAACGATATTGTCACCGTCAATCACTCCCTCGCCATTTTCAATCTCACACTCTTGTCGGGCTGGATCTCGCTCAACATCAATCTCATAGTTCTGGAAATCAACCATAGCGCTCTGGAACATAAAGCGGCCATTGTGGTTGACGTCTAAAAACTCTTCGCCATTCAACGATAGCTGTACGTTAGTGTTGTCATCTAAACCAGAAATCGTTCCCGTTAAGGTTCTTTCATTCGGCGCTAGGGGGACCGCTTCGCAGCTAACAACAATGTTTTCGATGTTAGCTTCCGCAATAACACCGCTGCCGTTCTCAACAATACAAGTCGTACGAGATGGCAGTTCACTCAAACTGATCTCATAGTTATCACCGACTTGAAAGCGATCCGGAAAGCGAAAAGTGCCCGACAGGTCATTGGCATTACCGACGAGTACCGGCTCTGACAAACCGCCATTCAATGAAACAGTAAGCAGCCCAAAATCCGGCAACCCGGTGGCCGTGCCTGAAACAGTAAATGAATCTGGAACGGGTGGTTCGGGATCATCACCACCACCGCTACTGCCGCCGCAACCAGACATAAGCAATGCCAGTGGGGTAAGCAACAAACCCGCGCTCCCCATTTTGAATCTATTACTGTTGAACATCAGACACTCCTGAAAATAGCCACCAAACGCAAACCGTTCACCATGTTAGTTTGTTGATCTCATCGCGAGATGATGACCATCAAATATACTGATGCTTGCGCCGCTTACAGCACTCTACTCGAAGGTGGAAAATATGGGGGGGAGCAACCGTCGAATGCTTGATCTTAAGAGTGTAGTTTTAGTCTCATATGAATGAATATTTGCGCTTGCTCACACTGTGATCGCCAAGGAAGAAGAAGTCGCCTATCAGCGACTTCTGGATTAAACAACCTGCGTATTGTCTATCTAATTACGCTCCACCAGGCTCACCGGTAAATTCAACCAACAAATCTTCATCGGTGACGATTGTCTGACAGGCAAGACGGTAGGTTGGGGGGACATCATGGACTGACGCGCGCTCAGCTTCATGGGGTGGCAATTTACCCACAGATTTAAGCACGGAACGCTCTTTGTCGGTCAGCATCACCGCCTTCACGCGATCACCATCAAGATGCGTCACCTTCACCAAACACGATCCACACTCGCCATCACGGCATTCACAGGGGATCTTAATACCGTTCTCTTCTGCCAAACCTAGTAGGGCATTACGTTTACCAGCAACCGCAGTCACCTTTTTGTTCTTACGCATGGTCGGAGACGAAAAATAGACTGTCGCCATAGTGCACTTCCTTCTTCAGTGGTTCATTAAACACTGAACAGTTGCAAGGCGTGTTCCGTAGGTAACTTACTGAATAAAAAGAAAACGTATTGTATGCGAAGAGACGAATGGAGAAATTTTGTTCGATTTGGGACAATAATAACAAAGCCCTCGGAGGTCACGCTCCGAGGGCTAAAGTAAACTAGAAGCTGCCTTGGGTGGCAACTGAACCACTAGCTGGCGTAGTCAATGTGTTATTGCTACCCCCCTGCCATTCAACAGCGCCAAGATCACGCTTAATACACTTCCATTCGATGGCTTGATTAGGCGCAAAACCCGCCAATGAGGCACGCCAGGTTGGATAGTCTGTTGGCTCCAGCTTGAAGGCCTTACTCGGATCCCAGTTACCAAGTTCAGCCACATTTCCTACGGCATACACATTTTGGCCCATCTGGGTATGACCGTTCGCGCAACTAAACTCAACCGCCACAGGCTCTGGCATTGGATCAACATCGTTGTCACAGGCTTCCACGTCCACACCGACCGCATACCAAGCTGCACAGGTCGTGTTCACGCCTTTCTCACCATACAAGAGTTCGGCTTGCTGTACGCTAAACGCTGCATAAGTGGGCATATCCATAAAGGTATTTGAATCGAAGTTAACCCATGACTGATAAGCGATATGGGCGCCCGTCAGATTATCGCCAAAGCCGTCCACCTGATATGTGTTACCTAGCTCATTGGTACCCGAGCCGCCTTCAGAAAGCAGATAGTACCAATGACCGATCAGAGAGCCGACGGCATAGACGCAGTTTTGGTTATCTAGCCAAGATTGGCCGCGATAAGTCGTTACCACAGGCGCACTCAAATCACGCAGTCGTGAACTTTCTGTACCGCAGGTATACGGCACCCCGCCAGCAAAGTTGTTTTCACCTACACGATAGCTGGCATCTTCAAGATAGTGGCGCTTTACAGCCGTACCAAAAAGATCGGTAAAACCTTCGTAGAAACCCACCTCTCTGCCCGCAGCCAGATAGATTGAAGAATCCACGATATGAGTCACTTCGTGCGCGACGATGTCCAACGTGACACGGTGAGGCTGATCACCGTTGCTGTTAGATGGCTTACCAAAGCAAATATTGTTAGAACGGGTGGATGCTTCACCGTATTGGTTACAAGTTGAAGAGATATTACCGCGGATGACGAAATTAGGATCAGCTTCAATCACACCATCCCTACCCATCAACTTATAGAAGTCTAAGGTCTTTTCCAGACTCCAGTGCAAGTCCAACAAAACGGCGGGATAAGTGGTATCAACACGCTGATCATTGTAATCAACATAGATGTTGTCATTCCAAACATTCGTTTGGTTACCATCATAAACAACCGAGCCATTACCTATGGTGCCGTAAGATCCTCGACCACCACCAAAGCGTGATTCAAAAAGATAGCCATCTTTAGTCACCCCTTGCAACAGATAACGAACATTGCCGCTCTCGGTATGCTCAACCTTGACGCTAAATTCTTGCAACCCGTGCTGTTGGGTATAGCCATACCCTTGTTCGTAAGTAGTAGCACTGACAATGGGAGATAAAAAGAGTAGTGACGTGATGAACGCCAGCAAAGATTTCGACACCAAGGCACCGACACCAAATGAATAACCGCTTAACAAATTCATTCCGATTCCTAACAAAAAATGAAAAACAAAAAACACCGAACGCCGAATACACCTGAAACACAGCGATAAAGAACAGAGGTATGCCTTAGCCTGCAATGCCCTACTCCAACACAGCCAAAGTGATTCGCGTCACAATTTAATAACATTTAATGATTTGAATCACAAAACAATATTCACCCAAAAAATCTAATAACATCAACATAATGAATAACTAATAAATGAGCTAACGATAGGCTGGAGCGAAGTTAGCGACATAATTAATCTAAATCGCGACAAGAAACCGCCCCAATAGGAAAGCGAAGTAAATCCACCGGCGATATAGCATCGTTCATTTATCAGCCAAGAAGCATGGCTAGGATCGATGTAGCTCAGTCAGACACTGCATACGCGCAGCTCCAGAGTGAAAGGAAAATCTATTTTATGGGGGAAAACAAATGGGGACTTTATGCAACTAGAGACAAAAAAGCGCGCCAGACTGACGCGCTGATAAATCACCAATGAATCAAAAGCTATTTATTACACAGACTTTCGCAAGGAAATAGATCCCAGCGCTAGCAGAGCAAAAAGTGGTAGCACAGACCCCACAGGCACCCGCTTAGCAACCAGATCAGGCAACTCATCAATTATCCGCCAGCCATCCCGCCAAGGAGAAGCCAACGACAACCAACCATGGGCACCATCAGCGTAATCGCTTATTGCCGTCACATAGTTACTTTCAAGTATGCCATCTTGATCATAGGCGTTTTGCCACACATATTGGTCATCCACGCCATTGGTAAAGCAATCGGTAAACGGCCCCTCCACACAAGGCCGGTAAGGATCACCGATAGGCACCTCGTAGCGAATGTACTCAAGCTGTAACTGATCACTCGCATTCCAGTAGTTCACCATCAAGACATCAAATTCAATGAACATGCCGAAATCAAAGAAACGAGCATCGTGAAGGTGGGTCGTTCCCATTCCGGATGCGGCGTCAAAGACAAATAGCGTATCAGCCACCGCCGCTCTTCCAGCGACAATCACCGCTTGATCTATATCCCAATATAAGTTGCCGACAACAGCACGATCATAGGCACCACTGCCATCGTCGTAAGCCTCACTACCACTGAAATCAAACTCGACATAAGCAGCAACGGCACAAGTGGAAGACAACCATGCACAAGCCGCCATTAGAGCAATCAATAGATGCTTCATTACCTCCTCCTTGGTTATCCCTTTCGGGAATTTAAGATTAGTTCAGGGAAGGGAATAAACCACACACTCAGAGTGGTTATTTTGCGTGCCGGATCTATGCTTAAGACGGTGCTGTAATCTTCAATACTCGTTAAAGGAAGGCAGGCGATGGCTCCCCCTCGTCAGCTGTTTAATGTCGTACAGCTTGGTTTAAGCATTGCCATACTGGTGCTAGGTAGCGCTGTATATATGTTCGTACGTCCAGCCATTGGTTTACCCTACCTGCCCGACTACTTCCCCGAACTGCAACCTCTAGTACAACCTTTCGTCAAATTTAGCTTGGTACTGCCCGCATTCGTTCATCCGTTGGGGTTTTCATTACTTAGCCTTAGCCTGGTCAACCCCAGCCGGAAAAACTTACTGATTGTTTGCTCATTCTGGGGCGGAGCTAACCTACTGTTCGAATTGGCACAGCTACCCATCTTCGCGAGTTACATTCAACAGCGCATGGAACAAGCCATCGAGATAGAGGATCACGCAACGATGTTAAGTTGCATTTTGTACAGCGGCACCTTTGACCTCCGTGATGTTGTCGCCATCTTGGCAGGTGCTGGGACGGCGTTTTTAATTGCATTGGCTACAACCTCGAGGAAAACCACTCATGGATAACCAAACGCCGAAATGGACAATTATTCGCCCACTGATACTCGCCTTCATCGTGATCTTTGGCATTGCAGCGATCCTGGCAAGTAAAAGCGAAGACTGCACTGATATAGGAGAATCCTGCACCGCAGAAACAAACTGCTGCCAAGCAGGTAATTGTGAAAACGATAGATGTTGCCGAGGAAACAACGCAGCCCTCGACAGCGATGCGCCAGCATCCGATTGCTGCAGTGGTCAAATACGTACCGGCCCTTATGGCCCCTATTGCTGTGCCACTGACGGCATGACAGCTTCAAGCCAAGACCGCTGCTGTGAAGGATTATATTGGAACAACAGGACTGGGCTTTGCTCCTCGTCGCCCTGCGAGCCTGGCTGCACTTGGGATCCAGGTCCAGCTTCACATGGCAGTGGCGAATGCGACTGCCCCGGTGGCGGGGGCTCCGATGATCCAGCGATTGCACCTTGCACAGAGTGTGCACCGTGTGCAGGAGGCCGTGCGGAAGAACATTACTCCATGCGCGTATATAACGAAGAAAATGACTTTTGCTGCACTACCGCACCGCCATTCTGGGCTCCAGATGAAGAGACCGCCGAAGCATGCGCCCGACGCATCTGTGCCTGCGAAGACAGTCCGATCACCTTTCATTGTGAAGTAGAAAGGATTGCCCACGGTGATGGATGCCCACGGCCTGAATAGCCATTCGCACAGCGTAAGTTGGAAAAGGATACGGAAGCAGTAGTAACCAACTGCTTCCTCACATACTTCATGGGGGCGATATAAGTCGCTACCAACGTCTTTGCCCCCACAACACCGGAACAACGAACAATCAGACGTCTGTATTAATTCATCGCCTTAGCGGTAATAACGATGTCGCTGTCACCGGATATCAGTAACAGAGTATCCCCCGCCAACTCGAATTGATTGACCAACCCCATATTGGCGAAGAAATGCTTCTCTTGGGCATTTTGCGCCTTCTTACAGTTCATCGCTGTCACCATGAACTGGCCAAAGCGCAGCGCATCGTTTTCCACAAAGTAGGCACCAGAAAATTGGTTACAACCACCGGTACCAGCAATCGTTTCATCGGGAGCAAAGCGAAATGTGATGGGAGTATTAGTCACCAAATCCGTCCCTTCCATCGAAGTGACAATCCATTCACCGACCAAAGAGTAACGAGGGGTTAGCTGGTCTGATGGCGCACAACCAATCAGTGGCCAAAGCGTGATAAAAGCCAGAACACACCACGCACGTTTCTTTCCATGTCGTTGCATCTTGTTCTCCTTCATTATGCTAATCAGCACCGAGAGGTTCTTACTACCAATACGGTGCGTACGCTTCCTCTAACTCGGTTATCAAAGCAAAGCGCCAAACATTGGTCAACAAACAATCAGCACAAGATAAAAAGGCGTTAGGTAAAACAGTCGCTTTACCTAACGCATGACGATGGTCACTGGATGATGCAGATTTGTACGTAGCCTAGGCGGATTCAGACTGATATACCCGATACAACCTAGTATTCATAACCCTCATGATGATTGCTCAAAGAGTAGAACGTTGCTTGCACATAGTCGTTATCATGCCCCGTTTTATTCTGATTATAGACACCGGCTTTAAAGTACATGTACTGCTTACCGTCGTCATAGCCGCTGTCACTCATATCAACACGCTTAACAACATCCTCTTTACCCGGCCGTGTAATAGTCACTGTCAATGTGTTCGCCACCACATCAACCCGATAGCCAAAGCGTTCATTTAATGCAATGCCATCGGCTGGCTCATCTGCATTATCATCTTTGCTACCAATCATCTCATACCATTGCTCTTTGCCTGTCCGAGGTTCATGAGCAAAATAGACAGATCCCTTCTTGTGGTTTGGCAACTTACGATAATAGATGCGCAGCGGTTCATCGTCGTTGGCATGAATTTGCCCCACAATGACACGTCCAACTTGAGCGCGACTGCCCGTTTTAGTCACGTGATTGACAGCTAACGTGGCCTCAAGCACCCCATTGACCCCACCCGCTTGGTTCTGAGCGGAGCGAGGGGCACTTGAAAAAACCCAGTTGTTTTTAGAAACACCACCGGTGCTAATGCTGGTATTACCACGGCGCAGCATTTCTCGCAGCTCTGAACGGGTATAGGAGGTATTTTTTGAAGTCTTATATCCAGTTATAGGACACACAAATACCATGCCGCCATCAGCACCAGTATAGAAGTAGTCACTGCTCTCATAACCTGCATTTAGCTGCTTCTCTTTGATTGAATCAGCCGTACCTGAGCCATCGATGTCAGTGGGTACACTTAAATACCAATCAGACAGATCAAAGTTACTTGAAGGAGGTAATGATGGATTGAGCTCTGGGCTTGGTGGATCTGTTGGTTCTGTTGGATCTGTTGGATCTGTTGGATCTTGACCATCGACACAGCCGTACAAACGCGCCTCGATCAAACTATTCCAAGCACTATCCGAATTGCCACGACCAATAATTTTCACATAGCGGGCTTCGCTATCTTCTATATCAACCTGAAAAAAATCAGGGTGATCCGATGCTGATTCGCCGTTAGACAATACACGCTGCCAATTAGCCTTATCAATCGAGGTTTCAATATCAAAATAGGAAATACGCTGACGCGCTTTGTACCACTTAAACGCCGCTGCCTTGACCACCGACGGATCTTTTAAGTCAAAAACCAGCTCTTTATGCAATCCTTTAGATGACCAGCGAGATTCATTCCCCAGTCCCCCATCAAGCGTGTTTTCAGGTCCATGGCCGTCATTAGTCCCATCGTCAGTTGCCGAGTAGATCTGCAACATAGATAGGTCGCCACACACACCAGTATTCGGATCAGACGGAACCGGCACTGATCCAGCATCCATTTTAATTAACTTGAATGAATCAAAGCGGCCTTCGCTTTTATAATATTCAGCAAAGATCTCAATATTGCCGTTATCACCAGAGTTGAACTCGGCTACAACTCGCTTCCAGTTTGACTGCTTGCTGACTTGCTCGGTGTAGCGTGTGTCACCAGCGATGACCCCCACCTTGCCACTGCCTTTTACATGGGCGATAAGCTGATAATCAGTATCTCGCTCAACATCAATGTACTGATAAAAGCGGCCACCTTGTCCTGCGATCTTAGCCGACCTCTTACCAAAATGAGCCACACCAGAAATAGAAGATGGCTCACTATCCGTCCAACCAGACCAAGCCGCATCACTTTCAAAACCAGGGTTATAAATTTTAACCTGTTTCGCAACCGATAACGGAGATTGAAATAAGCATACAATGGCTGCGACTGAACTCATCAAACGATATTTTCTTGTGCTACTCACTTATCCTCCAGAGAATAAAAACCGAGCTTACGTAACGTTGCTTTAAGACCGAGGGCTATAAAAACAACTTAAACATATCAACCTAAAAAAGGCAAAACAAATAAATAGCCAATAAACAGAATAATGTTAATAGAATTTAAAACATCGCGATTAAACAACAATTCACCAGCAAAGCCAAGAGATAAAACCCACAACAATAAACAAAAGCTAAAAAATGAATAGGTAAATTAGAATTAAAACCATCAGAGCGTTTAACTCAAAAAATAAAGTAGCTAAAAATCAACACAATAGGCATTGACCTCATTCAAAATAAAGAATCATTAGCAAACGTCTAAACTATAAATCTGACTTAAAACCAAACCAACAACTAATTTAGTCTATCACATTAAAACATAAAAATTGATTTGGATTATGTTAACAACTTTAACTCCATTGCAATAAATTAACACTTATATACTCTTCCCGCTCGAACTCTATCCTTTAAATAGGAATAGAACCTTCCAATTTTAATAAAGTTTTTAATTTATTCGAAATTAGAGATTTCTTTTTAAGCTTGAAATCCAACTATGGCCTTAACTCATAGTATTGGTTTAACCAAGAGATATAATTTCACTAATTAATGGAGTATTTAATGATTAGGTATGTTCTTCTTAGTTTGCTTGTGTCATCTAGCGTTGGCACCGCTTATGCCCAAGCGCAATATCCAATGCTGAAAGATGCGTATTATAAGTCTGCGAAGAGCACGATATCTCCCGCAGCTAACTCTACATTAACGAGTAACAGCGAGACATTTAGCTGGGACCACCCCGGAGGCTACTATTACATCAGTGCGGGGACCTCTAAGGGAGGGACTGATATATACGATTCCGATAGCTATTTTCAGGAAAAAAGCTACACCCTTGATGGTTTGCCAGACAGTGGTTCTGTTTATGTACGGATCTACTACTACGACTGGGACGCTAGTCAGTGGCAGTATGAAGACTACAGCTATAGCATGGATGTTGGCGGCAATAGTTCATCACCCATCACCCCAAATGCGGGCTCAACACTCACCAGCAACAGCGTTACGTTAAGCTGGACAAATGACAGTGGTTATTACTGGCTCGATGTAGGCTCATCTGTTGGTGGTGCCGACATATTTGAAAGCGAAAGTGCCATTCGCCAGCAAAGCACCACAATAAGCAACCTTCCAAATAGTGGCACTATCTATGTGCGCCTGTGGAGCTACCAAAATAGCGCGTGGGAGTATGAAGATTACACCTACAACATGAATGCCAATGGCGATACTGGCGGTGGGGGCTCAATGGATGACACCATTATTACTTCCAGTGTTTATGATGACCTAGACCCTGATGACAAAAATATTTTTGCTAATGCCATGCGTGGACAGGGTTACGAGTGGGTACTTGATGATGACAACGTTTCTAGTGCCGAATTGACAGACTATCTGGGCCGTGAAGCTAAACTGTTGTACCACACAGGACATGGTTTTACCGGCTACATATCAACCTCTGATGGTGGTTGGTACAGCTCATATATAGACAAAGTAGCGATAGAAAACACGGTCATTGCGACATGCCTGACCGTCGGTGACAGAGATTGGAAATCTAAGTTTGTTGGCACCACACAGAATATCATGGGATACAATAATAACTCGTATGACTTTACCGATAATGAAGTTGCACGAGATCTTGCCAATGGTATTGAATCAGGCAAAAGTTATCCGCAAATATGGTATGAAATCAATAATAAGCAATCATCACTTTATGATCGCTGGGTTATCTATACCAAAGACAACGACCGTGTAGTGACCTATGAAGCTGATGTAGCAAATGCCCGCACTAAAACAAACGATACATTCACCCCATTTGCTAATGGCAAAGTGCTTGTCGCGTCATCGATCACTAAAGCGGCTAAACGTGGTATCTCATTTGAAAATGCCCACTTCAATGTACAGAAAGACTTTGAAGAGCAACAAAGCCATAGGGATATGATCTCTCTTTCACTCTCTTCCTTGTCCGAAGATGCAGCCATTCAAATGGCCACTCAATGGGTCGAAGACAAAGCCTCCTTTGATGGGGTTGAGTTTGATCGGGTCACATCGATCTCTGCCGATGGCAAGCGTATTGGTTATCAAGTGCGCTTTAAACGAGTGGTTGATTCACTCGCCGTCAGAAGCAATACCGTAAGCGACTATATCTCACTGTTAATTGATGAAAGTGGTATTGCTGCATCTGAATACAATTGGAGCTTGTTGAAGAAACGTGCGCAAAAAGGTTCACTGGAGATCCTTTCAGTGAAACAAGCAATCGAGGCGGCAGCCGATGATATTGCCGCTTTCTACAAAAGTACCGAAACTATCAAGTTTGTGAGCGCTGAGCCTTGCTTAGGCTACAAGGAAACAAATGCGTCAACACAAATACTGGTACCTGCTTATGAGTTCTCAAGTACAGATGGCTCATCAGTGATTATTGATGCCGCCACTGGCGAAATCTTGTAACACGCCACAAAGGGCCTCGCCAAATAGGGGCCCTTTGTCTTAAAACACCCTCCTAATAAGCCGCCCATATAGCGGCTTTTTTTAGCGGTTAGCGTAAGCGCAATACAAGCAAACCAAAATCAGTCACTCTGCTCTTTTTGGTCTCCCGTTTAAGATCACCTGCTTATTCATCAGCATCAGCACAATCAATAAACTGGTTGCATAAGGTAAGGTGGTAAGCAAAGCCGCAACAGCAAAATCGCCCCACAAATAATTACAGGGATAAAGATACTGCTGTAGACCAACCGCCGGTGTCATTAAATCCACGTCTTGTAAAATAACGCTAGCTAATGGCCCCTCAAAACCACAAATGAGAAAGCTAGCAAAAAAGATCAGCGCGACTGAGCTACGATGACGAAGACATGTCGAATGAACAGTCATATCATCTTCACCGTCGGTTTCATTACCAGGCAAACGGCCAATACCACACCAATACGCGACAGCCACAAATAGCAATGCGTGCGGCAGATAAGCAAGCACCAAGCCGAAGTGAGTATTAACACCCAACCAACTCACAGCGTCGCTTATCCATTCGAGAAATCTATAACTGCCAATCATCAACGCCGAGGTAGGGATTAAAAAAGCGAACAAGATCCCAGCTAATGCCCGTTGACGAGTGCGATCTGTAAGACGGGACAAGCCATATGCACCAACCACGGCAATAGGGGTGATCAGCAATGCCGACAAACCACCGACCTTAAAGCCATTCCACAGCCACTGCATCACCGGAAACGGCGGCGGTGTAACACCTCCATCAGCCTCAAGAAAGCCCACGCCAAAAGCTAGCCACCAGTGTTGAAGTGAATACACCTCATCCCAAACAGCATTGACGGCGAAGTTGGCCTCCCTGAATGATAGATACCAAACCAGCAACAGCGGAGAAAGCACCAGCGCGGCCAGAGGAAGCATCCACAACATATTGCCGCTGGCGCGCCAAGTTGATGAGGAAAGTAAGTGTGACGTAGTGACCTCAGGGGAGCGCTCCGGTTGATGCTCTGTCGCGCCAACATCATCACACTGCTTTTGCTGTTCAATCCATATAGCCAAACGTTGGCAAAACCAATATAGCGGCCAGGCCAACAGCAAAAGCAAACCACAACTCAGTGCTGCCGATAGACCGCCATCGGAATAACCTTCAAACTTAAGTCGGTAGGCCATGGAGCTCAATGTATCTGTTGTACCCGCAGGCACCGAGCTACCGATGATATCAGGGCCTCCATAGGTCAATAGCTGAACTAATGACTGGCTACAGCAAAATATGAACGCTGCTCCAACCGTCAGCAGCATCAATCGCGGCTTAAGATAATTCAGCAAACCGCTACTGATGCGACCAACAGCGATATCCTGTTGCAACGACAATGGCGCAACCTGAATCAGCCAACGAACAACGATGAGCCACCATGGATACACAGCAACAACACCGACAATGCACAACATTATTTTCGCCAAAATAGGCGTGGTAAACCATTCCGGCTTAACCCCAAAAAATGCGTCGAGTAACAGATTCAACTCACCAAAGTTTTGATTAAACAATCCTTTACTGATCAACGCCGCCTGTGGCAAAGACCACAATGCAGGCATCATTAACAGCACAAACAACCACCGCCGTCCTTTGAGCCGCTGGTTGCTCAACTTAATCGCCAAACTCCCGCCCAATAACAATGCGCCAGCAACAACAATCAACACAAAGGCGACATTCCACAACGCGACTTGCCCCAACGGTATCCCCTTGTCGCTGAGCAATCGCCAATAGTTGTCCAGTCCTACATGAACAACGAACCCAGGGGCAAAGTTATCGCCATCATCATTGGCAACAAAAGCGCCTTCACCATCCAGATAACGAAACTCGCCAGTTTGCCAATCACCCGCAAGATACTTTTTCGATTCTTGATCCAAGAAAATCTCACGATCTGGCAAGATCAGGGAGCGGGTAAACTCTGGCGGCTCATTGAGCTCAACATACTTCGGTAATTGATAGGAAAACTTACGCAACCCCTGCATGACCAAAACCCGCTGCTGCGGATCATCTGAACGGATAAATGTGATTTTTTGTAGATGGACGCGCCGGTAAACAATCTCCCGAATACTCGCTTTATCAGCGACAGGTAGCTCATCAATAAACGTTAGGCGCTGCGGTTCATCGATGTAATCAAACGCATCATTAGCTAACTTATTTGCTCGGATGGATTGGCGGGTCTGGATGATCAGAGGCTGACTTTGATAGTGCCGAACAGGCGTTGTAGAGGAGGTTAATACTAACCGGTAAGCCTCACCATCCGGATACAAAGCAGAAGTATAGCTGTCATTTGGCGAAGCAATGAAGGTCTGGGCTAAAAGGTAACTTTTGGCCTTTTCGTAGGTCAAAAGGTGGGCACCAGAAGAGTTACTAAACGACGTTGCGATCGTATGTCCAAGGGGCAGTAGCACACACCATATTCCCACCGCCAGCGCAGGATAAAGCAGCCGCCAAGACCTGTTTTTATCTAGCCCAAACACCCAGAGTGTCAGCAAAGCAAAGCCGACAATCACCGCCGTTAGCCACCACAAGCCTTGATGCAAAGCCCCCGACGCTATCCATACCGATGCCACAGCACTTAAAGCTATATACGCGAACCGGAACATACGCCCAAGGTGCATTCCTTTGATGCCAGCAACCTGCATGAAAACTCCTTACGACCGCGCTGCTTTCCGCTTACTTATGACGTTTGGGTGACGTCTATAGAACATACAACGCTAAATTAACTCTCAATGAAAGTACATTAAAACAAGCAGTTAATTGATTTAGATCGACAAGCGATCGATAGGCCACCCACGACAGCTCTCAGGCTAATCGCTCCTCATCCCTAGCTTTGGTCGCAAATTCATTGGCTTGTCGAATGGCTGAAACGGAAACCTCTAACTAGATCGTAAGCTGGCTGGTTAGCCAATTGGTGAATGCCTGTATCCTCGGGCGCTGGGCATTTTCCCGCCCACACAAGTAGTAGTAACAACGCGGTGATTTGACGCTAAAGCCAAAAGGTGTAACCAGATCTCCCCTGTCTAAACGCGATCTAACGAGTTGCTCTCGCCCCATCGCTACGCCGGCATGATTCATGGCGGCAACCAGGGCTAAATCGAAGTGATTGAATATGTCTCCACGCTGCAGATGCGCCTGGCTTAGTTCGTTGCCAGACTCTCTCAGCCACAACAGCCACTCGCTGTAAACCTCTTCAGCATGAAGCGCCTCAATGTCATGTAATATTCGGCATTGGCGCAGGTTCTCCGGTTTGTTCCACAAATCGAATTTATCCGCATATGCGCGGGAGCAAACAGGGAATAAGGTTTCGTCAAACAGAGCCTGCGTTTGCACACCGGGTAAGGCATGCTCATCGTAATAGATAGCGGCATCTACCGGGTCTGTATTGAAGTCCAGCACGCTGGCGCGTACACGGATCCTCACCTGGATATTCGGGTGTTTATCGTGAAAATCTGCCAGACGTGGCACCAGCCAATGACGAGCAAAAGTCGGTACAACCCCCAACACCAATAAGCCGGTAGCACTGCCATGATCGATGGCTTCAAGCTCAGCATAGAGCTGACCGAGCGTATGGTGAACGACGTCATATAGCCGTCGCCCTTCACCTGTCAGACTCAGTTGTTTTGGTGTTCGCAAAAACAGTTTATAACGCAATTGTTGTTCAAGATTACGGATCCGATGACTGACCGCACTTTGTGTCAGGTGCAGCTCCTCAGCCGCGTGAGTAAAGTTAAGGTGCCGCGCGGCACATTCAAAACACTGCAATGCAGTCAGGCTACTGCGTCGCAGTAGCTGTCCGCTGTCAAGCGAATTGCTCATACTTAAAGCTTCCTTTAGAACCATTTCGCACCCTTGCCATGAATTTAGCTCATGGCTCGGTCAAAAACACGTCGATTCCAACGTTTACATCCCAATATTACAATCTCGTCATCAACTGAACCAAGCAACCATATAGGTACCCCACATGACTAAGTCCACTTTGAAAGTAGCCATCATCGGCGGTGGTTCCAGCTATACCCCAGAGATCATTGAAGGCTTTATCAAGCGCCATGCAGAACTGCCTATAAAGGAGATCTGGCTGGTGGACTGCGAAGAAGGCAAAGAAAAAGTTGAGATCGTTGGCGCGCTGGCGCAACGCATGGTGGAAAAGGCTGGGAACCTGTTTGACGTTCATATCACGCTGGACCGTAAAGCGGCACTGAAAGGGGCTGATTTCGTCTGCACGCAATTCAGAGTTGGCTTACTTAAGGCGCGTGTACGTGACGAGCGTACAGCACTCAAGTACGACATGATTGGCCAGGAAACCAATGGCGTAGGCGGCTTTGCCAAGGCGATGCGCACCATTCCGGTCATCTTGGATATCTGTAAAGACATGGAAGTATTGTGTCCTGATGCCTGGCTGATTAACTTCACCAATCCATCAGGCATGGTGACCGAAGCCGTCCTCAAATACAGTAATATCGAAAAAGTTGTCGGCCTTTGTAATGTGCCGGTATTGACGGAAAAAGGGCTGGAAAAACATCTGGGGTTGGCACCAAACGAATACCAGCTGCAGGTCGCTGGTCTCAATCACTTTATCTATATCCGTCACCTATGGCATCAGGGTCAGGACAGGATGAAGGAAGTACTGAATATTGTCGCTGACAACCCAGATCCGTTGCGTCCCAAGAACATCCCGCCGTTCAAGTGGGATCCGGACCAAGTAAGAAACCTCGGTGTCGTGCCCTGTTGTTACCACAGATACTACTATTTGCCGGACCAGATCATGCTGGATGAAATTGCCGATGAGAAAGAACACGGTACCCGCGGCGAGATCGTCGCCAAGATGGAACAGGAGTTGTTCGAACTGTATAAGGATCCGAACCTCAACATCAAACCGCCACAACTTGCCGGCCGAGGAGGTGAGTTTTACTCCGATGCTGCCTGTGATTTGATCAGCGCTATCCACAATGACAAACGCACCATCATGCATGTCAACGTGCGCAACAACGGTACAATCAAAGAACTGCCGGAGGACTGCGCTGTAGAAGTAAGCAGCGTGATCACCTCCAATGGCCCGGTTCCATTGAATGTGGAACGGTTTGAAAACCCCGCCGTGGTTGGACTGATGCGCCTGATGAAAGCGTTCGAAGAATTGACGGTAGAAGCGGCAGTCACAGGCGATTATGGCACCATGTTGCAGGCATTGACTATCAACCCTATGGTGCGCAAGGGTGAGATAACCCGCAAAGTGCTGGACGAGTTACTGGAAATCAATGCTGAATACCTGCCACAGCTAGCGTCCAACACCAACAACGTTTAATTTCACTCTCAACTCCCCGGGGCACACTTTCCTGTCCGGGGAGATTGATGAGCGCCGATCGATGGGGTCGAGCGATAGGATCAGAGTCATTGATTTCCGGAAAGCCCTTTAAAGTGCGCAGACTTTCGATCTCCACCTCGGCCAAGCGGGCTTGTCCTGCGCCCCGTCTGCTCGGCGATCTGTTCTTTGAAGCGCCCTTCTCCCAACACCCAAGCCTTATTGCTCGCATCGCGGATCTCTTTCAACGTATAGTCAGGAATATGATGCCTAAACAGGGCTTGGTAAGGCCCTTCACAAAATTAAGGCTGTTCCCTGATATCAAAAACTATCGTTCAACAGAAAGCTCTAAATGCCTGCTTCCAATGAAAAATATCAGTCAAAAGGATACAAAACCCAGCTCAATAACTATGGGCTCTTTGATCCAATTTTCACTAATGCCCATCAGCTTTTGCAGTCTGTACAACAAGGTGCTGCTCGATACCGAACGGCAAATAGCCGGACTCTGAATAATCAGGAAATAGCGCCATCATTTTGGTCTGTACGGCATCTTGGTTACCGCCGGTTCTGATCGCAAACTTAAACACATCTATGTATTGGCTAACCTCGCGTAAAAGAGAAAGCGGTGCAGGCTTACCATGGCCAGGGTAGATAGTGACGCCAGTGCTTTGATAACGCTTGGTGATAACCGCAAGGAGGGTCTGCCAGTTTTCGAGACTTTGCGTGTCAACCCCCTCACCCAGCCACAAATGGACTTTGTTAGACGCCAGATCGCCCATAAACAAACCGTGCAAATCTTCGCTATAAAGCATGGCGTAGTGCACGGTTTCCGTAGGCAGGTTGCCGCGATCAATACGCAGCGTCTTTCCCGAATCAAATGCGAGCTGACTTTCGCTAGTCACTTTAATTAGCCTCTCATAATCAAACCCTCTGGGCGCCTTTTCACTTTTGGGGATCATGCTTATATGCATCCATCCTCGCTCAGTCATCCAATTCGCCCAGCCAATCAGCTCCTGTTTAATGCCCTCTGAGGCCACAACAATTTCAGCGTTAGGAAACGCTCGGTTAAGCACTGCTAGGCCGATAAAATGATCAGGGTGCCCATGGCTAATAAAAATCTGTTTGAGCGGCAGTTGCTGCTGATCAATCAGTATTTTCAGCTGTCGTGCATCGTCCACAGAATCGAGTGCGTCGAGTAGTATCAGTTCCTTTCCATCAGAAAACAGGTATGCATTCACGGTGGATCGCTTGCCGTAAAACAGATTCAGCTCCAAGCCATTTTGTTTAATGGTTTCTGTAGGGGTCGCACAGACAAAGGGGGCGAATATTAGTGAAGCAACGAGCAAAAATCGGTAGGTCATCTCCGTTGTCCTTATCATCATTAAGTTCACGATTAAGCTTAATTTCAATGTTTGTGATAAAAAACAACGTAAAAGAAACTTATTGTACTGAAAATAGAGTCAATTAGAGCTTGGATTATCCCCATGAATCTTACCTACCTAATGAGCTACTACCGCGTTGTCCGTCATGGCGGCTTCTCTGCCGCCGCCGCAGTGATGGATGTTTCAAAGGGGTTACTTAGTCGGCATGTGAAAGCATTAGAATCGGAACTGAAAACAAGCCTGTTACACACAACCACCCGCAGTATTTGTCCTACCGAGGCAGGTAAGCAGCTATTTACAAAAGCGGAGCAGATATTGATCCTCTCTGAAAATGCGGAAAGAGAGGTACAGGAAGTCGTTAACAGTGATAAAGGCACACTACGCTTTACTGCACCATTAACACTTGGCGATGTGATCATCGAGCAGATCCTTCCTGCTTTTCGTCAAACCTGCCCCGATGTGGAGCTAGAGCTAAATTTCTCTAATCAGATCACTGACTTCAAAGAGGGGCATAATGACATTGCCCTCAGAGCCGTTACACGTAGCCCTGATGATCTAGTGGCACGCCACGTCGGCACGCTTAAAAACATCTTAGTTGCCAGCCCTCAATACTTGGCAAAAAATGGGGTGCCTCACTCACACCAAGATTTGATAGAACACCAATGCATTCTCAATAGTCATCAGCGCGACTGGAATACATGGCGGCTATTTAAAGAAGGCACCGAATACAGTGTCAACGCCACTGGCAATCATTCATTTAGCGCCTATACGACAGCGATGTTAATCGCTGAGCAGCACCAGGGGATCGCTAACATCCCTGCATATCACGCCACTGACAAGTTAGCCAACGGCGACCTTGTCGAGGTACTGCCAGGTTACGACGCATTTGCGCACAACTTGCTTATCATGCACCAGATGCACCGTGTTCTTCCTTTGAAGATAAGATGCTTCAAAACCCTATTGCTTGAATGGAGCCAGCAGAGCCCCTGGGTCGTGAGCAATCAAGCTATTTAATACCGGAGCGATGAGTCAAGATCGATAGAGCTCGATAGGGTCAGGCACTGGCTCTGAATACACACAGTGCAGGGAGGACGTTCATTTGAAGCAGGAAAGGTTTGTAAACGCCGCTGGTCAAAATGAAGATACCGGCACCCGCCACAACTGACAGCGCTATTATTTTAAAGTGATAGCCCCCATTAAAAAGAGCACCGAATAATACACGCTCACGCCAATAAAAAAGCCGCCAAAATGGCGGCTTATTAGAAAGTCAGCTTGTCCCGTCCTGAAATAGGTTTACACATTGGAGACCTATTATGGAAAAGCCAATCCCTTCAAAAAGAAAGCGCACTCAGTGCGATTATTCACTAGCCTTTAAATTGTTAGTCGTTGAGCAAGTTGA